>JASHPV010000137.1 GCA_030037875.1 Thermoplasmata archaeon
CACGTCACCGGACTCGGCCAAGGCTACCCCCAAGCGGTGCCATGCCGCCAGGTCGGTCGGCATGAGCGCCGCCGCGTGCCGCAGCGTCTCCGCCGCACGAGGCCAATCCGCCTCGAGGGTCTGGGCGACGCCGAGATGGAACCAGCACTCCCCGTTCGTGGGGGCGATTTGGATGGCCCGTTGCAGGGCTTTCTCGGCCTCGGGCGCGCGCCCCATGTGAGCCAAAGAGATCCCCAGGTAAGACCAGGCCCGCGCGTGGTGGGGGTCCCCCAACAGAACTTCCTCGAACACTTTCGAGGCGCGGGCGTATTCCTTGCGAGCAAACAGCTCGAGCCCGACGTCGAACTCCCGCGTCACGTTCCCTCCGACTGATTCTCGCGGCCGACGGGAGAAAAACCTGCTGTTGGATTCGAATTGACCCCCGCGTTCGGGCCGGGGCTCCTCCAATTCCGGGGTCGTCTCGCACGGACACGAAGGGACGGGGGACCGGGAACGGAGCCGAACTCCGAACAGTGGAGGGGTCAACGAAGGCGTGACACACCCTCTCGCGTCGCCGTTTGCTTTAAATAACTCAACTGAGTGCTTCGGGTCGAAGAGTTCGAGAGCCGAGCCCATTGAGCCGCCGCCGTCAGAGCGCCTACTTTTCTGTGGGATTTTGACGCCCGACAGCCCAGTGCGACGAGGGGATCGGGGTCTTCGCGACAAGGAAAAACGCGAAACGCGAAAAGAAGGCGACAGAGAAATGGCAGACAAACCCCTGACGAAAGTGCGAGACCTGACACCGAGCTCGAAGCAAGTCAACGTCCACGCGAAAGTGGTCAACGTCGGCGAAGCCAAGCAGGTGATGGGAAAGTACGGCGACCCCCGAAAGGTGGCCGAGGCCGTCATCGGCGATGACACGGCGGTCATCACGCTCTCCCTGTGGAACGAACAGATCGGCTCGATCGCGAAGGACGAGAACATCCTGATCGACAACGGATACGTCTCCCTGGTCCGAGGCCACATGCGTCTCAACGTGGGCCGGTACGGAGCGCTCTCCAAGTCCAACGAAGAGATCGCCTCGGTCAACAGCCAGCTGGACATGAGCCAGCAGGAATTCGAGACCGAGCGTCGGTCGTACGGCGGAGGCGGCGGCTTCCGTGACCGGGGCTCCGGTGGCGGAGGCGGCGGCTACGGCGGCGGCTCCCGATATGGGGGCGGCGACAGCGGCGGCCGCGAGCGGTCCGAGAGCTACAAGCGGTACTAGGTCAGCGACCCGCTGACTTTACCCCGGGTCTGCCGCGCGGCAGACCCGAACCTCTTTCATCTTTTTTCTCCGCGACGTCCCATTAAAATAGAGCACCCCAGTTCCCCCCTCGATTTCCATGGTCGAGGACAAGAGCCGGCAGCTCACGCTGTTCGTGCAGAGCAAGAAGGCCGTCACGAGCTTTTACCGGCCCTCCGCCGCCCGGATGGCCGGCCCGCCCGAAGCGGCCGACCTCACCTCGTCGAACATCGGCGGCGACGAGGGCGCCGGCACGATCGAGGAGGCGTACTTTCTGTCGGATGACCAGGCCCACTGTCTGGCCATGGCCGAGGAGAGCGCCGCCAGCCGGGGGTACCGGATCCGCGTCGTCGATGTGGGCAAAGCGGGTATGCTGACGAAGATCGTCGCGGAGCACCTCCGGGGTGTGGAACGCTTCCCCGTGCTGATCGGACCCACAGGCCAACGGCTGGAGGGCGTCGGGTCGTTCACCGAGGAGCGGCTCTGCGACATCATGCCGACCGAGATGTTCCGGCTCCGCGCCTTTACCTACGTCAAGGTCCGGGGCGGGGACCTGGACCGGATCAAGGACGTCGTGCTGACCTTCCCCGAGGTCCGGGAACTCCATCTCCTGACCGGGGACTGGGACGTGTTCATCGTGCTGGAGTTCAAGGAGGCGGGCACGCGTAAGCGGCAGGTCCTGCAGTTCGTCACGGAGAAGATCCGGGGGCTCCCAGAGGTCGTGGACACGAGCACGCTCGTGCCCGAGTACTCGGTCACGAAGTTTCCGATCCAGCCCGCCGCCCGGTCGTCCTCCGGGTCCTAGCGGCGGGGCCGGCTACGCCCGCCGACCGGGCGCCGTGATTGGTAGCCGGACGCCCAGGCTCGCCGTCGGGGCACTCACGGGGGGCGCGCCCTGGGGACCGTAGGCCGCCTGTACCGTTAGCGCGTGGTCCTTCATCCACGCCAGGCCCTCGACGTACGCCTGAAACACCTCCAGGCTCGTGAACAGCGGCACTCCCAGCTCCACGGCCCGGCGCCGGAGGACGTACTCATCCTCGAGCATCCGCTCGAGTTTCTCCTGGGAGAGCGAGAGCGGCACGTTCAGCACGACCGAGACCTGGTGGTCGGACAGCGCCTCGAGGATGTTGGGGTGCCGGTCCGGTTCGCTGACCTTGTAGAGGACCTTCACGTCGGAGAACCCGGCCTGGGAAAGGTACGCTCCGGTATCTTCGGTCGCGGCCAGGCCGAAACCGAGGGCGGCCAACCGCTCCACCGACGGGAGCATGTCCGCCTTCAGCGCCGGACCCCCGACCGACACGAACGCCCGGCCCCCCGTCCGCGGGGACGCCCAGCCGGCGGCGAACAGACCGCGCATCAAGGCATCGGGGAAGTTCGTTCCGAAGCACGCGACCTCGCCGGTCGATTGCATCTCGACCCCGAGGAGGGGGTCCGCTCCCACCAGTTGCAGGAACGAGAACTGGGGCACTTTCACTCCCCACCGGTCGGGGGGCGGCGGCGTCCACCCTGTCTGCTCGAGGCGTCCACCGAGGAGCGCCCGGGCCGCCTGTTCGATGAGCGGGAGGCCCGTGAACTTGGACAGGAAGGGAAGGGATCGACTGGCCCGGAGATTGAGCTCGATGATCTGGAACTGACCCTCCTTCACCAGGTACTGGATGTTGAACGGCCCCCGGATCCGGAGGGCGCGTGCGATCTGCTCCGCCGCGTGGACGAGCTCCTCCTGCACCGCGACCGGAGTGCGCCGCGGCGGGATCGAGAAGATCGCGTCCCCTGAATGAACTCCGGCGCGCTCGACGTGCTCCAGCACCCCCGCGACGAGCACGTGTTCTCCGTCGGCGATCGCGTCGAGCTCGAGCTCGTCCGCGCCCTGGACGAACTTCGTTACGACGACCGGGTGTTCGCGCGAGATCCGGACCGCCTCCTCGAGGAAGCGAGCGAGGTCGGGACGCCCCCAGATGACGCGCATCGCTTGGCCGCTCAGCACGAACGACGGCCGGACGAGGACCGGGTAGCCGACGTCGTCGGCGAAGGCGGAAGCCTCCTCGAGGGTGGTGAACGCCTTCCATGCCGGCTGCGGTATACCGAGCCGCTCGAGCAGCCGGGCGAACTGGGAGCGGTCCTCCGCGGTCTCGATCGCCTCGGGGGAGGTGCCGAGGATCGGGAGACCCGCCCGCTTGAGTCCGGGCGTGAGGTTCTGGGCCAGCTGGCTCCCCACGCAGGTGACGACGCCGCGGAATCGCTCGAGGTCGAAGAGATCCTGGACCCGTTCCAGGGTGATCTCCTCGAAGTAGAGCCGGTCCGACCGGTCGTAGTCCGTCGAGACGGTTTCCGGATTCGAGTTGAGGATCGTGACGGACGGGATTCCTGCCGCCTTGAGTCCCGCGACCAGGTTCGTGGTCGACCAATCGAACTCCACGCTCGAACCGATCCGATAGGGCCCCGCGCCCAGGACCAGGACGCTCCCGGGGGGCGAGGCGTCCACGTCGTCGGCATCGGCCCGGTACGTGAGGTACAGGTAGTTCGTCCGGGCCGGCCACTCACCGGCCAGCGTATCGATCATCCGCACCCGGGGTCGAATACCGAGATGGAGCCGGCGCATCCGGACCGTGGCCTCCGAATGATGCGTCACGTGACCGATCGCCCGGTCCGAAAATCCGAGCTCTTTGGCCTGCCGAATCAGGGGACCCGGGAGCGGATGGCCGGCGAGGCGCCGCAACTGGCGGCTCGTCCGGACGATCCCCTCGAGCTCGTTCACGAACCAGGGGTCGATGGCGGACAGCCGGGCGATGTGGTCGGTGGACGCCCCGGCCTGAAGCGCCTCGAGGACCCGGAACATGATCGCAGGCCCGGCCTGCCGAAGCTCGGGGTCGATCTCGGGGAGCGGCCGCGCGGAATCCGGCGGCACGAGGTCGGCGTTCGGGTCGCTCATCCGGACGGCCTTCTGCAGGGCTTCCGGGAAACTGGCCCCGATCCCCATCACCTCGCCCACGGACTTCATCGAGGGACCCAGCCGCCGGTCGGCCCGGGCGAACTTTTCGAGGTCCCATCGGGGGAGTTTCACGACGAGGTAATCGAGCGAAGGCTCGAAGCAGGCGGTCGTCACGCCGGTGACCCGGTTCTTGAGTTCGGGCAGGGTGTACCCGAGGGCGAGCTTGGCCGCGACGTACGCCAAGGGATAGCCGGTCGCCTTGCTCGCCAGGGCGCTGGACCGGGAGAGCCGCGCGTTGATCTCGATCGCGTAGTATTCCTCGCTCTTCGGGTCGAGGGCGAACTGGATGTTGCACTCGCCTACGATTCCCACTTCTTCGGCCGCTCGCAGGGCCGCCTGGCGGAGGAGCTGATACTCCGCGTCATTGAGCGTCTGCGACGGGGCCACGACGATGTTGTCCCCCGTGTGCACGCGCATGGCGAGCACGTTCTCCATGTTGCACACGGTGAGGGCGTTGCCCTTCCGGTCGCGAACGATCTCGTACTCGATTTGCTTGAAGTCGCCGACGTATCGCTCGAGCAGGATCTGACCCACCGGGCTCAGCCGAAGACCCCGTTCCGCGATCTCCCGCACGCCGGTCCGGTCCGTCGCCACCCCTCCGCCCTTGCCGCCGAGCGTGTAGGCCACTCGGATCATGACCGGGAGGCCCAGGGTGTCGACCGCCGCCAGCGCCTCTTCGACGGAGTAGACCGCCCGGCTGGGCAGGACGGGTACCTTGGCGCGGCCCATCGCCGTGACGAACCGCGCCCGGTCCTCGGTATCGCGGATCCCCTTGAGCGGGGTTCCGAGAACGCGCACCCCGGTCCGCCGATAGGCACCCCGGTCGGCGAGCCGGATCCCGCAATCGAGGGCGGTCTGGCCGCCAAATCCCAACATGATCCCGTCCGGTCGCTCGGCTTCGAGTATCGGCTCGACGAACTCGGGACGCACCGGCTGGAGATAGACCGCCCCGAGTTTCTGAGGGTCCGTCTGCAGAGTGGCGATGTTCGGGTTGACCACAACGGTGGAGATCTTCTCCTCCTCGAGGGCCCGGAGACATTGGCTGCCGGAATAGTCGAACTCCCCGGCTTCGCCAATCTTGAGGGCCCCGGAGCCGAGGACGAGGATCTTTTCGTAGTGCCGGCGGCTCATCACGTCCTCCGCTTGACCCGCTCCGCGAAACGGTCGAAGACGAATCCCGCTTCCTGGGGTCCGGGGTGCCCCTCCGGATGACCCTGCAAGGCGAAGATCCGGCCCGAGCCATCTCGGAGCCCTTCGAGCGTTCCGTCGTCGGGATTGGTCGCCCACGGGCGCAGACCCGTGCCCCGGAGGGACCTCGGCTCCACGGCGTATCCGTGGTTTTCGCTCATGATGATCGCCCGGCCGTCGGGAAAGCAGACCGTTTTGTTCTGGCCCCGGTGACCGTACTTCAGCTTGAACGTGCGACCTCCGCGGGCCAACGCCAGCAGCTGATTCCCGAGACAGATGCCGAGGACCGGTAGGTCCGACTTCGCGATGCGGGCGATCTCGGCGATCGTGCCGGTGAGCCGTTCCGGGTCGCCGGGTCCGTTTCCGACGACCAACCCTTCCACTCGATGACCGTCCCACCG
>JASHPV010000138.1 GCA_030037875.1 Thermoplasmata archaeon
CCTGGCTACTGTTCCTCGCTCAAGAGCGTCTACAACGACCCGCAGTACGCTGCCTTCGTCCAGCGCGTCCGCTCCATCGCTCACGGAGCGGTCGCGGCGGGTCTACCCTCCGCCGATCTTCACCTGCCATATACGGGCCCGATCGCGGACCAGATGGTGAATGGCGTCCCAACGGCCGGGAGTGAGCTGAGCGCCGAATGCGGCCAAGGGCCTTCGTCGACGTCTCAGACGGATCCCACCGGCGTGGCCTACGATGGACAGACCGACCTCACGAGCCTCAACAATGTCACGCTGGACTCGAACAGCGTCGCGGGGATCCTGACGGTTAATTCCCAGCCACGGAACTTCTACCCGGGCAGCGGCACTCCGACGGAGTGGGGCGCCCAGGAGAACGTCATCCTACCCAACGTGACTCTTCTCGGGCAGCAGTGCCCCATCCTGCCGTGTGCGGCGAACGGAACCGGCAACTACGCCTTCTGGATTCAGAACGTCGTATCTTACGACTCGAACAACGACACGCTCTCTTTTGTCGACGACACGTGGAACTTCACGAGCTACACCTCGGAGATGTTCAACTCCTCGCTCGTCCGGTGGTCGCCCAATGGCGGGAACTACACCGGGGTCTGGGTGGCCTTCTCGCAGTACTACCACGTTCCACCTCCGTTCACCGTCACCGCCTATGTGAATACCTCCGTCGATGCGGCCGGGGACCAGGTACTTTGGTACAACTACAGTATCCAAACACCGACGCACTTCATCGCCAATGGCAACTATGACTACCTGGTCTTCGACTCGCAGCCCACGCAAGGTCCTCCCCTGACGCTGCTCCCCCCCGATTTCGAAGCGAGCGCGGTTACTTCGCACATCGTCCCGGAAGACTACGAGTTCGACGCCTTCATCGGCGCCGACGACGGGTCCAACCAGCTCATGCTCGAAGCGAACGCTACGATGCAGGTGCAGTACTGCGTTCAGACCCCATACTGCACCCCGACGCATTTCGCGTATGCCGACGTGCCGGCCGCGGTGAACTACGGCATGGAAACGGGCGAGCAGACGATCGGGATCGCGGTCAACTACATCGGGAGCACCGCCTACATGTCGGCCGGCCCGGTCATCCTTCATGGCCTGTGGAACTACACGGGCCAGACCGGGGTGCATCCTGGCGCCACGAAAGTGAGGAACGCGATCACGGTGGCGGGCGACCCCGAAGGGTCCCTGTCGACGCAACCGTACTTCTTCGTCTTCTTCCAAAGTCGTGCGTTCAAGGACCAGGGATACCAATGGGCGCCCGACGTGTCAGCCTGGTTCCTGATGCCAGGGACGTACCACTACGAGATTATGCTCGCCGATTACACCGAACAAACGGGCACGATCAAGGTGGGGTCGTCTCCAATCACTCTACGCGCTACGCTGCACTACACTCCGTCGGTGGGGGTCTATACTCCGCTATGGGCCTTCGGCAATGGTCAGCTCGCGGGCATCTCCTTCGCGGGGACCGGGACGGTCTGGAACCAATACTTCCCGTTCAACAACCCGACGACAGGCTACCTGGGGATCCCGCCCCAAAATCTGAGCCCCAATTTCTTCAGCGCGGATGATTACGACTTTCCGTCGTTCCCCGGGGTGCTCTTCGACGGAACGAGCGCTTACGTCGACCTCAACGCACCTCCGACGTTCTGTGTCAACGCGAGCTACGGCGTCGACTTCTACCTCGGGATCGAGTTCTTCGAGACATCCCACGTAACGCTCTCGCACGACGCCAACACGCAGGGTTGGCCGGGTTGGGAGGAGATCTCCTTCTACGTCACTGTTCCGGCCTCCCAGAACGTGGTGCCGGTCGCCGACGTGTTCGTCTGGAACTCGACGCACGACCTTATCCTGTCGAACAATTTTGTCATGACAGCGCCCTTTTTCTTCGCCGTCGCCCCCGACGGGCTCGTTCTGTACGGAGGGACCGACAACGTGGTCTGGGGGAACACCTTCGAAGATCCCCCCGGCACGGCCCTGAACGTTACGGGTCCGTACGCCGGCGTCGGCCTCGGCGAGTCCGGGGACCTGATCTACAACAACAACTTCAGTGTCGATAACCCGGTGGTCTACCTCCCGTACAACTGGGTGAACGTGGCCGATTGCCTGCCCCAGTCGCTGGGCGGTTGCGCCAACAATGCGGACCAGAACGGCTGGTACTACAACGACGAAGCCAACGTGATCGGTAACACCTGGAATGTTCCCCTTCAGTCGGCCTTCGACGTCGTGAACACCGTCAACGGCTTCCCCCTGAGCGGCAACGTCCTCGGCCCGAGCATCCGCACTCAGGGTGGCAATTACTTCTGGAATTACGGGACGAGCCCGAACAATTACACGACCCAGCCCTACGTGTCCCGCTTCTACTACAGCGAATGGTCGGAGGTCTATCCCCTGGGGTGCGGCTCGATCGAGGCTCCCGGGGCCCCCTGCGGTACACTCCCGCCGTTTGTCGGGGCGTACGAGGACGGGATCACGGCCGGCGGGGACTATGCTCCGTACGGCCCGACGGTCATTTTCCATGAGAGCGGGCTCCCGTGGGGAACAGAGTGGACCGTAACGATCGGCGGGGTCGAATACAGCACGACGGCGCGGTCGCTCGCGATTGCCGAACCGTACGGGTCGTATTCCTACACCGTGGTGGCCGCAGGACACCACGCCCATCCGAGCTCCGGTACCGTGTTCGTCAGCGGCGCCGTGACGGTGTACGTCCATTTCGGCCACCATTTCATGCACCACTGGTACCAGGCCTGGTCGACCGTCGAGCCGGTAAAGGTCGACGGCCCCCAATGGCTCTCGATGCGAGACAACTGGGCCGCGCGAGTGATCTAACGAAGACCAGCCGGGGAGAACCCGCCGGAGCGTAGCCTTCCAACGGGCAACGCGACCGACCCGGTATCATCCGCCGGCATCGAATCGTGCATCGACCCTCGGCGTATCGCCCGATCTAAGCGAGCCAAGGTATGGTCCGGCCTAGTCGACTTTGCCTAGGGCCGCTTTGAGAGCCTCGTCAAACTCGCGGGGTCGGGACAAATTGATCAGATGATCCGCCCCGGGCACAGTGACGAGGCGGGCGCCGGGGATCGATCGAGCGATTCGTTTCGCGAAGACGTCGGACGACGGGTTATCACGGTCCCCGACGAGAACGGTCGTAGGCACCCGGAGCGTGCCTAGGCGTGCGGCAGCGGGCGGCACGGCCGTCGCGAATTGCATACTTCGATTGTCGAACACCTCGGCCGCGTTCTCTTGGACCATCTTACGGAAGAGTTCCAAACTTGGCCCTTCCAGTGCCACGCACCAGAGCTGCCGAAGGAGTTCGAAGGCCGCGGCCGCGTCTCCCTTCGACCACGCTCGAGCGACGTCCTGAGACTTCTTGTCGTC
>JASHPV010000139.1 GCA_030037875.1 Thermoplasmata archaeon
CTCAGGATTACCGCCCAGCTGATTGCGGTTGGCTCCCAAGAACATCTTTGGGCCAAGTCATACGACCGAGAACTCAGCGATGTCCTTGAGATCCAGACCGAAATAGCTAAGCAGGTGGCGGAGGCGCTGAGGGTTGAGCTTCGTGCCGCGGAAACGATGCGTCTCGACGCAAGACTTCCGGTGAAGCAGGACTCTTATCTCGCCTACCTGAAGGGACGGGCTCTCCTGCATGACCGATCCGAGGCGGACTTGAGGGCCGCGAAGGAACAGTTCGAACTTGCCATCCGCTTAGACAACAGGAACGCGTGGGCCTATTCGGGGCTGTCGGATGCTATCGCCCATTTGGTGACCTACGGCTACGAGAGACCCGCCAGAGTGGACAGCCTCGCCCTCAGCCGACGCTACGCAGAACGTGCTGTCGAACTCGACCCGCGCCTCGCCGAAGCCCACGCGTCGCTCGGGAATCTCCTGTGGTTCGATTTCCGGTATTCGGAGGCCGAAAAGGAGTTCCTGCTCGCGCTCTCACTCAACCCGAGCTATCCATCAGCCCGAGCTTGGTATGCGCTGCTCCTGGAAGAGCTCGGGCGGCCCGAGGAGGCTCTCCAGGAGTTTGCGCTGGCAGAGCAGGCGGACCCGCTTTCATTGCCGATCGCCTCGTCGAGTGCTCAACTGCTCAGATGGCTTGGTCGGCTCGACGAGGCCCAGCCCAAGATCGATAAGCTCCAACAAGCGAAAGCGTTCCTTTGGGGGGCCCGGACTCAGATTTACGAGTACTACATGGCACGGGCCGACCCCGAACGAGCTTTGCAAGTGCTGGATCGGTCCAAGGAACTGAGTCCCGGGGACCCGCGCCTGCTGTTGGGATACGCTGATTTCCACGCGCGGAGAGGACAAAAGGACCGCGCGATCGAGCTGCTCCGCCTGTTCGAGACGCAGTCCGAGGGCCTGCCGTACAGAGAACTGGGCATTGCGGACGTGTACACAGCGCTGGGCGATTTGGACGAGGTATTCCGCTGGCTCAACCAAGCGTTTGAGTTTCACTGGCTCGATGTTCGGAACTGGCGACTGAACCCGAATGCCGCCCACGTGCGGGCTGATCCGAGATTCCAAGTTCTGCTGAAGAGGATGAGACTCGCCTGACTTCCCTGCGTCCGCGAGGTGTCGGAGGGGGGATTTGAACCCCCGACCCCAGGATCTCTCCAGTGGCCGAGCAGCGGCTCGGCCGCTCTATGAGTCCCGTGCTCTGCCAGGCTGAGCCACTCCGACGGTGTTCCGCCGTCTGGGACCTCTGCCGCGATCGAAGAAGGGGCTTACGCCGCCGAGACCTCGCTCTCCTCGACAGGCGGAGCTTCGGGAGCGGCGGGTCCGGACGGTCCTGTCTCGGCGGGCGGTACTTCCGCACCGGCGGGAGCGACCTCGTCGGCGATCGGGCCGAGTATCTCGGACCGGCGGATTTCGATCTTCTTGAGGGGATACAGCGTCCGGAGGCCCTGGGAGAGGGTCTTCCCCAGGTCGCCCTGCAGCATCTCGCGAACGAAATCGGCGGCGGTGCGCTTTGCCGCTTCGTCCACCAGCAGCTGACGAAGAGTGTTTCGGAGCTCGCTGCGGAGACGAGATTGGAGACGATGCTCTCCGACCGCGACGGGCTTGAGCCGCATCTGGACCCCGTCCTTCGTAGTAACGAGAAGCGATGCGTCGATCTTGGAACGCTTACGGCGCGCGAGACGGCGGACATAATCGGAGGTGAGGTCGTGGCCGATGAACCGCGTCTCCGCGACGTTCTCCCCGCTGATCCGCTCGATCTGGAAACGGAGCTTGATGTGGGCTTTCGAAATGTCCGCGCCGCCACCGAGCTCGGAGAGAGTGATCTCGATCGTACGGCCGGCGAGCTGGTCGGGCTCCGTGGCGACCGTCTCTCCCAAGTCCACGTGCTGGAAGATCCCCGGAGCCTTGAGTTTGTACCAGCGCTTGGACCGCCACTTGTCCTTGACGGTACGGGCCAGAGCGGGCTTCTTGGTCGTCGACTCCTTGTCGGCCATCGAGGTGGGGCCGCCCACCGGGGATTCCTACTTAAATTAGTTGGCCGCCGGCCCGATCCTCCCGCCCTTCGCCCTGCCGGAGATTGTCGGGGTGCCAAAACTAATTAGAGCCGCCCGGGCTCGGCCGCCTCGTGGCCGACCTCTCTTCCGCCCGGTCCGTCCCTGCGGTGGGGGCCCGGACCACAGCCGCTCAGCTCCGGACTCAAGGGGCTACGCTGCAGACCCCTATCGAATTGTTCCGTGCCGAGATCCTCCGGCGGATCGCCGAGACTCGTACGCGCGGGTTCTCACATGCGGAGTCTGTGGCGGCGCTGTTTCCTCACACTGTTCTCCCGTCGGAAACGTACGAGGACCTGGTGGCGGCACTCGTCTCCGGCGCGCATCTCCTCTTCTTCGGGCCTTCCGGCGCTGGTAAGACTTCCCTCGCGAAGGAACTCTGGGACCTGTTCCCCAAGGACCTGTGGGTCGTGGACGGGTGCCCGGTCGGGGACGACCCTCTCAGCCTCGTGAGCAAGGAGGCGGCCGAACGGCAGCCCCCTTGTCCGATCTGTCGTCGTCGGTTCTCCCCTGGCGGCGAGGTCGCCAACTTCGACCCTGCCCTTGTCGACGCGAGCAAGGTGACCGCCGTCCGCGCCCGGCGTCGAGAGGGGTACGGCTTCGCGCGGCTCCAGGGTTCGAGCGAGGTGTTTCCCGACCATCTGACGGGGAACGTCAATCTCCGGAAGCTCGAGGAGATCGGCGACCCGATGAGCCCGCTCGTACTCGAGCCCGGGAAGCTTCTCCAGGCGAATCGTGGGCTGCTGCTCGTCGACGAGATCGGCAAGCTGCCGCTCGGGACGCAGAACGTCTTGCTCCAGTCCTTGCAAGAGGGGACCGTCACCCCATCCAAGTCCCGGGAGAGTTTTCCCGCTCTCTTTGTCGCCGTGTGCACCTCGAACCTTTCCGACCTCGACAACATCAACGACCCGCTGTCCGACCGATTGACCAGCCTGCACGTCGGATTCAACAAGCGACACTCGGCCAACCGCCAGATCGTCGACCGGAGCCGGGCCGAGACTTCGGCCGGCTACGTGCCCGAGATCCTTCTGGATGCCGGCGTACGCGTGATCGAGGCGTGGCGGCTCCGGATGTCCGAGGAGGACCCGGACATGGGAGAGGTTGGGTCGAACCGCACACTCCTCGATGTGATCGACCGGGCCGAAGCCTACGGCACCCTCGGATCGCACGCAACTCCCACCGTGGATGACCTCCGTGCGGGCCTTTTGCACGCGATGCGGGGGCGGATCCGGGCCCGGAGCGGGGATTCGTTCCAGCAGAACTCCCGACGCGTGCAAGAATTCCTCGACCAGTACCTCGAGACGTCGCTCAAGGACAGCTCCAAGGTCTACTGGTGCCGATACTTCCGGGACGTTCTCAAGTCCAAGAACGACGAAGCGCAAGCGCTCATCGGAGAAGGCCGTCGGTTGCTCCCCGACGCACCGCTCCAGGCCGAGGCGAAGGGCAAGTCCGAGATGTTTCCGCGCTTCCACACCTTCGTGACGTACGTTCAGGAACGGGAACACCCACCGACCAAGCTGGGACCGTGGCCGGCGGCCGTCGCCGAGTTCGGCCTCGTCGAGAAGTACTCTCTCTTCAGCTGCGCCGAGGAACCGACGGATGACGTCGCCCCCGGCTGACGCCGCCGTTCCGCTCCCGGACTGCTCTCACGTCGTGGAGGACGTCGAGAGCGACGACCTCCTGTCGGTCATCGACAGCGCGTCGGTCATCGAGGCGCTGGCGGAACACGGTCCCGGGGGAGTCCGGGCCCTGGTCGAGCAACAGTCCGGGGAGAACTCCGAACTCGCCCGTCGGGTCGCTCGCCTCCGGGAGCTCCTCAAGCGGCAGGCGTCCTCTCGGGTCTCCCGAATCCTCGACGAGTACGACCGGCGCGCGCACCAGCTCGAGCTGGATAGGGCGGCGCGGGCCGACGAGCTCCAGCGGGAGATGGAGGCCCTCGAGGCGCGCCTCGCGGAGGCCCGCCAGATCCACCTCGGGGCGGCATTCGACCAGGCACTCCTGGACGAGGTGCAGCATGCGTTGCTGCTCCCCACGGCCTCGTGGATGCAGCCTCCTCCTCCCCCGACACTCTGGGAACGGATCCGCGCGTTCTTCGCGCGCATCGCGGCGTTCTTCCGAGGACTCTTCCGTCGAGGGTCGAAGTCCAAGGAAAAACCCCGGGCGGAGCGCACCGTGCCCCTGGCGACCATGCTGCCGGTGGGCCGCGCGCTGACCCCTTCGGAGCTTTCCGAAGCGTTGGCCCGCCTCACCCCGCGCCAGCAGGAGGAGTTGGAGACCAGCGTGACGCGGGATATCTCCGAGCGAGAGCGGGCACTGGCCCGAGAAGCCGAGGCGAAACGAAAGGAGGCCGAGGCCCAGCGTCGACGGCTGGAGGAGGAACGAAAGGAAGCAGAGCGTCGGGCTCAGCGGGAGGCGGACCAGTGGGCCCGCCAGGCCGAGGAGGAACGGCTCCGTCGGGAGCTGTCGGAACGCGGCCTCGTGACCGAGAAAGGGGGCCAGCTGACGATCACCTACTCGCTCGTGGAACGGTTTGCGAAACTCGTGCTCGAGGCGGAGAGCCGGTCCCTGCCAGGCGATGTCCGGATGAGCCTCAAGGGCGGCGCCTCAACCGGGGTGTACGAGAAGGCGCGTCTCCGGATCCCCGACGAGGTGGCTCACCTCGACATTCCCTCGTCCCTCCTCGCGGCTCGGCAAGCCGGGTCTCGTCACATCGACGAGTCCACGAGCTACGTCTTCCGGGAGATTCTCGCCGAGCGGGTGCACGTGGTCCTGGCACTCGACAAGTCCGGAAGCATGGGGGAAGGAGAGAAGCTCCCCGCTGCCAAGAAGGCCCTCCTCGCTCTCTACGTGGCGGTCCGGCGCCGGTACCCGGACGCCACGATCGACGTCCTCGCCTTCGACAACGAGGTACGGCTGCTCGACCTCCTCCAGCTGTGGGAGACTCCCCCGGGGTCGTTCACGAACACGGGGGAGGCCTTGCGGACGGCCTTCCTCTTGCTTCGGTCCTCTCGAGCGAACCGAAAGGAGCTGTTCCTCGTCACCGACGGGTTGCCCGAGGCTTACACCGACCATGACGGCCGGATAAGGAGTGGGAATCTGGACAAGGCGATGGAGTACGCCCTGGGCCGCGCCCAAGAACTGACATCGGTCAAACCGTTCCGTTGCACGATGGTGCTGATCAAGTCCCAAAATCCGGATTACGAGAAGGCGGCCCGCCTCCTGTCGCATCAGCTCCACGGAGAGCTCGTCGTGACCGAACCCCAACACCTCGGTATCGAACTGCTCGTGCGCTGGGCTGGCGGAAAGGAACAGACCCGGCGCGCCTCGCCCGAGCCAGGGCCCGCTCCCATCGTGACGACCTCCAGCGGGGGTGGGAAGTCGGCCAAACGTCGGCGACGAGACCGGCGAATGGGCGGATAGTCGCTGCCCGGCCGTCGCGGCCTGCCACTGGAAACCCGTACATTTATCCGAAGGAGTCGTACGAACGTCCGACCGGAGCGGTCCATGGAGACTCCTCAACAAGCCCAATTGCGCCAACACATGAAGGAACTGCGTCGCGCGACGCGCGGCCTCGGCCGCGACTTCGCGATCGAGTTCGAAAACCTGGACGTCAAGATCGCCCGTCTGGGCACCCTGACGGCCAAGGAGGCCAAGTACGCCGTAGAGGACATCGAGGACGATTTCGCGGCGCTCGGGCACTCGATCAGCGGCGAGATGCGCCGGTTACCGGGACAGGTCGCCGGGGGCCTCACGACCGCGGGCAATGCCATCGCCTCGGGCGCGGCCCGGGCCGGTGCGGCCACGGCCGACGCGCTCCAGGCCGCCGGGCACGCGACCAAGGAAGGCACCAAGAACGCGTTCGCGTCGCTGGCCGGCGTACGCCGGACCCCGATGAAGGAATGGTCCAAGCCCGGGTCGGACGACCCTCCACCGTAACGGGCGACCCGCTCCCGTGGCCTTTATGGCCCTCTAGGGAGCCTCCCCCTCCTTCCGGAGGGGGACTCGATTCCGGCGCGTGCGATCGCGGAATGGAATCCGCTCCGCCGGGTCGTCGTGCGTCCTCCGCGGATGGAGGCGTTCTTCGGGCTGCTCGAGCCGTATGCGAGCCTGTACGAACGCGTCTTCAGCCTCTCGAGAGCCCGGCACGAACACGAAGAACTCGTCGACACGCTGCGGTCCGGTTTCGGCGTTCACGTGGACGACCTCGACCAACTGCTCCTTCAGTCGGCGGGACGAAACCCCCACGTGGCGGCGGAACTTCAGGACCGGGTCGTTGAAACCATCGGCTTCACGGGACCCGGCGCCACGAAGGCCCGGATCCGGTTCCTCGACACGGTGAAACGGCTCGACGGGGAGCAGCTCATCCAGATTCTGACGCTCGCGCCCTCGCTACGCTTCGAACGCGGCCGAGGCTCGAGGTCGGTCGCGTCGTACACCACCCTGCGGGTGCCGTTGACCAACCTGTTCTTCATGCGCGACCAGCAGGCGGTCACCGACCGGGGGATCGTCATCGGACGTCTCGCCAAGCCTCAGCGGCGCCGGGAAACGGAGATCACGTCGTTCGCATGGCGAGCCTCGGGGGAGCCGCCCATCGCCCAGGTGGAGCGCGGAACCTTCGAGGGAGGGGATTTCCTGCCCGCCGGCCCCTTCGCTCTGGTCGGTACCGGCGATCGTTCCAACGCCACCGGGGTGCGAGAGCTGATGGAAAAAGGACTGGGCTTTCCGGAGGTCGCCGTGGTCCACCAGCCGCGACATCCTTTGCTGGACCGCCCCGACCCCATGGTCAACATGCACCTCGATACCTACCTCAACTTCCCGGGCGATGGCATCGCCGTCGGGCATCGGGAGATGCTGGCCTCGGCTCGGGTGGAAGTGTACGTTCGGGATGCCCAGACCTACCATCTCCTTCGGGAAACGACGCTCCTCCCGTACCTCGAGGAGGACCACGGCTTCCGGATCATTCCAATCTCGACTCTCGAACAACTCTGCTACGCCAGCAACTTCCTTACCATACGGGACCGGGTCATCGTGGTGCCCGACGTGGCGCGGAACGCGGAACGAGTCCTCACGAACCTCCGGCAGGTGGCGGAACGCGACCCCGGCCGCTATCATCGGTTGTACTTGAGAGCGGCGCGGGAGTTCGCAGAGTTGCGCGCCGAGGACCGGTTCTTCCCTCGGACACCAGCAGCCCGAGACGCCGGAGTTCAGTCGGTGCGGGTAGGTCTCGAGAACCTCACGGGTGCCTTTGGCGGCGCCCACTGTCTCACGGCGACGCTCGAGCGCGCCTGAAGACCCGTTACCGAGCCGGTCGGGGGGAGGAGACCCCGATGGGTTCCGGCGCGGCCGGGGTCGCAGAGACCACGGTCGTCAACCGCACCAGCACCGGGGGCGGCGGTCGCCGGCCCGTCTCGGCCACTTGCTCGATCAGCAGAAGCAGCTCCTGTCGCAGCCGGCCGCTGAGGTGCTCCAACGGGGCGAGCCGTTGTTCCCGTACGGCCCGTCGCACCGCGTCGCGCAGGGCACGGGGGGCTCGGTCACCCAGCGCGGGGAGGAGCTCGCTCCGGAGAAAGGCGACAACTTCCCGGTCCCCTCGTGGAGGGGGTGACTCGGAGACCACGGGCCCTTCCAGTGGGCCGCCCGGTCCGGACGACGGGATTTCCATCGATATCAGAGGCGCGCGCGGACGGGATGAGGCTTGTGGCGTGGTGGAGCCGCGGGAGGTTTTGGGGTCGCGAGCGCCGCTTCGACGCGTCGTTTGGCGGTGGCCAGGTACCCCTCATCGACGTCGAAGCCGATGAACGGCAATCCCAATCGAGCGGCCGCTACGGCGGAGGCGCCGAGGCCGACGAAGGGGTCGACCGCCAGACGAATCCGACGCAGCCCATGAAGCCGGTAGCACCGTTCGGGTAATTCGGGTGGGAAGGTGGCCGGATGCGGTCGGTCCATCGCGCGGCGTCGGATCGTGGCGTACGGCAGGAACCACGTGTTCCCGCGGCACCGGAGGTCCCGGCCGGCGCCGCGCCACCGGGCCACGTTGCTCTTGTCCTGGTAAGGAACGCCGACCGCGAGTCGGTCGAGGAGGACATCGCCCCGGTGCGTGAAGTGGAACACGTACTCCTGCGCGCCATGGAGGAAACGTGGCGAGGGAACGGGCTTGTAGTGCCCCACGGCGATGTCCCCGGTCAGGTGCGGGGTGCGGCCGGCGAGGGCCCGCTCGATGGCGATGGATTTCACCCAGTGGATGACGTTCTGCAGCACGAGCCGCTGCCGGACCTCCTGGGCGACGTCCAACGGTAACCACGGGTCGGTGGGCGAGCCGCCCACGTTCAGGAAGAACGACCCGTCGGGCGACAAGGCGTCTCGGACGGCGTCCGCGAGGCGCCCGATCCAGGCGAGGTATTCCGCGCGGGGCCGCCGGTCGTTGTAGCGACCGTATGCCACCCCTCGGTTGTACGGGGGAGAGGTAACGACCACATCCGCCCGGCTCGGGCCGATCCGTCGAGGTAGTCCTTCGAGACAGTCCTCGGCCCAGAGCTCGATCGGGCGACCCGGACGACCCGGGAGGGCGGCGAACGGTACCGACGGCTCGGGGGACGTTACGAGACCTCCGAACCGGAGGCGAGACGACCGGGCCCTTTACGCCGCCGGGGCCGCGGCCTTCTGGGAGGCCTTGGCCCGTTCCAGCTCGGCCCGCGCCTCGTTGACCGCGTTCGCCGGGTCCTTGTAGTACGACGCGACGAGCCGGCCCACGTCCCGGTGGGTGAACGGCTGTTGCCGGGTCGCTTGCGAGTCCTTCCACTTGAGGAACTCGAGCATCTCCACCCGGCGCCGGACCTCGCGTTCCATTTCCTTCATCGTCCAGTTCTTGGAGACCGCGACGCGCTCGTAGACGTACGAGTGGCCGCTGTACAGGAACGTATCGTCCGAGGGGTTCCAGGAGTAGACCGAGTTGGTGATCAGCTCGTTCGTCTCCGGGTCCAGCCCGACGATCTCGGTGAGCGACTGGACGCGCCGGGTCATCTTGTTCCCGACCTTGACCTGACGCTGGAGCAGCACGAGATTGAGGGCGCTCACGAGGGACCGCGGGAGCGAGATCGGAGGGTTCTCCATCCGGTGGACCATCGCCGCCACCGATTCCGCGTGGAACGTCGTGTAGCAGGTCTTGCCCGTCGCCATCGCCTGGAATACGATGAACGCCTCGGCGCCTCGCACCTCTCCGACCATCAGGTACTGGGGGCGTTGCCGCAGCGCGGCGGCGAGGAGGTCGAACATGTCGATCTCCCCGGGGGCCTTGCCGGTCAGCTGGTTCTTCGCGCCGAACCCGCTGCGCGTGAGGGCCGGGATCCAGTTCTCGTGGGGCAGGTTGAGCTCCCGCGTGTCCTCGATGGAGACGATCTTCATCTGGGGGGGAATGAACAGGAGCGTCGCGTTGAGCGTCGTGGTCTTGCCGGAGGCCGTGCCGCCGCAGACCATCATCGACTGACCGTTCTCGATGGCGATCCAGAGGTACGACATCATCTCCGGACTCATCGTCCGGAATTTGATCAGGTCGACCGGCGTGAACGGATTGTCCCGGAACCGCCGGACCGTGAAAGTGCTCCCGCGCTTGGTGACGTGCATGCCGAGGGTCGCCTGAAGCCGGGAGCCGTCCGGCACCGTGGCGTCCAGCACCGGGCTCGCCACCGAGATCGCCTTACCGGAGCGCTGGGCCAGCCAGACAACGTAGTTGTCGAGGTCCTCCGCCGAGGTGAACTTGATGTTCGACCGGATCGACCCGTAGACCCGGTGGTAGATGTAGATCGGAACGCCGACGCCGTCGCACGAAATGTCCTCGACTTGGCTGTCGGTCATCGGCACATCGATGACGCCGTAGCCGAGGAAGTCCCGTTCCAGGTAGTAGACGAGCCGGCCCTTGGTGGCCGGGCTGGGAGAGACCTCCCAGGTCTGGAGCTGCTCGTCGACCATCCGGCGGAGCTCGCGCCGCCGGCCATCGTTCTCGAGGTCGGGAAGCGGCTGGAACTGATTGATGAGCGCCACCCGGAGCTTGTCGAGCAGGTCGCGCTCGAGCGTGGAGATCGGCGGCTCGATGATCTCGTACAGGTGCTCGTTGTACAGGTTGTTGAACGTGATCCGGACGTAGCAGAACCCCTCCCGGATCGGGTTGATCTCGAGCTCGGTCAGGTTGGGGTCGTCCAGCGGCGGAATCGGCGTGACGTCGCCGACGGCGCCTTGGCCGGAGAGGCCGAGCCGGGCCAGCTTGACCGACCGGGGCTCCTCCTTTCCCCGGCGCATCCGGGCGCCGAGTCGGAGGAACGGGGAGAACCCACCCTTCGGGGCCGACTTGGCCCCGGGCTTCCGCTTCCCCTTTGTCGCCGGCGCCGTGTCGCCGTAGTCCTGGTCCTGTACGCCTGCGTCTGCCATTGTGAAGTCCCTACCCGTTCACGTTCGGGATGACGAGGTTCGGCACGGCGAACCGCATAAAGAGCCACCCGGAGGCGAGCATGATGGTGGCGTGCTGGAACCCTTCGGACAGTCGGCCGTTGATGATTACCCCCGACATGATCCCGTCCCCGATCGCGTGCACGATCACGGCCACGAGGAACGCGAGGAACAGTTCCGGGATGGCGGTGAAGTTGAGCGAGATCGCCGTGGCGCCCCCGACGCTCGAGCCGGTGGTCGAGATGCCGGCCCCCGCGGTGATCATCTGCGGGAGGAACACCCCCGCCATGATGTAGATCGTGACGAGGAACACGTAGAACGAGATGTAAATGACCGTCAGATAGGTCAGCATCGTGATCTGCCGCTCCTGGGTCGAAATCTGAACGTCCCGGGTGTCCCGGGCCACCATCGACAGCACATCCGCCACGTTCCCGCCGGCCTCGTTCGCCTTGATGATGATCGAGACGGTTCGGTTCACGAGCGGGGTGTTGACCCGGTCCTTGAACAGCGAGAGCGCCGTCGCGACCGGCACCCCCCACTCGAGCTGGCTGGCCATCTTCTTGATCTCGCCGGTGAGCAGGTCGTAGCGTCCCTTGCTCGCCACGACGATGGCGTCCGGGAGGGTCATGCCGAACCGCCCGGCCTCCGCCACATCGCGGAGGAAATCGGGGAGCCGGCTCTCGATGCGGTTGATCCGCCGGTAGTGGGCGCTGGCGAGGAAGCCGTACGGCCCCAGGATGACGAGCGCGCCAATGACGAAGAAATCGATCGCGGGATTCGCGCCGGGGGTCTCCCCTGGCCGGACCAGGATCGTGACGATGCCCAGATAGTTGAGCATCCCAAGGACGAAGAACACCAACCCGATGGGCAGGCAGACGTAGAGCGCAAGCTTCTCCGTCGGGAGACCCGGGCGCGTCTTCTCGACGCCCAAGTCGAGCGAACTGCTCAGCGTTCGGGGGGCGCTCACAGTGCTGGAAGCGGTAGCCGTCGCCATCTTAGCTCTCCGAAGCGAGACCTTGCATGTACAGGATGAAGACGAACTGGAAGGCCGGGATCATGCCCCCGATGATCCCCCAGAGGATCTCCAGGAGCCCGCTTCCCCCGCTTCCGATGATCGCGAAAATCGCGATGATGATCACCAGGAACAACGGAAAGGCCACGACGACCGTGACGAACGTCTCCGCGAGGAGTCCCATGGTCTCGGTGCGCCGCAGCGCATCGAGCTTGTTCTCCCGCTGGTACTGCTCGGCCTTCAGCAGGAAGTAGGGCTTCAACTGACCTCCGGAGGTCGCCGTCGTAACAACGCCCTGCAGGAAGTCCTGGAATCGCTTCGAGGGGGTCCGGTTCGCCCCGGCGCGGATCGCGCTCAGGATGTCGACGCCTAGGAGCTCCGTGTCCCGGGTGATCCACGCGGCTTCCTCGGACACGGCGCCGTAGATCTTCTCCTGGGCCAGGTCGCGGAAGATCTGGTCGATGTTCACATCGGCCGAGGCCATCGCGCTCACGAAGCTCATCGCGGGGCCGATCTTGCGGTCGATCTCGGCACCCCGTCGCTTGGCCGTGGAGGATGGCATCGCCTTGAGGAGCATGTTCGTAAGTCCGGTGCCTCCGACCGGGATGAGGACGCCGACGAGCACCGCGAAGACCAGATTCCCGATCCCCGTTCCGGAGAGGTAGATGAGGACGCCTAGCACGACGCCCGCGACGCTGAGGGCGGCCGCGGTAACGAAGGTGACGGCCATGACCCAGGCGAGGTATTCCTCCGCCCGCATCCGCATGTGCGCCTTGAGGAGGTTCTCTTCGAGGAGCGCCTCGGCCGGACCCATCTTGACGCGGTCCTTGAACCGGGTCCAGGCCCATTGCTGGAAGGGGGTGAGCGGCGCTCGGGAGGGCTGCTCGCCGCGCTTCACCCGCACGGTGCGCGTTTCCACGGTATCGTCGGGTGCGGTCCGTTGGGACCGGGCCGACCGGACCCGCGCCGTCGCGGAGGCCGTGTCCGTCGCGGGCATCAGCTGGCCGCCTCCGGCGCCCCGGTGGGCTGGACCGTTTGCATCACCGCGTGCGGGTCCTTGTAGTAGTCCGTAACGATCTTCCAGAGGGCCCGGTAATCGTCCATCTTCTGGACGACCAAGTACTTCACGACCTGGACGCGGCGCTGGAACTCCGCCTCCATCTCCTCGTGAGTGTAGTTCTTGAGTTCCATGATCTTATCGAACAGGAACGAGTGGCCCTTGAACACGAACTTGTCTGTCGCGGGGTCCCACTCGTAGACAGTGTTGGTGATCAACTCGTTCGTCTCGGGTTCGAACCCGACGATTTCGAGGACCTGCTTGAGCCGGCGCACCACGCCCTTCTCCGTACGCGCCTGGATCTGGATCACGACGTTGTTGAGCGCCGACAAGAGGATACGGGGGGTGTTGATGGGCGGGTTCTCGAGCCGGTTGACCATCGACTTGACGCTGTCCGCGTGCATCGTGGAGTAGGTCGTGTGGCCCGTCGCCATCGCCTGGAACATCGTGTAGGTCTCCTTACCCCGGACCTCACCCACGATGATGTAGTTCGGCCGCTGCCGTAGCGCGGCCCGTACCAGGTCGAACATGTCGACCTCCCCGGCCGCTTTGCCGTCGAGCCCCCGGTCCCCCGTACCGCTGCGGGTCGCCCCCGGGATCCAGTTCTCGTGCGGAAGGTTGACCTCCCGGGTATCCTCGATGGAGACGATCTTGGCCGTCGGCGGAATGAACAATGCGATGGCGTTGAGGGTGCTCGTCTTGCCCGCGGCGGGGCCGCCGCAGATCATCATCGATTCCCCCTGCTCCGCCGCGAGCCAGAAGTAAGCGACCATCTCCTCGTTGGCGCTGCCGGCCACGATCAGGTCGACGGGCGTCCAGGGTCGTTCCTTGAAGCGCCGGATGGTGAACGTGCCGCCCCGGGTGGTGACCTCCCGCGCGTAGCTGGCCTGTACCCGGTGCCCTTCCGGCGTGGTGCCGTCGAGGATCGGGTTGGAGACGGAAACGCTCTTGGCGCATCGCTGGCCCAGCTGGACGATGAACGAGTTCAGTTGGTCCTCGTCCGGGAAGGTGAGGTTGGTCTTGACCGACTCGAACTTGCTGTGGAACACGAAGAGGGGCACTTCGACGCCGTCGCACGAGATATCCTCGATGTGGGGGTCGAGGATCAGCGTGTCGACGGGGCCGTATCCGACGAAGTCGCGTTGGATGTAGTAGACGAGACGTTCCGTGGAGACCGGGCTCGTCTGGATACCCCGGGTCTTCAGGAACTCCTCGACGACGCCTCGGAGGTAGGCCTTCTTGTCGCCGGCGTTCAGCGCGGCGACCTCCGCGCCGATGATCTTGCCCATCGAGTCCTTGAGGTGATTGAGTAGCTGGCGTTCGTGGGTGGTGAGCTGGGGTTCGATGGCCTCGTAGACGTATTCCTTCGTGCGGTCGTTGTACGTGATCCGGGAGTACGTGTAGGGTGGATTGACGGGGCGTATCTCGATGACCTTCGCCCCCTCCTCCGGGAGGGGCGGCATCGCGGTGATGAACGTCCCGGGCAGGTCCGCCTTGGTCGAACCCACCTCGGGCATCCCGTCTTCCCCGGTGGAGGGCGGGACGGCGCTCGTGTCTCCCTCCGCGCTGCGGGGAATCTTGACCCGGTAGGACGACAGGCTCGCCACGGTCAGACCACTCCTATGCCGGCAGAGACCTGGAAGTTGGCGAGGATGAGCGTCAAGCTCTGGATGTTCGAGATGTAGATGTTGACGGTCTTAGCGAGTCCGCCCGTGGTGACACAGCCCGAGGTGTCGAGGGAGGTGATCTGCATCTGGGTAGAGTTCACGTTGGCCGCGATGCGGCTCTGCGTGAAGAAGGTCGTCCAGGCGCAGGGATAGTGGGTCGTGATGTTCAGGAAGAAGGAGGTGACCACGCCCGAGTTGTTGTTTCGCAGCGTCTGAGTCTCTCCGAGGAGCGTGGAGTACACTTCGATCGTCCCCGGGGAGGTGAGACGGGTCGCGTTCCCGAACATCTGTACGAGCATCAGGGTGAGGCTTAGCTCGGGGCCTGTCTTTTGGAGCTCGAAGATCGGGGGGTAGGCGACCAATTGATTCGTGTCCCCCTGGGTTTGGATCACCGCGCCGTCCTCCAACTCGAAGTTCGTGGCACTGAAATACCGGTTCGGAAGCGAAAGGAGCAGCGTTCCCAGGCTTCCGCCCAGGTTCTGCTTGTAGAGGTACTTGTACGACGCGTTGAGGAAGTTAGGGCTCGTTACCAGGCTCACCGAGGATCCCGCGGTCCTCGGAAGGAACCCCAGGGTGGCGGTGGTCGGCACCGAGAGTAGCGGCACGGCGGCAGAGCTCATCGTGAACGGCGTGGACAGCACCGGCGGGGCCCCCGTCTCGGCCTGCAGCACCATGTTGGATTGGAGCTGGGCCAGCGACGCCGACACGCCGCCCGTAAAGGTGGCTTCGTTGTCCGACATCCAGAGGGGTAGGTAAAAGGTGAGGAAGGTCCCGAAGAGGGAGAGGAACACCAGCAGCGAAAGCAGGGTCCCGACCACGGCCACGAGCCCGCGACGGTGCTTCCGGAACCGTCGATGGCGAGCCCATTGCGCACGGTATCGAACGGAAACCCCCATTGGCCTCGGACTCGCCCGGGCCGGAGCGCCCTGGGCACCCTGAATTTACCCTTGTCCCTGTATAAATACGCGCGGCCGCTCGACTCGTCACAGCGCTCGATTCCGGGGTAACCTTTTGCTCCGGGCACCCTTCGGCGAACCGAGGGACTCGAACTGCCGATTCAGGAGCTTTCCCTTCGGCTGCCGAATCGACCCGGGCAATTGGCCGAGGTCCTGCGTCGGCTCGCCCACGAACGGATCAACATCGCCGCGGTCTCCGTGGATTCGACGCGGGCCCAGGGGCGTGTACGGCTCGTTGTGAGCGACCCGGTCCGCGCGCTTGAGGTCATGCGGGACGCCGAGTTTCCCGTCGAGACCCGGGATCTGATCACGATTTCGCTCGAGGACCGCCCGGGGAGCCTCCTCCAAGCCCTGGACGTCCTCGCGAAAGGCCGGGTGAACATTCTCAGCATCACCCTCCTCGTGACCCGAGAGCGTTCGCGGGTCCTCGTGGCGCTCTCCGTGAACAACCTTCCCAAGGCACGTCGGCTCCTCATGGAAACGGGTTTCATGGCGCACGAGGGTGCCCGGCATCTCACCAACGCGGACCTGTTGGGGGTCGCCCCCTCGATCCCGTCCGAATCGGTCGGAATGCTGCTCTAACGCCCCGACGCCGGGACCTCCGCGGAAAAGGGTATAGGTACCGACCCCTGAGCGGCGGGCGACGCGGTTGTGGTCTAGTGGTTAGGACGGTAGCTTCCCAAGCTACCTACCCGGGTTCAAATCCCGGCAACCGCATTCGCGGGACCGGCCGGCACGAGATGCGAGTGTAGGATCGGGCGATGAATGAGGTTCAGCCCTTCCCGCAGCGTTTCAGGAGTCGCTGAGGGGTCTCTCGGAGGACGCGGGTCACCGCGGAATCGGGTACGCCGGCTCCCCGCGCCACCTGACGAGCGTGGGCCGCGGACACCAACTGGTCCGTGGCGTGCGCGTCGGAATCCACGACGAGGTCGTTCCCCACCTCCAGCGCGGTCCGGGCCACGTGGCCGTTCGTGACCATGTGGAGGGCCCGGGCCGTGAGCTCCAGAACGACGTCGTGGGCCTTGGCCAGTTCGGCGTCGCTTACGGTCAAGAACCCGGGATGTGCCAGCACATCCACCTCGTTGAGCTCGACGGCGGCTCGGTTCGTTCCCATCGGGACCGGGTTCGCCGGGGTCTCCCCATGAACGATCACGATCTCCGCCCCCGCGCGGCGGGCCGCGCGCACCACGTCGGGAATCTTGCGAGGCGGGATCATCGTCACTTCGACGCCAATCAGGGTGGTCAGCTCCTCTCCTTCCCACGCGGCGGCTTCCTGGCGCAGGCGATCGAGGAGAGGTTTGGGGTCTTCCAGGGCCACGTGGTCCGTCACGGCCAGCGCTTGATGTCCGAGCACGTCGGCCTCGCGCCACATGTCTGTCGCCGAGGCACGGCCGTCAGTGAGGAACGTGTGGGAATGAAAATCGTACCGTTCCCGTCGCGGGCTCGCGGAGGGGATTTTGGGCATCGACGCCGGGGCAGGTCCGAGGGAATAGGAGCTTTGCCATGGGCCCGGGGGCGAGGCAACGGGGTAAGTCCCGGCTGCCTGACTCGAACAGGCGACCTGAGGATGTCCATGGGGGCCGCCGGCGACCGGCGGTCTCGACTACAGTCCCCCGCTCTACCACTGAGCTAAGCCGGGCTGAACAGAGGACCCGCCCTCGGTCTATAAAGGTCGCGTCGTTCAGCGCAGCGCTTCCCGTACCCGAGCGGCAACTTCCTCGACCGAACCACCGGCCGCGACAGTTCGCAAAAGACCTTGGGTGCGGTACAGATCGAGGAGAGGCACCGTGACCTCTCGGTACACCGCGAGTCTGGTGCGCACCGCTTCCTCGGTGTCATCGGGGCGCTGGATGAGCGGGGTCCCGTCCCGGTCGCATCGGCCGGGTACCCGGGGCGGTTGCGTGACGAGATTATACACGCTTCCATCGACCGGGCAACTGCGTCGCTGGGAGAGGCGTTCGACCAGCACCGATTCCGGGATCTCGAAGTAGAGGACATGCTCGACGGGGGTGATCTCGGCGAGACTATGGGCCTGGGCCACGGTCCGGGGATATCCATCGAGGACGAAGCCCCGCTGGGCGTCCGGGGAGGCGAGTCGCTCCCGGAGTATGCTCAGCACGAGAGCGTCCGGGACGAGCAGTCCCCGCCGCATGTATCCATCAGCTTCCCGGCCCAGCGATGTTCCCTGGGCCGCGGCTGCCCGGAGCATGTCGCCCGTGGAAAGGTGAGCGATGCCGAGCTCGGTCGCGAGCCGCTTCGCCTGGGTCCCTTTTCCCGCGCCGGGCGGCCCGAGCAGCACGATGCGATGCATCGGCGGCCGGGACAAGGGCGACCGTATAGCGTTGGCCGGGTCCGGGGTCACCGAATCTCGGTGCCGGCGAAATCCTCTCCCCGGAGCGCCCGCTCCAGGTTGGAAAGGTCGCGGCCTTGGACGATCCGCAGCGGGATCTTGCCCCGCGCGAGGGATTCCAGGCCCAGCCGGTCAAACACGAACTGCTGACCCGCGGTTCCCGCCACCGAGGCCTCGATCATTTTCCGGAACCCGGCATAGTCGAGCCGATCGATGCGCTTCGCGGACGGGTCCTTGCGGGGGTCGCGTTCGAAGAGGCCCGGCACCCGCGTGGCGTTCACAAGTCGCTGCGCCCGGAGACGCTCGGCCAACAATCCTGCGACTCCGTCGGTGGTATGGCCGGGTTCTGTGCCCCCCAGGACGACGATCCGAGAGCGATGGGCCTCGCGAACCGCTTCCGCGAGCGAGGTCGGCGGATGCGACGGGCACGGAGGTCCGATGACCGCTGCGAGCAACCGGGCGTTGAGGCGGCTCACGTCGATGCCCAGCTCATCCAGTTCGGTCTCGGTGAGGCCCAGGGCTCGGCCCAAGCGAATGTAATCACGGGCGACCCGGCCCCCGCCGGTCGTAATGACCAGGGGAAATTCGCTCGAGACCTTCCGGATCAGGGCGGCCAGGTCCGGCAGAAATCGCTCATCCTCGTCCCCCGTGACGAGGACGGAGCCGCCCATCGAAAGCACCACGGGGGGGACCCCCCCTCCCGCGCGTTCCGGCATCTCGAAACGCAGGGGGCGTTCGGTCAAACCTCTTGTGCCCCCGGTCCGGACTGCGTAGGACTTATCTCTCCGGGTCTCCCCTCGCCGGCGAAAGGTCACCGGCGTGGAGATCGACGAGGAAAAGGCGCTCGCCGCCCGGGCGGCCGCGGGCCGCGTGCGGGCCGGTCAACGGGTGGCGCTTGGGACGGGTTCCACGACCGCGTTCACGATTCGGGCCATCGCGGAGAACTTTCCCGGAGGCGACAATCTGTCGATCGTCGCGAGCTCGGTCGCCACGGAACGGTTCGCCACGACGCTCGGGCTCCCGGTCCGAGCGTTGGAACCGAACGACCATTTTGACGTGATGGTGGACGGCGCCGACGAAGTGGCCCCGACGCTGGCGCTCACGAAGGGAGGGGGTGCCGCGCTCTTCCGAGAAAAATTCCTCGCCCGATTGAGCACGGAGCTAGTGATCGCGGTCGACCACACCAAGCTCGTTCCCCGGTTGGGCACCCGGGCCCCGATACCGATCGAGATCGTTCCGTTCGCCCGGGTCAAGCTCATCCATCAACTCTCCGAGCGGTCGCTGTCTCCTCGTCTTCGCGCGGACCGCGTCAGCGGCGCCCCGGTGCTCACCGACAATGGGAACGAGGTGCTCGACCTCTTTCCAGAGGACGGAGTGCGCGATCCCGCCCATCTCGAACACGAGCTTCGCCTGCTGCCCGGCGTGATCGAAACGGGCCTCTTCGTCGGCCTGGCACACCGGGTGTACGTGGGCCTTCCCGACGGGACCGTCCAGGAGATTCTCCGCCCCGACACCAAGCCCGGGTAGCACGTCCCCGGTGGGGTCGGGGGACCTCGCGAGGGGTCCCTGATTTATCCCGGGCCCGGCTGCGCCGTTCGGGAGAGGGATACTATCGATGGACGGGAAGTACATTCACACGCGGGTGAGCGACGGGGTCGGCTACATCGAGATTCAGAAACCGAAAGCGAACACGTACGACCTCGACATGATGCGCGAGATCGACGAGGCCCTCGAGGAGATGCGGTTCAACCACGAGGCCCGTGTCATCGTCCTCGCCAGCCGGCTGGACGGATTCTTCAGCGCCGGCGCCGACATCGAGATGCTCAAGCGGAGCACCCCGGAATACAAGGCGATGTTCTGTCTCCACTGTCAGGAGACGCTGAACCGGTTCGCCTCGACCCCGAAGGTCGTGATCGCGGCCATCAACGGTCACTGTGTGGGAGGCGGACTCGAGATCGCCCTCGCGTGCGACCTCCGGATCATGGCCAAGGACGGCGGGAAGATCGGTCTCCCTGAGGTGACCCTCGGCGTGTTGCCGGGCACCGGCGGGACCCAACGTCTCCCCCGGCTCATCGGACCCTCGCGCGCGCTCGACATGATGATCACCGGCAAGCTGCTCTCCCCCGACGAAGCGCTTCAGATCGGTCTCGTCAACTACGTCTATCCCAAGGCGAGCTTCGCGGAGGACGTGCATCAGTACGCGAAGAACCTGGCACAAGGTCCTGCGCGCGCCGTCAGCCTGATCAAGCGGTCCGTGGTCGAAGGGATCGAAGAACCCCTCTCCGCGGGCCTCGCCCTCGAACGGGAGCTTCAGAACGAGCTCTTCGTCACCGAGGATGCCAAAGAGGGCATCGCGGCGTTCGTCGAGAAGCGCAAGCCCAGCTTTAAGGGCCGCTGAATCGTATCGTTGGAAGAGCGGTTCTATGGCAAACTCTCCCAGTGCCGGCCCCGGTGCTCCCCCGGCCCCGGGGGCGGCGCCTTCCGGGAAGAACCTCCGGGAGGGGGGCACTATCGAACCGGTCCGCGAGATCCTCTGGGGGTCGTCGGTCGGGGTCCGGAAGTACGAGACACCGGACGAACTCCCCGCCGAGCTCCGGAAACTCATCGTGAAGCTGATGGTGGTCCAGGCCGACACCGAGTTCGCCTCGATCCAGCAGCACCGGCCCTGGCTCGACCACGCTCCCACGCTGGAGGACCGTTGGATCGAGGCACGGATCGTCGCGGACGAGGCCCGGCATGGTCTACAGGCCTGCCGTATCCTGAAGGATTTCGGGGAAGAGGGGCAGGTCTGGATCGACGAGCTCCTCGCCAAGAAGGAGGGCCAGCACAAGCTCGATGCGTTCAACATGACCTTCGACCTATGGGCCGATGTCGGCGCCTTCACCTGCCTCGTCGACCGGGTGGGCGTCTACCAGCTTCGCGCTTTCCAGGAATGCTCGTATGGTCCCCTCGCCCGGGCCATGCCGTTGATGCTCTCGGAAGAGCAGCTCCATCTGAACTTCGGCGCCAATGTGCTCCGTCGCATGGTGCGCGAGGGCCCGAAGTACGCCGGCACGCCGGAAGAGGCTCAGAAGGCCGTTCGCCGATGGTACCCGAGGGCGCTCGACATGTTCGGCCATTCGAACTCGGAAACGAGCCGGAAAGCGATCGAATACGGGCTCAAGCGCTGGACCAACGAGGAGGCCCGGCAGCGGTTCATCGCCGAGACCTCTCCCATCCTCGAAAAGATGGGGATCGAGGTTCCTCCGTCCGACTTCGACCGCCGGATCACGTAGGCTCAGCGTCCGGTCGACCGGATCTCCCGAGCTGCCGGGCCCGGGCCCAGCACTCGGGTGTCGGCGACCCCCGGGATCCGTCGTAGAAGGGCCCGGACCTGCGGAACCATCGGGCGGAGCGTGAAGACGTGAACGTGGGCGCCCGCGTCGTGGGTGTAGCCCGCGATGGCGTGGCCCGCCGCGCGATTCAAGTCTAGCACGGCGCCGAGGACGGCCCGGGACACCGGCGTGAGGTGATCCAACGACGGGACCGTCGTTTCGCAGACGCGTCGGAAGTCGTCGCACTCCTCGATGACCAACTCGAGGAATCGGTCGGAGGCACGGGTCCGGAGGGCATTCCGGATCGCCGCGAGCCGCCGGGGCACCGTACGGAGTCGCTCCGCGTAGGCGGGAGAGGTGCGGACGGTTTCCTGCATCGCGTTCGCCGACCGGATGGCCTTTTCCGGCGCATCCGAGACGATGACAACAACATCCCGGAGCTCCGGCCAGTGATCGGGAAGGAACAGGGGACGCGCATAGGAGTCCCGGCCATCGGAACGCTGGCCCATCTGCCACTCGACGAAGCCGCCAAAGACGGATCGGCTCGCGCTCCCCGAGCCCTGGCGCGCGAGTCGGGATAGTTCCCGAGGCGTGAGTTGGAGTCCGGCGGCCCGGCTCGCGGCGCCTGCCAGCGCGGCGAAGCCGCTTGCGGAACTCGCCAGCCCGCTTGCGGTGGGGAAGTTGTTGCGAGAACGGACCTCCGCATAGGAGGAAACGTCGGCCTCTTCCCGGACCCGGTCGAGGAACTCCACCGCTCCTCGCAACGGCCCGGCGGCTGCGGGCCGGCCGTTCAGCCAGAACCGGTCCCGGGGCAGGGAAGGATCGAAGCGTACCCAGGTCCGGGTCCGCAGTTGACTGACCGTCATCGACAGGGAAGAATTGTTGGGAAGGACGAGCCGGTCGTCGCGCATTCCCCAGTACTTGACGAGGGCGATGTTGGGAGCCGCTTCGTAGCCCGCCAACTTGGGAGAAGAGGGACGTCGCGACACTTCGGGCCCGGTCCTCGCGTACCGCCCCGCGTACATAGGCACGCCCTCGGCGGCCGGAACCGAGGGCTCTTTATTCTTGACCAAGGAATGTTACGACCATGAAACGGCCGGCCGGCCCGTCGGAGCCCAGGCCCTCGCGACTCCCGCGTAACTGGAAGACTGTCGCCCGGATGGCCGGATTTCACCGCTCGATCGGCTTTACCATCGACCCGAGGGGATCCGGGCCCGGCGTCTGCACCGTCCGCGGCACCGTTCGGCCGATGCATCTCAACATCAACGGCGTCGTGCACGGAGGCGTCTATGCCACGGCGCTCGACACGGCCATGGGCGGCGCGGTCGTGAGCGATCTGGCCGAAGGCGAGTCCACCGCCACCACGTCGCTCTACGTGGAGTTCTTGCGGTCGGCGCGGGCCGGCGTGGAGCTGGTGGCGAGGGGAGAGGTCCTTCGTCGAGGCCGGCACCTGGCGTTCGTCGAAGGCAAGCTCGACGATGGACAGGGGAACCAGTTCGCTCAGGCCCACGGAACGTGGTACATCTGGTCCGCCGAGGAGCGGCGGCCGGCTCGGGCACGACCTCGATGATGCAACCGACCCCCTCGGCACTGTATCGCCTCGCCCAGGTGCTCCGGGTGCTCGCGATTCTGGCCCTCGTGTTCCTCGTGCTGTTCCTCGCCACCGTCGCGTTCTCGGCCGTCGAGCTGGGGGAGGGGATCGCCAAGCAGTCGGGCTCGCTGCATCATTCCGTCGCGGCGGCGATCGTCGGCACCGACATCGTCGTCAACGTGACGTTCCCGGTTCCGAACCAGGGGTACTACAACGTCCAGGGCCTGACCCTGGCCGCGATCTTCTCCAACCAAACCATCCAGTCCGGGCCGCTCGCCGTGACGACGGGAGGGCCGACCAACATCCCCGGTCACGGACACGGAAACTTGAGTCTCCTCACCTCCTTCGACATGGCGAATCCGGCCGGACCCTTTCTGCTGCTGCACGATGCCGAGATCCAGGGAGTGCTCTGGCTCAACGCCTCCTACGCGGTCATCGTGCCGGTCAACCTCGAGGTCGCATTCAACTACCATTGGGGCGCGCCGTTCGCGAACCTCAGCTACACCATCGGAACCCCCGTCCCCCAGAAGAACGAGACCGTGGCGATTCCGGTCACCATCCATTTCGAGAACCATACCCCCGGGCTGGCCTTGGCCGGGAACCTGGCGGTCGTCGTCACCAACCCCAATGGAACACTCTGCACCCGGCAGACGTTCCCGGTGGAGACCCATGAGGGTCCGGTGACGCTGAAGGAGACGTTCTACGCGGGCGAATCGTGCTCCATCAGTGGGGATACCATCGCCTCGGTGTTCACTTCCCCGGGTCCGCCGCCCATCGACATTAGCCTCCCCACGGAGACCATCCCATGAGCGTTGGTCAGGCGGCTCCCGCCGGGCCTCCCAGTCCCACCCCTGCCCCGGGGGCTCCCCGGTACGTTCGGTACCAGCCCCCCGGCGTCTCCGGAGCGCGTATTGCCGGCGCGGTCAGCTTGACGCTCCTCTACTTCGGCCTTGTCGGGATTCTACCGTACTACCTAGAGCAGTACGCGGCGAAGTACGGCCTCTCGGCGCCGATCGAGCCCGACTTTCTGTTGGTCGCGGGCGGGATCGTGGCCATCCTAGCGGGTCTCTCGGTCGCGTCGAAGCCGACGAGGGGCTGGGGACCGGTACGGGTGATGTCCGCCGGATTCGATCTGATCTACATTTTCTATCTGTTGCAGAACCCGGTGTACGCGACCACGATCCACGGATTCACGATCACGCTCACCTATTCCCGCATCCTCGAGCTCTTCCTGATCCCACCGGCCATCGGGCTTCTGGCCGGCATCGTCACCTCGATCGGGGACATACGCCACCCGTGGGAGCGCATCCAGCTGCAGTTCCCCCCGAAGCGCTGGGTCCCGGCGAGTGGCGGCTACGGGCAACCGATTTGACCTCGTGCGGGCCTGGGGCGGTATGGCCACGTCGAAGCCCCGGGAAGATTCCCCCGACATTGCGGCAGAAGTTCAATCGCTTGCCAAGGACGTGGCGCGCGACGCGCTCGCCGCCGCTCGAATCAGCCTTCGGCTCGCGGAGCGGTTGGGACGCGAGGGGCTCGACTGGGCCGAGAAGACCGCTGACCGTGTCCTGAAAGACCGAAAGTAAACGTCCCGGGCCGCGCCCGGGAGAAGGTTAAATACGACGCCCCCGCTCGCCCGGTTGGCCGACGGCCATAGCGGTGGGGCAACACCCGGTCTCATTCCGAACCCGGAAGTTAAGCCCACTGGCGATCCGCGCGGTACTGAAGTACGCGAGTCTACGGGAAACGCGGAAAGCTGTCGGCCTCCACGCCGGATATTCTGAGGGCTCCCGCGTCGCCGGGTTCCCCGCAAGCGGTTAAATCACACCCCGGGGTCGGACCGGTTCATGTGGTTGGGCGCGCACATCGGGATCGCCGAGGGGTTGCCCGAAGCCGTGGTCACCGGCCACGAGATCGGTTGCGAGGCGATCCAGATATTTTCCAAGAGCCCCCAGATGTGGGGCTCGGCTCCCATCGACCCGGCGGTGGCCCAAGCCTTCCAGGAAGCGGTCCGGCGGGAGGGGCTGCACAGCTGCGCTGTCCACCAGAGCTATCTCCCGAACCTCGCCTCGCCGAAGAAAGCGCTGCTGACCCGGTCGCGCAAGACGTTCGTGGACGAGCTTCGCCGCGCCGAGCAGCTCGCGGTTCCGGCGCTCATCTTCCACCCGGGGGCCCACATCGGCGAAGGCGTGGAGGCCGGACTCCGACGGATCGTCGAGAGCATCGATTGGGCCGTGGGCGAAACGCCGGGACTGGCGTGTCGGGCCCTGCTCGAGAACGCGGCGGGACAAGGCTCGACCCTGGGCTCGACGTTCGAGGAGCTGGCCTGGGTCCTCGACCACGTCGGCGACCGAAAGAGGGTCGGGGTGGCGATCGACACCTGCCATCTGTTCGCTTCCGGCGTCGACTTTCGAACCGACGAACAGTACGCCGCGATGATCGCACACCTCGACGCCACCGTGGGCCTGCGGGATGTCCTGGCGTTTCACCTGAACGATTCCAAGGGCCCGTTGGGAAGCAAGGTCGACCGTCACGAGAACATCGGCAAGGGAGGACTCGGCCTCGATGGATTCCGGGGGCTCGTGAACGATGCCCGGTGGGCCTCCACTCCCGGTTACCTCGAGACCCCCCTCGGAAGCGACGGCTACGGGGCGTACCAGCAGGACCTGAGAACCCTTCGGTCGCTCATCACCCGCGCCCCCCCGCGCGCACCGAAAGGTCGACGGACCGCGCCCCACCGGGTGCCCGCTTCGGCACCTTGATATGGGCCGCCGGGTGGAACGGCTCCGGTGAGCGAGTCCGGGGTCCCTCCGGCGACCGTCGCAGAACTCCAGACGGCCGCGCGCCAGATCCGTCAGGACGTCATCCGGATGACGTACCACGCCGGCAGCGGGCATCCGGGAGGAAACCTCTCGGTCGCGGACCTCATCACCGCGCTCGTGTTTCACGAGCTCCGGCTCGACCCCGAGCACCCCGACTGGCCCGACCGCGACCGGCTCGTGCTGTCCAAGGGCCACGCGGCCCCGGCCCTGTACTCCGCTCTGGCCCACCGGGGGTTCTTCGACCCGAGCAGCCTCCTCACGCTGCGGGAAATCGGAAGTCCCCTGCAAGGGATCGTGGATCGTCGAAAGCTACCCGGCGTCGAAGCTTCTACCGGCGGACCCGGGCAGGGGCTGGGCATGGCCGTCGGGATCGCCCTCGACGCGCGGTTGGCGAAACGGCCGAGTCGCGTGTATGCGATCGTCGGCGACGGGGAGTGTGAATCGGGACTCACCTGGGAAGCGCTGCTGGCGGGAGGCCGGTACGGGCTCGATAACCTCGTCGTCTTCGTGGACCGGAACGACCCCGACCCGGACCGCGGGACGGGGAACAGGATGGGCCTCGAGCCTCTCGCCGACAAACTTCGGGCCTTCCGATACGATACCCTGGAGATCGACGGCCACCAGTTTCCGGCGATCTTCGAGGGACTCGCGCGCGCTCGAGCGACGAAGGGTCGTCCCAGCGCGATCATCGCTCGAACGGTCAAGGGGAAGGGTGTCTCGTTCATGGAGAACCAAGACGCGTGGCATGCCCGGCCTCCGAACCGGGAAGAAGCGGAGCGCGCGTTGGCCGAGCTCGGCGGGAGGCCCTGAGCGAGGAGTATGGTGGAGCGGAAGTCCGCGAGCCTGGCAGAGGCGTACAGTCAGGCTCTGGTAGAGCTCGGCGAGCGGGACCCCACCGTGGTCGCACTCGATGCGGACACCTCCGGCGCGAGAGCCGGTGCCGCGTTCGAGAAGCGATTCCCGGATCGATTCTGGGACCTCGGGATGATGGAATCGACCCTGATGACCATCGCGTCGGGACTCGCGCTCGGTGGGCGGACGGTTTATGCGAGCACGATCGCGGTGTTTGCGGCCGGCGCGGCGTACGACGCCGTTCGGCAATCGGTCTGCTACAATCGCGCGAACGTAAAGATCGTGGCGACCCACGGGGGCTTGCTGGTAGGGGGCGATGGCGCCACGCGCCAGATGCTGGAGGACATCGCGTTGATGCGGAGCCTTCCCGGGATGACCGTCATCGTCCCGGGCGATGCGCCGACCGCCCGGACCGCCGTCCTCGACATCGCCTCGTTCGACGGCCCCGCCTACGTTCGGTTGACGAGGGAGAATCTGCCCGTTCTGACCGACGGTACCTTTACACTAGGCCACGCCGCGCAATTACGCGAGGGTTCGGACCTCACGATCGTCGCGATCGGCGCGATGCTCGCCCGGGCCCTCGACGTGGCGGAGGAGCTTCACCAGGCGGGAGTAGAGGCCCGGGTGCTGGACTTCGCCAGCATCAAGCCGGCGGATGAGAAGACCCTCATCCAGGCCGCCCGGGACACCGGAGCGATCCTGACGATGGAGGAACACAACGTCCTGACCGGGCTGGGCACGTTGGTCGCGTCGGCGACGGCGACCACGCAGCCGGTACCGGTCCGTCAGGTCGGAGTGCCGGACCTGTTCGGAGAGAGCGGGGACCCCTGGAAGCTCCTCGATCATTACGGCCTCTCGCAGAAGCACGCCCTCGACGAGGCCTGGGGCCTCCTCAAACTGCGGGGAAAGGTTTCGTAGTGCGAGAGTCCTGGGGGCCGGGGCTGTCGGAGGCCGGATGAAGCTCTTCCTCGATACCGCGAACCTGGACGAGATCCGCACGATGTGGGAGACCGGGATTCTCGACGGAGTCACCACCAACCCCAGTCTCGTGGCGAAAGAGGGCCGGGTCTTCGAGGACGTCCTGAAGGAGATCTGTGGGCTGGGCGTACCGTCCGTTTCCGCCGAGGTGGTCGCCACGGACAAGGAAGGAATGCTGAAGGAAGGCCGGTACCTGGCCGCCCTCCACCCCGCGATCTACGTCAAGTGTCCGATGACGCCCGCCGGTCTCTCGGCGACCAAGGTTCTCGCGGGGGAGGGAATCCGCGTCAACATGACCCTCGTCTTCTCGGCGAACCAGGCGCTGCTCGCCGCCAAGGTGGGGGCCACGTACGTGAGCCCGTTCGTCGGTCGGCTCGACGACCATGGGGAGGACGGGATGGCGCTGATCCGGGACATCGTGCAGATCTACCGGAACTATCGCTTCCCCACGCAGGTGCTGGCCGCCAGCATCCGCCACCCGGTCCACGTCCTGGACGCGGCCAAAGCGGGGGCCGACATCGCGACGCTTCCATATTCGGTGATGGAGAAACTGGCCCATCACCCACTCACCGATATCGGCCTGGCCCGGTTCCTGAAGGACTGGGAGAAAGTACCCAAGGCCGTGCGCGTTCCGCCGTCGGACCGGTGACGTCGACGGAGCTTCTGGACAAGTACCTGCGCCTGACGACCGAGGCGCTCGCACGCGTGAAGCCCTCGGTGCCGAGCCGGTCATTTCTTCAAGGCGCCGCGCAGGATTTTCTCTCGATGGCCCGCGCCTATCTCGCCGATGCCCAACACTTCAAAGAGCGAGGGGACCTCGAGCGGGCGCTGGCGGCCGCCAGCTACGCCCACGGCTGGCTCGACGCCGGCGTTCGTCTCGGATTGCTGGACGGAGGGGAGGACGATGCCCGGTTCACGCTCTTCCAGTGATCGTCGGAAGGCGGCGCCGGCCCCGGCGATCTCCGAGAAAACGCTCGTCGAGATCGAGACCCATCTCCAACGTCGCGAGGCCCGCCGGGACGAGCTGATCGAACGGGCCCGGCAGCTGCGCCGACAATCTCAGTTCGTGATGCACCAGCTCCATCAGGGCCGGCGCCTGGAGGAAGCGATCCAGGACGTCCGGAAGGGGGCTCGGGAGATCACGGAGACGCTCCGAGAAGAAGCGGGCGTGGATGCCGGCCCCGTGCTCGCCGCCCTGCAGGAATGCGTCGAGGCCACGTTGCTGGACGCGACGTACCAGGGAGGGGAGTTTCCGGGGCCGGCCGACATCGGGGTGGAGCCCGAGCCGTACCTGCTCGGCCTGGGCGACCTGGTGGGAGAGCTTCGGCGGCGAGTGCTCCAGGAGCTATCGGAAGGCGACCTGGCCGAAGCGGAACGATTGCTCGCATTGATGGAAGAGCTTACCCGAGCCCTCATGCGGTTCGAAGCGCCACGCGCCATCGTGTCCCTGAAACCCAAACAGGACACTGCACGCGCGCTCGTCGAACGGACCCGGGGGGACCTGACCCTGGCCCGGCTCCTCGCGCGGGCCCAGCTCCCGCCGTCGACTCCGGAGGACGAATGAGCGGCGCGCATCGGGTCGTGGGGCTGATTGGAGGGTCGGGCGTCTACGACCCCGGACTGTTCACGCCCACGGCGACCCACAAGGTGTCGACCCCGTGGGGGCCTCCCTCGGCAGCCATCCAAGAGGGACAAGTGGGCGCCCTACGGGTGTTCTTCCTTCCGCGTCACGGACCGGGGCATTCCATCCCGGCGCATCGGGTCAACTATCGGGCGAACATCGACGCCTTGGCCCAGCTCGGCGTCGACACGGTCCTCTCGGTCAGCTCGGTGGGTTCCCTCCAGCACGAGCTCAAACCCGGGGACTTCGTGCTCCCGACTCAGTTCGTCGATTTCACGAAACAACGACCCACGACGTTCTACGATGGCGGGAAGACGTACCATATCTCGATGGCCGACCCCTTCTGCCCTCAGGTACTGTCCGAGGCCGTGACGGCGGGGCAGAGCATCGGGACCCAGTTCCACCAAGGCAAGACCTACGTGTGCGTCGAGGGACCTCGTTTCTCCACCCGGGCGGAATCGCGATTCTTCCGGGGGTTCGCGGACATCATCGGCATGACCCTCGTCCCCGAGGTCACCCTGGCCCGGGAGCGGGCGCTCTGCTACGGCTTGCTCGCGATGGTGACCGACTACGACGTCTGGGCGGACCATCCCGTCGAGGCGCACGAGATCGTCCGCGTCATGCACGCGAACGTGGCGCGCATGCAGAACGTCGTGGGCGCCCTGCTGCCCCGCTTGGATGCGCCCCGAACGTGCGAGTGCTCGCACGCGCTGGACGCGGCCGGTGTATGAGACCGCACCCGGCCGCTTAGTCTTCCTTCGGGGTTCGGCGGACCGTGATCGGGATCACGCCGGCGCCGAACTCGAGCTCTGCGATCTCCACCGGGTCGATCAGTCCCGATGGCGTCTCGACCAGCAAGGGCGCCCCCAGGGAGATCTGGAGGGCCCGGGCGCCGAGAATCCGGGCCCGTTCGAACCGGGTGAAATCTTCCGAGCGGATCTGCGGACCCGCCGCTCGTCCACGACCACCGGTATGGGACGTGGACGGAGCCATTGTCGCAAAAGCCAAGGGGAGCGGCCAGTTAAGGGTCGCTATATACCTTTTGCCGGGCCGGGGAACTCGGTGGGGAAGCGTCGTTCCGGTCGCGCGTTACTTCTGAGCTCCGGGGCGGGGAATGACGCGCCGAGCCCCGCTCAGTCCCCGGTGACATCCTCGAGGAACTCGGAGAGCTGCCCCAGGAACTCCCGGGGTTGCTCGAGCACCGGGTAATGACTGCTCCGGGGCAGGATCCGGAGATGGGCCGTCCGGATCCGGTTCGCCATATCGATCGACGCGTCCAGGAGGTAATCGTAACGACCGACCAGGACGAGCATCGGAAGGAAAATCTTCGAGTAGTATCTCCGGCCGTCCCACCGGGAGATCGTACCGTCCACGACGAACTCGTCCCCGGTCCGGGTGAGCATCGCCCGATAGACCTCCTCGCTCAGCTTGGTGGCCCGGAGGTCCGGAGGAGGGGACGCGGAGAAGCGCTCCGAAAAGGGCGCCATGATCCGAGCCGCCAGGTCGCGGTACTCCTTGCTCTTGAAATCGCCGGCCTTGGAGAGCTCGCGCAATCGCAGGCGGAGGACCGGCGAGGTGTGCTCGAGGACGTACTTGAGCGCCGCGCGGAGGTCCGCGGCGCCGCCCGCCGTCGCGCACATGAGGA
>JASHPV010000140.1 GCA_030037875.1 Thermoplasmata archaeon
CATCTTCGAACCGTGTGAGCTCCCGGGCCAGGAGATGGGCCAGGCGCATCCGGTCCAGAGTGCGGCCATCCCCGTTCTCGCTGGACATGGACCGTCGAAGGCGTCCCCTGCCTATCATCAACTAGGATCCTTCCGCTTCTGCGTCCCTTGCAGGAAGATTCTTGGGGGGCTCCCCGGACGGGGGGCCCCTGCCCTCGCCAGAACTACTTTGGACCTCCGTTTCCGGGCCTTTTCGGGTGGATTTCTCCCCGTGGGTGTCCGTGGCGCTCGCAGACGGAAGCGTGCTCTCCAGACCGTGTCTCCTAAGCAATCGGGGCGTGGCCGACTGAATGGCCAGCGGTCCTCCCATCAGATTTGAATTCGATACGACAACGATCGTCCCCTTGTCCGTCATGATCCAGGAGTTCCGAAGCGTCATGCGAATGACCTTTCCATGGGTGCCGGAGTACGTGATTTCATCACCCACGCGAAGCGTTCCATCCTCGAGCATAAACAGACCGGCGATAACGTTCGAGAGCGTCGCTTGCAAGGCGAGCGAGACGATCAGTCCGCCGACGGTGGAAACCGCGATGAGGGTGAGGTCCGAAGCGAGATTCGTAAAGAATGCGACGGCCACGATGGCCAGGATGACCCAGATCGCTCGTATCAGGTCCCGAACAACGGCCAACGCCGCGTCCTTGATACCGGCTCGCTTGCCGAACCTCCGGATGAGGCGAGCGACTCCCTCGCCCACGAGGCCAAAAGATACCACGATAAGGGCGGAGCCGAGAATCAATTCCCAAGTGATCGCAATCATGAAAACCACTGCGCCGGGAGCGTCCAACCCGGCGGGGGCAAAAAGCTAGAGGACGGTGTTCGAATGGAAGAGCCCTGCAAGAGAGGTTCTCCCAGGAGTGAGATCGGGGATCGAGTACCCGCTTTCCCGTACGAACGGCTCGAAGGCCCGAGGGCCTTCTGTTTCCCGGCGTGCCGAAATCCGGTGGCTACTGCTTGAAGGCAAAGCTGTAGCTGGGGCTCACAACCTTGCCGCCTTCGACGATCAGGTAATCCCGTTCTAGCGGCTTTCCGGCGAAGTACCGGATCAAGCAGTCCCTAGCTCCTTCGCTGTAGCGTTTCTGCGCTTCTAGAGAGGTCCCGGATACATGGATGGTGAGGGCATGGTTCGGCATCTTCCGCCAGGGGTGGTCGGGCGGCGCCGGCTGCGGATACCAAACGTCCCCCGAGTACCCCGCCAGGTGGCCGTTTTCCATTGCCTCCACGAGCCCCTTCGTGTCCACGATCTTTCCCCGGGCAGTATTCACGAGATACGCCCCCTTTTTCATTGCAAACAATCGGTCCCGGTTGAACAGACCATCGGTCTCGGGTGTCAACGGGCAGTGGATAGTGATCACATCGCACTGCGGGACTAGTTGATCCAGCACCGCGTACCGGATGCCGAGAACTTCCTCCTCGACGGTCGTCAAACGCCGGAAATCGTAGTACAGAACCTTCACGTCGAACGGACGCAGTCGCACCGCCACCCGCTGCCCAATCCGCCCCGACCCCACAATCCCCACCACCTTGCCCTCGAGGTCGTGCGATCGAGAGGCCGCTTCCGCGATGTCCCAGCGCCCATCGATGACCTGCTTGTAGGAGGGGATGTAGTTCCGCACGAGCGACAGGATTTCCATTATGGTATGTTCGGCCACGCTGACCACGTTCGAGCCGGTGATCTCGGCCACCGTGATCCCATGGGCGGCCGCCGCCGCAAGGTCGACATGGTCCGAGCCAACGCCCGCGGTAATGATCAGACGGAGCTTCGGGGCTTTCTCGATCCGCTGCTTCGTCACGTACGCTGGCCAGAAGGGCGTGGTAATGAGCACCTCGGCCGTGGGAAGTTGCGCATCGAGCTGCTCTTCCTTGTTTGTGAGGACGACCAGCTCGTGTCCTTCTGATTCGATCAGGGGGCGAAGGCCGAGGGCGTTCTCCGCACAGCCGAGAAGCTCTGGGTTGCTCGCCGAAGGCCCTCCGGGATACAGAATTGCGACAACTTTCATTGTGCACCTCTGAAAAATTCTACCGGGGACCGAGAATCCCCGGCTATAAAACTTGGGGACCGGGATTCCGTCCAGCGGAAACTCGGGAGGTCCGACGCGTTCGACCTCACTGCGTTTACACCTTCAATGGCGGACCCGGCTAGTCTGGTTGCGCTGTTCCGTTGTCCCGCAACGGGCCTTATGGTTCCACGTGTGTAACCCGGCCCTTATACCGACTCGTCCACGATCGGTGCCCCGGCGGACTTCGTTCGCGGGAGAGGAGGTCGGGGCATGCTCAAGATTGGTATCCTCCTCGGAAGCGTCCGGCCGGGACGAAATGGGGAAGCGGTAGCGCGCTGGGTCTTCGATATCGCCAAGAAGCGAACGAACGTTGAATTCGAGCTCGTGGACCTGCAGGATTTCCATCTGCCGATTCTCGACGAGCCGATCCCTGCCTCCGCGGGCAAGTATTCCCAGCCGCATACGCGGGTGTGGGCCGACAAGATCCGCTCGTTCGATGCCTATGTGTTCGTAACGGGCGAGTATAACCACGGTATCCCCGGGGGACTGAAGAACGCCATCGATTTCATTTACGCCGAGTGGAACAACAAGGCCGCGGGCTTCGTGAGCTACGGAAGCGCCGGCGGAGTTCGCGCCGTGGAACAGCTTCGACTTGTCCTAGCGGAACTGCAAGTCGCCACGGTTCGGGCCCAGGTCTATCTCTCCCTCTCCACCGATTTCGAAAACTTCCGGACATTTGCACCGGCCGCCTCCAAAGAGGCGTCGTTGAATACCATGTTGGACCAAGTTGTGGCCTGGGGTGAGGCGCTGAAGCCCCTTAGAAAAACGGCCTGATAGCACTCGTTTTGAAAGGACCGCCGACCCGGACAGAGGCGCATGAATTCATACGAGGGCGAGCCCAAAATTGAGTTTTCGACGGTCCCGTGACTATCAGTCCCGGGCGCGATCTTCATCGACGAGGACGGACCCATCGGTGAAGAAGCCCGCGGGCCGGGTTGCAGAAGCTGCCGCGGCCGACCTGTCGAACAATTTCGAGAAGGGTTATGTCCGCTGACGACCCTCCCTCTCTCGGGATGGCGGGCTCAACCGGAGACCCCGGGCTCCGACGGTCAGCTTGAAATAGACCCCCTTTTGGAGGTTATACCGCGCCGTCAGACGCTGCACCCAGGACACAAGATCCCGTGAAGCGGAGTCGAAGGATAATCGCATTCCGAGGGCATGGAGCCGGACTCCGCAAAGTCGGCCTGGCCATCCTTGCGATTTCTGTCGCGCTACTCGTGCTAAGTTCAACGACGCCGACGGCCGTTTCCACAACGCCAGCCCTCCTCCACCAGCCCTCCGTTTCCACGCTTCATTCAGCGACATCGAGTCCTCCCGTCGGCGGGGGAGACTGGCCAACCTATCTACAGAACCCCATGCGCACTTCTGCGAACTCGGGCGAGACGACGCTCTCGTCTGCCAACGCCAGAAATCTGACGACGATCTGGAGCTACGACGAGCCTACCATCTCCGCTAATGGCTCCGATCTCATTTCAGCCGAGGCCACGCTCGCCAACAACGTAGCCTACGTCGGATCATGGAATGGCTTCGAAACCGCCCTCAACGCCTCGACCGGGGCAGTCCTCTGGGGAACCTACCTGGGGACCGACGATATGACCGGTGTCTGCGGCGCCCAGGACTTCGGTCATCAGGGCGTCGCATCGACCCCAACGGTAGAGGACGGGACACTCTACGTAGGGGGAGGCGACGGGTACTGGTACGCGTTGAACGCCAGCACGGGAGTAATCGAATGGAAGGTCCTCATCGGGAACATCACCGAGGGCTACTACAACTGGGCGAGTCCGCTCATCTATGATGGGTTCGCGTACGTGGGTGTCTCGAGCCTCTGTGATACTCCTCTCGTGCCGGGAGGACTCGATCAGGTGAACCTGACTTCGCATCGCATCCAGAATTTTATCAACACGACGGCACCCGGCGTCGACGGGGCGAGCGTCTGGGGATCGCCTTCGCTCGATCCAAGTACCGGCACGGTCTATTTTGCCACCGGCAGCAATACGTCGTATCCTCCGTTTGCCCCCATGCCGTTCGAGCCTTGGGCCGACGCCCTGGTCGCGGTGAGCGCCGCGAACATTACACACGTGGTATCCAACTGGACGATCCCCCTCCGCCTGCAGGCGGTTGATGGAGATTTCGGCTCGACGCCGACTCTTTTCCAGAGTTCGAACGGGACAGAGTTAGTCGGGGCCCTCGACAAGAATGGCTACTTCTACGTGTTGAACGCCTCCAACCTTTCGGCCGGACCACTTTGGAGCCACCTGGTGGGCCGCATCTACAACGGGGCTTACATTGTCGGTTCGGCAGCTTTCGGCCAGGGTCTGCTATACTTGCAGACGGCCGAGCCGCCCCTGATCAACGGGGTGAGCTATTCAGGCGCGGCCTGGGCGTTCAACCCGGCCACCGGCGCGGTGGTGTGGGAACAAACCCTGCCCGGAGGGAGCTTTGGGTCGGCCCCCGCTTACGCGAACGGACTGCTCGTCGTCGGAGGCGGGGACGACCTTGTCGTCCTCAACGCGACAACAGGGACCATCCTCCAGTCTTTCCCCTGTACCTCGCTTTTTCTCGCACCCTCGACAATCGCCTACGATATGATCTATGCGGGGTGCGCCAGCGGCCAGGAGTTCGCCTACGGCCTTCCCCCGACGCATTCCACGACCGGCGGGCTATCCACTCTCGAGTACGCTGCTATCGGCGTTGTGGTCATCCTCGTTCTTGCGGGGATTGCCGTGTTCATGAGGAGTCGCCGGAAGACCACTCCGGCCCGCGGCATGACCCCGGTTCCGCCTCCAGGGGGCGGGAAGCCAGATTCGGGTGCCAAGTCAGGAAAAACTGGAAACCGCTGACTCGGGATCCCTTCGCCGGGCGCAACGACGGGGCGTCGGGCTTCGAGTGATATGTGAGAGTAGCGATCGATTCCGGACCATGCCCACTGCGACGGTATCGCGCGACTTCGTGAATCCGTGTTGGCCCTAGAAGCTCGTAAACTCTCGCGCAGGACGCATTTCGGAAACGCGGAGCACAAGAGTTCTTATGCGGGAAGTCCGAGTTGGTACGCGTATGCCAACGTTGTCCCCAAAGAAAAGATCGTGCGGCAATGCACCGAATTCTACCAGGAAAAATCGTTGGAATCCATTCGTCGGCCAGGGTCGAGATGGGGGCAGTGACCGGGGATCGGTAGCGTCGACCGCGAGGAACCAGCGGGATTCGATTGAGTGAGCGTTGACCATCCTGGCGGTCAGCCCGCATCCAGACGACGTTGAGCTCGGTTGCTTCGGAACTTTAGCGCGACTGGCCCGAGACGAACCCGTCATCATTGTGTTGATGACATCCGGCGAGTTCGAGGACCCCGCGATCGAACGAGAACGAGAAGCGCAAGAAAGCGCCAAACTTATCGGCGCCTCGGTGGAGTTCCTCCGTTTTCCCGATGCCGGACTCGCGCAAACTGCAAACGCGGTCGGACAGATCCGGGCGCTCTTGAAGCGCCATCAGGCCATGACGGTCTTCGCCCCGTTCGGGGAGGATACCCATCAGGATCATCTTGCCACTTATCGAATCGTGGTCTCCTCGGCGGCATACACTAAGGAGATACTCCTCTACGAGACGCCCTCCAGCATCGGTTTCCGACCGAATGTCTTCTACGACATTACCGCGACCCTGCCGATCAAGCAAGAAGCCCTATCCCGGTTCAAGACGCAAGCCGATCGGCCGTACCTCGACCCCGCCCTGATTGATGGGCAGGCGCGCTACTACGCATTGCGACTCCAACAGAGAGGCAGAGCATTCGAAGCGTTCTCGCTCTACCGATCCGTGCGATGAACTCCGTTGCCTTCGACTGGCGTCCTGTCTCTGGCTTTGGTGGGGGCCCCCAGGGTTGACCTTTCTGTAGGACCGAACCGACCTCACGATCTGGCCCGTCCGAAGCGCTGGAGTAAGCGATCTGCTCTTCAACCCGCAGAAACCCAACTGTTCGCCATAGTCTAGGGAGGACGCGGCAGCGGCAGTGCCGCGCATACGCCGCTACCGAACCGTTTCGCTTAGTACGGTATCCACTGCTGGAGTCTGCCCAGGAGCTTGAAGGGTAAACGTCACCGAGTAGGCGCCCGGAGTGGCGAAGGCGAATGTGATCGTGGTTTCATTGCTCGCTCCAGCGGCCAGGCTAATCGCAGTTGAGCTCTGTATTGCTGGACCGAGGCGCAGTGGCATCGTCCAGGGAATAATCGACTCGGGACTGCCCGAGGAGCCAGTGAGCTCCGAAAGTACGGTAAGGTTGAGCGTTTGGGCGGTGCCGTCATTTCCGATCTCGACGATGACCGCCGCGGTCTGGTTCGCGCTGACCACCGTCGGGAGTGTGTTTGTCGTCCCGTCGGGCCCGAGGACCGCGATCGAAAGCAAAGGCTGGACCTCCGGATGGACGGTGGACAGGTAACCGATCGTACCGAACGTCATCAAAATCGCGGCGAGCAGAGCGAAAGCGGCGACTCTCTGCCCCGCAGTGAATCCGGGAAGCGCGAAGGCTCTGCGGATCCTTCCCCAAACCTTGGAAAGGGGGTGAAGCCGACCCCGACGCAATTGAACTACAGACGCCACGATACATAGGGAGTAGCCCAACACACCGATCAGCAGGCTCAAAGTCAGAGTCCCATGCGCCCCCACGAAGTAGAGCACACCGATCGAGGCCTCGGTGACGACCCCGAGGCATACGATGACCGCGATCTGCACGCCCCAAGGGAAACGACTTCCCCGTCCGAAAAGCAGCGCCGCGACACCGTAACCCGGGGCGACCAGGATTACGAAGAGACCGAGTAGAACTTGGGCCGGCCCGCCGACAAGAAGCTCGACTACGAGGTAGACGATACAGACTGCCGCGGCCGTGAACAGAAGTTTCGCATCGTACAAGCGCGAAACGAAGTCGGAATCGACTTCGGTAGTGGCCATCGACGCAGGCGTTGCAACTCGGCTCTTGCTTTTAGGCTTACCCTTCTATTCCTTGTCCTGATTCTACGCGTGGTCCGTGCGAATGGTGCGGGCCGATCGGAAGGGCATTCCCCGGGGCCGTTCAGCGTCTGAGTAGACGGATCCATCCCCTGTCACGCCACACAGAGGTAGTCGGCCGAGGACGCCGTGCAGAGGTCGGGGTCCGGTCAGCCCCGCGGGCGCTGGCGTCGCCCAAACGGGGTGCGCCGATCCTGCGACGGTTGACGGTATACGTAGTAATGCGTATTCCAATACTTTGGAAGGCCGCAGGGGCCTGTCGAGGTAAAAGGACGACAATCTATATATATACGTATAACCCAAATTTGTCGATCAAGGTGCTGCGCCGGTTTCTCTCGCCCCATTCGGCTGATTCCTGGGCGAGTGGACCTGGCACCTTCCCGGACAATGCATCCATCACTGCGAAAGGGAAGGGGATTCGCCCTCTTAGGCGGATCGCCGGTGTTGTGGGTGGTGCTGGCGCTATTGCTGGCAAGCCCTGGGGCTGTCCAACTTTCGAACACTAGTGCCGTGGCGACTCACACGGGAAGCACGTCGGCTCCCGTGGTGGCTCCCGCCGCGGCCGACCTCGTCTTCACTGGAACCTTACAGGGTCCGCAGAACCAGGCGAGCGAGGCCATCGCCACGACACCCAACGGAACTGTATGGAACGTAGTGAGTGCGCAGGTTTGGGTGAATGACAGTCAAGCCGCTTCCTCGTGGATGAACTCGTACATTTACACTTGGATCAACCCGGCGATCACCTCGTGGCAGCCTAACATGGATACTTTGGCGAACGTTGTCGCGAACCAGGGGTCGGAGGGCAGTTACTCCGGTGCGGGCGGATATTCCACCACGGGCGGTCCGCCGGGACTGACCCAATACATTCAGTGGGACCAGACGATCCAGTTGAGCTACGCCGTACAGGCCGTCTTCGCTGCGCAACTTCCGGCCGGGGCCACAGCCTCCTATGTGATGGTGGTCGCTCCCGAGAGCGGGACGTTCACCACATCGGTTCCGTTCAACGTGAACCCGGGGGTGACATTGGTCAACGGAACGTCTCCTACCATCGTGAAAATACCGGATTCGACCCCCTCCGCGGGCGATTACTACCGGGTCGAGAACGCGTGGGCCACTCAATGGCTCAACACCCCGGAATCCCCGCCCATGCTGGCGGAGATCGTCGAGGAGCCAAGCGGGTTCGTGCTATGCAGCGTGGCCACGTGGCCTGATGATGGTGGGACCGGTCTCCAGGTTTTTGCGAACGGAGGATACTCTACTAAGCAGACCGCTACCGACGAGGGTGCGGGTCAGTATGGAACGGCAACTGTGTGGACAAACAACGTGACGGTTAGCTCGAACCAGTGGTTGCAAGCGGAGTTCATTGGAGATTCAGGGGACGCCGGTCTCTACGCGCTTACGCTGACGGAATATCCCTCTTCCGGACCTGCCTACACGGCTACGTTCGACGAGAGCGGCCTCGCCGCTGGAACGGATTGGTCTGTGACCATGTCGGGGACGCGTCAGTCCTCGGTCACGAACTCCATCGTATTCACCGCGGGCGAGGGCACCTACAACTACTCGATCGAGCCGCTAACGGGATACACGGCCAGTCCGGCGTCTGGATCGCTCTTGGTACAGGGCAACACCACCGAGGACATCACGTTCTCCTCGACGCAGACAGTGCACGTGTACTCCGTGACGTTCAACGAGAGCGGTCTTCCGGAAGGAACGCTATGGTCGGTCACCCTGGGGGACGACCTGCTCGACTCTAGGACCAACTACGCCAGTTTCAACGAAACGAACGGGAGCTACGCGTACACCATAGGAGCGCCAGTCGACTTTACCGCGACGCCCGGCAGTGGCAGTGTCACGCTGTCCGGATCGGCCCTTGAACGGGACGTGTCGTTCACGGAGAACGGAACAACTGGCGGCGGTGGCGGCCATAACAACTCGACAGGCCCCAGTTCCCCGACAACTCCAGGGACCATCCCCCCGTCGGGTACGACCACGTTGAATGGATACCTGATCGTGGCCGACGTTGTTGCTGAGATCTGTCTGGTCGGGCTGGTCGCCTATTTCATCGCGCGATTGGGGTCAGAATCTCGGTCGATCACGCGGTCGCTGACCCGTGCCGGGGTTCAGCGTCCTCGGTAAGCTCGATAGGACCCCGGGATTCTCTACGCCCAGTCTCTGCATATCCCAACCGGGCTCCCTTTGGCTGGTGAGGCCCGACAGCATCGCGTCGGACGGGCGCTCTGCTTGCTCGACGGGCAGGCTCACGCCGCGCGGGTCAGGTCGAGCGATACCGGGCCCTCACCGTAGAGACCCTGCGCCGTCACGCTGTGCCGCCGGCGACCCTCGAGTCGATGGGGGAAGAAGTGGCCCGTGCGAGCGCCTCTGCCCGGGCGACATCCTCCGCGTCGGCAATGTCCGTCCAAGGACCGGCATCCACGACCTCTACCTCACTTTCGTGTGTGGCGAAGTACAGAACCGCGTCCGTGAGCTCAAACTCTCCGCGCGGCGAAAGGGAAAGTCGATCTGCGAGGTCAAGAACGCGGCGCGGCAATAGATAGAGCCCAGCGTTCACCAGAGCTGGGGTAGGCCGCCCGTCCTTTTCCTGTAGTCCTGCCAACACAGTTCTTCCCTGTCGCACCTCCGTAGTCAGTCGACCGAAGCTCCCTCCACTCCGAACCTGTGCACCCGCCATCTTTGGCCGGGAATCTCGGAGGAAGCGGCGGAGAAGGTCCGTCTCATCCGGTAGGAAAACGTCGCCGTAGCAAACCAGCATCGAATCCGAATGGACCTCATCTCGAGCCACCCGGACCGCGTCGCCGGTACCCCGAGGGTCGACCTGCACGACGTAATCCACCTCAAGTCCGAACGATGCGCCATCGCCGACGAAGTGGCGAACCTGGGGCGCTCGGTATCCGACCACCAAAACCACACGGCGAACTCCGGCCGACCGGAGCGCCTCCAGGTGATAGACGAGCAGGGGTTTACCGGAAATCGGAACCAGGACTTTGGGAAGAGAATCCGTCAGCGGCCGTAGTCGATTGCCGCGTCCTGCAGCGAGGACGACCGCATCGGGGGCCGGCCCATTCCAGTCGGCAGGAGGTTGCGGTCTGGGCAATCCCGCATCGGTCATTCCGAGGGGCGTCAGGGACGGCGAACGCTTAGAAGCTATTCGTGGCGGTGTCCAAGGGGGGGAATCGTTGCGGTCACGACGAAGACGACTTGCCGGCGCCGGAAGGCAACAGGAACTTTAGGCGAGGCAATGCACGCACCCCGATCCGGTGGCTAAACCGGGTGGGGGAGCGGGCGCTGTAGGTTTCAATCCCTGACGCCGCCTGCGAAGGACCAGGACGGTCACCGCTGCCAGGCCGCAAGCGGCCTGACAAACTCACCTCAGTCTAACATCGACCCACGTGACGCTCTTGCTCTTGGCCAGACACCGAGACCGCCGGGTCGAGAGAAGGCGAGTTCTAGATCGGGACGTCTCGCTCAGTTCCCGTTCCGAAGACAACCCTGGTAGGAGTCCAACGTCTCACGAGCTGTCTGATTCCAGGTGTATTTTTCTTCCACTCGTGCGCGGGCTGCGCGTCCGATTGCTCTCCGTCGAGCAGGGTCCTGCAACAGAGAGATTAGGGCTTCCGAGAGGGCGCGTGGAGATCCCGCGGGAACGAGGAGGCCGCTTTCGCCATCGACAATCACCTCGGGAATCCCTCCCACACGGGAGGCGATCGTCGGGACTCCAGAAGCCATCGTCTCGAGAATGGCAAACGGAACATTGTCCACGAACGTGGGGTTGACGGCCACATCCGCGGAAGCGTATATGCCGGGCAGTTCCGCGTATCCCAGCCGGCCGAGTAGGACGATTCGGTCCCTCGGAATTGGTCGCTGTTCAAGCAGCGCGTTGGTCTCCGCGGCCGATCCACCCGCGAACGCGAAAAAGGCGTTCGGTACCTCGCTCCAAACGAGAGGCATCGCATCGAGCAAGACTCTCGCTCCCTTGAAGAGCGTCGGTCGCCCCGTGAACAGGACCACAAGGGCATCGGGCTGTTCGACCAGCCGCCGCCTTCCCGGCACGTCCGGACCAAACCGGTCCGTCCGTACGCCGTTGTAGATTACCCGCACCCGGTCGGCCGGCATCCCGCGATCCGTCATCTGGGTCTTCATCCACTCGGACACCGTTAGAATCGGGCCTGGACGCGCAAAGACAAATCGTTCGCACGCGCGAAGAAAGGGTTCTAATGCCACTTGCCAGCGTTCGGACTCGTGGAGCCCTCCTCCGAATTTTTGGGCAAAACGAATCTCATCCCACTGCATCGGGATTGTACTGTGCACGGTCCGCACGGTCTGCGGCGAGTGGTAGAGGCTTCCGTAGAGCAGGTCGGGCATATGGGCATGGTTCGAGTGGACGAGGTCGAATCGCTCCTGTCGAACGAGTTGGGGAAGTTTCCGTAGCACCGCCATCTGGAAGCCCGCGTTGTAGCGGAACGTGTCCCGCGCGCTTGAGATCACGACGACACGGGCTCGGTGCTGCAGCGTTTCCTCCATCTGGGCTTGGGTCACGCTGCCGGCGTCGTTGTGACGTTCCAGCGTCAGTACGGTCAGATCGACCATCCGACCTATCTCTCGCGCGAGCTCGACGGAATAAGTGCCGGCTCCCCCCCAAACAGGCAAGAAATCGGGGGCGAGCAGACAGACTCGGAGCGTCTCCATCTCCCTCTCGGAACTCCGGATTACGCAACCCGGCGTGGTTGTAGTAGCGATGAGAGCTCTTCTTTCTTCCGTCAATCGCCTGTTAAGAACTCCACGAGTCGCTCTAGGCCTACCGATGAGAACCTCCTGGCTGCAGCGAATCGTCGGGGGGGTTCGACGGCAAGGACCTTGACATCCGCATCGCCTCTCGGAGGGCGGATGGTCTCTCGAATTTCTGGGATGTCCAAGTATCCGGCGCTGCCCCAAGATCGGGGAGGCTAAGCGAACGCGGTGAGTGGCGTGGCCTGAATCCATCTGGCGAGGTCGACCTGGGGCTCATATCCGAGGGCTCGCGCCTTCGCAATGTCCGCCGTGAGGTGCCGGATGTCTCCGAGCCGAGGCGGACCATGCTCGATCGAGATATTGGGCGCGTAGCGGCCCCGAATCAGTTCGGCGAGGTCGAGTACCCGCGTGACGCCGCCCGCGCCGCAATTGTAGATGTCCGCCCCTCCTTTGTGCTTCAAGAGGAGCGCAAGCAGCTGGACGACGTCCGAAACATGCACAAAATCTCTCGTTTGCTGACCGTCTCCATCAATGATGAGCGATCGGCCCTCCCGTGCGTTCCGTATGAAGGTGGCGATGACACCCGAATAGGGATTGTTCGGCGCGAGGTCCTCGGAATAAACATTGAAGGGACGAACGATCGACACGTCGAGCCCGTAGAGGTGGTGGTACAGTTGAGCGAATTCTTCGCCGGTGATCTTGGTCTGCCCGTACGGGCTCGTCGCCTTGGTGGGATGTGATTCGGGAATCGGCAGGTGCTGGGGTTCGCCGTACACCGCGGCACTGGAGACGAACACCACGCGCCCCTTTCCTCTCCGTGCGGCTTCGAGCACGTTGACGGTCCCTACGATGTTGTCTCGCACGTAGAGCGGCGGGTTTTCAACGCTCTCGGTTACGAAGATTGAAGCGGCCAGATGGAAGATTGTGTCAAACCCTTTCAATGCGACAATCGCCTCCGGCAATCCGATGTCCAGGGGGAGGGACTGCGGGGCCGGTCGGCGATCGAATCCGCTAACCTCGTGAGTTCGCGCGAGATGCGCCACAAGTCGCGAGCCGATCTGCCCCGACGAACCCGTTACGGCAATGTGCATTACTTTCAGAACCTTGCCGCGGCAATAAAAGGAGGATACATGGGGTGGGAATCCTTCTTTTGAGTCGAATTGTCAGTCACATTCCCGGTAGGGGTCCGTCGGGCCGGGAGGGTAGCGCAGAATTTAACTGCCTCCGGCACGGAGTGGGTTGTATCTGCTCATTCCCGACAAAATGCTGGGGCGGTTTCCGAGCGACCAAGGGGAGATCAGCCCCGAGCGTTAGTTCGGATAAGCCAATCTATGCGGAGACCGACTGCTGGAAACGGGATGCAACTAGCGTCCGCACCGCGCGGGACCGAGCGTGTCCTTCTAGACTCGCAGCACACTTAGCCGTGTTCTGAATCCGAGGCGACATGACTCAAGCTGCTCGGACCGCCAGGACCTCCGACGGGAATCGGGTGGGATTCGTATCCGAAGAGTTCCTGAAAGGCCCCACGGCTCCCGATCACCCGATACTCCTCCAGCCTCGGCCGGGGACAGCGGGGAGATCCTCGGGACCTGTGAGCACTGATGGCTCGGAACCTGTGATTTCTGTCGTGGTGGCGGCGCACCTTCGACCCGATTTCATCGTGGGGGCGGTGGAATCGGTGCTCCGATCCGGCCTAAACCCGGATCAACTGGATATCGTGGTCACGAAGGGGTATCGATCGCCGGAGCAAGAGAAAGTACTGGCGAACTTGGGAGCCCGCGTCTACCACGATTACGATGTGGGCGTCGGCCTTCAGCTCTGGCGTGCGCTTCCCCTAACGCGCGCGCCCCTGGTAGCGTTCCTGGATGATGATGACCAGTTCGAGCCGTCGCGCCTCGACCACGTGGTTCGAATCTTTGACGACCGCCCGGACATCGGTTTTTACCGAAACCGCGTGAAACTTGTCGATCTCGACAATAAGCCGGTGCCACTTGCACTCTACGAGCCGCTGGAACTCGACTCGTTGTTGGATCGCACCGGCCCTCTCGATCGGCTCTCCGTGAGCGATCCCTCTTCGTTCCGCCTGCTACGGAAGTGCCATCCGTGGTTCAATATGAGCAGCATGGCGGTTCGCCGGACTCTGTGGACGGGTCCCTTCGGTCCCCTTCTGGCGACCGCGCATCATGCGCCCGATGTTCGACTGTACCTCATCGCACTGCTTTCCGGAACGGGAATCTACATGGATGATCAGCGCTTGACCCGGTACCGTACAAGCTCGCCGAATTGGACCGCGCAGGCAGCACGCGCGGCGGATGATTTGGACTCGGTGACGACGACGGCCCGACTGGCCCAGGAATACGCACCGTCTCCCTGGCCATCGGAGTTTTGGATACGCGTGAGGGATGCAGAGAAGCGGGCCTTATGGTCTGAATTCTTGAGTGAGCTCGAAAAGGGACGCCCGCGGGTCGAGGTTCTCTCGGCCTTTATGGAATATCTCGACTTCCTCCTCCGCCATCCTCGCGCGATGTACCCAGAACCTTCGAGGGCATTCTACGCGGCCGTTCTGGCGACGTATCTAACCGTACCCAGCCTGGGTAACGCCATTCTCACGAGAGCCTCGACCATGGCATCGATCAACCGAACGCGGCGACGGACCGGCAGCATCGGTCCCCCATCCCTCAAGTGACTCATAGAACCTGGTTGCTGCGGTACTTCGTTGCCGGCGCGTGTTACCGGCACCCCAAGCGTGGGACCGAGTCCGACAAGGGGACGTTAGGATGTTTCGAAAGCCGCGTCGGGGCACGCTAGATGACTGGTCATCCGGCTCCTACGCCATGCCCATTGCGGCAACAAATCCCCTGAGGCGGTGTTGCAGGAAACCGAGCAGGCTAGCTTCTCTTTTCGCCTTCAAAATGTGAGGAAGTCAAATTTCGGCGCGCTTTTTGGGTCCGCAACCCAGTCGGTCCCTTAGGCACGGAAGGGCGCAAGTAGTACCACTGAAGCCACCCAGCCAGTAGGAGAAAGATGAGTTCCGGTCCCCGCGAGAGTGACGACCGGCTCCGACCACTTGCTTGCACCTTCAGCGTCGGCGCGGTTTTCGAACGGTTACCGCAGAGGAGATGGCCAGAAGAAAGCGGCTTTCCCGCGGTTACTCTTTTTCGTGACTCGCTTAGATCGATTTCCGCGAATGCTTCGATCGACTCCAACGTCTCTAGCGGATGACTTACGAGGTCTTCGTAACGGATGCGCAGGTACCGATCTCGATTCGCGCGCCCCAAAATCGACGCGTGCAGATTCATGTAAATCCAGTGGAGCGTGGAAAAGAAAGCTGCGGCGGGAGGCGGCCAGGGCGAGGGCGCGGAATTGAAACGATCGGGTTGCGAGGTGACCATCATAGACGACAGCACACTTCTCCCGTCGCGTACCATGTGGATGAACCGAACGTCGAACTCCGGGGTTGGTAGGAGCGAATAGAGCCATCCGCGACCCGGGTCCTTAGTCGAGTCCACGATGATCCCAGCCGAAGCATTTCGCGCCACGGACCGCAGCATCGATCCAAGTTCGTCCAGATGCCTCGCAAAGGCACGCGAGTGTGCAAGCCGAGCGGCCACCGCTGTCGGAACAGAAAGCGCGGTGGTCTCAAACCGGCGGTTTTCCTCCTCAAACTCTCGCAGGTTGCCTCTCGCGGCCATCTCCGCCCAGACCACGGACCACAGCGGGCACTGAGTTACGAGGAGGCCACAAGAACAGTTCGGCACAGTGACTGACGAGCTCCCCTCTCTGGCTGCTTCGAAGGCCCAGAAGATGTGCCCGAGCTCGCCGGTCGAGACTGCCGAACTTGCGGTCCCGACCGCCATATCGAGGATCGTCGACCCGGACTGAGTGGAACCGAGAATGTAAATGATCTTGAGTCTCGGGGGCCCCGGTTCGTTCATTGCACCAGCTCTTTTCGACGAGCCCGCCTCTTAAAGGGTTTTCCGAAAATTCGAACCGAATGACGCACGGACGGGCTGGCGCGGGTACGCCTCAGTTCGCCGTGACTCACACGGTAGCCAGTCCATCCCAGAAAATATGCTGACCACAGCTCGGTCCCTCCCTTCGTTTGAGCCCGCTCGCGAGCTTCGCTCATAGTGAGGCTTACGGTGTTAGGAGCCGTCACAGAGCCGGGGCGCTGATCTGTTTGGCCGTCCCGATCCCGGCGGATCGGGCGCTGCTTGGCTGAAATCCCACGCCGGGACGCCCGCGAGTTTTTCAGTTTCCAAACAGAGAGTATTCAGAGGGCCGGCCGACGCATTCGCTCTCCATGGTCGCAATCGTCGCATGCGGCGACCCAGCAGACAATCGAACGAAACGCGGCGGCCCAGCGCGGAAGGAACTTAATCAGGGCCTCCGCCGAATCATCGGTGAGCGCCCGGGAGAGCCGAAGAACGGCCAGATAAATCACTGCACCGGCGACTACGAACAGAACAACGAAGATGGGCCTGTACTGGAGAATTGCCAGCGCCCCGGCCACAACGACAAACATGGCCCCTGCCGCGAGCCAGATTCGCGCGATCGATCTGACGTTAAACTGAACTAGGTGCGTTCCCCTCAATTCAAGATACAAGACCGCGAACGAAGCCCAAGACATAGCCGAATTGCCGAGGGCGGCCCCCGTGATTCCTATCCTGGGCACTAAGACAATGCACAAGATGACGTTCGCTAGGAGCGCCACTGCCGAAGCCCGGGCGAGGGCGGTAGTCCGACGGATCCCGGAGGCCAAACTCACCAGAACCGTGAGGGGAACAAAAATCGCAGTGATCACGAGGAGGACAGCCATCGGAACGCTCGCGGGAACAAAGGCGGGCCCGACCAACAAACGAAGTAGAAAAGGGCCTATCGCGGCGATACCGAGCCCGAACGGAACGTAGATGATTGCAACCAGACTGCTGGACGTTCGAGCGAGCCCTCGGACATCGGCGAGCAAGTTTCGGCCAAAGAGGGCCGATATTCTGGGGACCAGTATCGTATAGAACGGGGAAATGACGAACAGGCTGCCGCTCGCAATCAGGACGGCATAGTTGTAGACGCCCACCTCGGATAGTGTGCCGATCGATGCGAGTACGAGTCGGTCAACATAGAAGGCTCCTGTCGTGAGCACAGTCGATAGGAGCACTGGGAGGGAGTAGAGAAGGATAGTGCGGGGCGCAATCCTTTGAGTGTTTGCGGGGCGATCGTCGAATCCGCGAGTCTTCCCTGTTCGCTCCCATCTCACTAGCAGGCTCGCGAAC
>JASHPV010000141.1 GCA_030037875.1 Thermoplasmata archaeon
GATGCCCAAACGGCCTACGAGGCGATCCGAAAGATCGAGCCTCGGTCGCCGGAGGCGATCCGGGGACTGGCCCGAAGTCTTCTCGATGAGGGAAAACCGGAGGAGGCGCGGACGTTCATCCGGAGCGTTCTCCCGCTCCAGCCTCCTCAAACGGAGCTATTCCTGCTCTTGTCCGAGGCCGAGGCGGCTCTCGGTTCCCTTCCGTTCGCCACCGAGGTGATCCGACGGGGCGTCGAGGCGCTCCCGAAATCCGGGCCTCTCTGGGTGCGCCTGGGAGAGCTCCACGTCCGGCAGGAGACCTGGGAAAAAGCCGCGGATGCCTACGCCCACGCGATCGCGCTCGACCGGACGGATCCGGAACTGTTGCTCCGGGCGGGGTTCATCGCCGAGAAGCTCGGTCACGGCCACGAAGCGCTGACCCTGTACACCCGGGCCAGCGAACTGGCGCCGGGGAACAAGTACGCGTGGTCGAGCCAGGGTGTGGCGCTCTTGATGGTCGGACGGCCGGACGAGGCGCGCGCGAGCTTTGACCGCGCCCTGGCCCTCGACTCGGACTTCGAGGCTGCGAAGGAGGGACGGAAGGCGGCGCAACAGCGCACCCGGGACTCCACCATCGAAAAGCACGGCCGCGACGCGCTCCTGCTGGAGGCCCGGCTCAATCGGACGGTCACGAAGAACGACCTGTTCGTCACGCTCCATGTGCCGTTTGACCTCCTGGACCCGGTCCTGCAGGTGCTCTCCCGGTCGCCCCGGGTCGACGTGGAGCGGCTTCCTACGCAAGAGATGCAGGACCTCGAGGTCGCGTCCTATCATCTCATCCACAGCGCCCTCGAGAGCCGGCCGGCGGGGGTCGAGAACCGGGGGCTGACGCTCGCCGATGTGGCGGTGCTCGCTCCGTCGACGTACACCCTCGGCCAGATTCAGCGCCTGTTCGGATACCTCCACTCGGTGCTCGAGATGGACCTCAAACCCGAGAACCTCCACCTCACCCCCGACGTGGAGGAGCTGGCCCGGAAGGCCCTGCAGTTGCCCGAAGCCCAGCGGAGTCTCTTCCGACTCGTGGAGTCGCTCCGGATCGGCGTCTTCAAGGCCAAGGTGATCAAGGCGGTAGAATCCGCCGGTCGGGCGGTTCACGCCCCGTTGCCAGCGCTCGATCTCGCGGCGTACACGCCGGAATTCCAAGGGGGACCGCCGGCGTCTGGGCGGAGCCCCGTATCTACGCCGGCCGCGGCGAGCTCGGCTGCGATGCTCGCGGACGACGAGATTCCGTTTCCCGAAAGCCCGGTGCACAATAGCGCCGGTTCGCACACGAGCCGCCCGCCACCCCCGGTCGCCGGTGTGGCCCGCTGCCACGGGTGCGGCGGAATCGCCTCCGTCCTTCACGAGTGCGGAACTCCGTTGTGCCAGCAGTGCATCGCCCAGTTCCACTCGTGTCCGAAATGTGGCCAACCGGTCACAATGGCGAACAGCACCCCCCTCGAGCACGCACCCCATAGTCGTCCGGCGGCCAAGGAACGTCGCCTGTCATCCCTCAACCCGTTCCGGTCTCTCTCCGGGCGTTCGCGCGCGGTCGAGCCACCGTCGGAGGAAAAGCCGACACGACCGACGACGGTGCCAGCGTCCGCCAACCATGGAGGAAAAGGCCCAGCCCATCCACCGCCGGTTGGGCCCAGCCGCGAACTGACCAAGCATCCCGAATCCACGGGGGCCCACGCGGCCAAACCCGGCTCGTCGCACGCAGCGCCGCCTGCGGAGACCCCGACGTCCGCCGAAAAGCCCCGGCCGAAAACCGAGGACGAACCTCGGCTCTGAACCGACCGGTTTCCCCGGCGGGAGTCAACCCTGATATAGCCACGTGAGGGTTCTCCGTTCGATACGACATGTCGGCCCCAGGAACGCCCACGAGCGGCACGTCGACGGGTGGCATCGTGGCCTCGATCGCGTTGGCCGCCGCGTCGGTTCTGTTGTTCGTCTTGATCTGGTACGCACTTCCTCAGTACAGCCACTACCTCGCCCTCGCCACGATCGGCATCGTGAGTCTCGTATTCGCTCTCATCACTTCCGTCGGCCGCGCCTTCACGCGCGCCGCGAGCGCCCTGAAGGCCCTCTCTTGGGGGTACGCCGGGTTGGGATTCGCCCTGCTCGTGGGGTCCCTCGTCCTGGCCGGTTCGATGTCCATTATCGGCGTCGTCCTCGAGCTCACGGGACTCGTGATCGTGGTCGTGTTGATCGGTATCGTAGCGGGCTTGGCCGCCTGGGGCGCCGGGTCGGCCCGGATGGCCCAGCAGCGCGAGATGCGGCGAGAGGCGTGGCGCGCCTCGACGCCTCGCTCGGCCTTCGACTACACAACGGCGCGGCCCAACGTGCCGGCGTCTCCGCCCGAAGAATCCTCCTCTGCGGCCCCGCCGGGAGCGAGCCGATGACGGCTGCCCCGTCGGTTCCACCGCCGCCTCCCCCCGCTCCACCCGCTGCCCCCGCGGCGCCGCCGATGCTGACCTGCCCGGCCTGCGGTGCGTCTGCGCCGGCCGGGACGAAGTTTTGTCCGGCATGCGGTGCATCGATGGCGGGGTCTTCCTCCCCCAAGGCACCGTCCACAGCGCCGGCCCAACCCCCGGTCGATATTCGCCAGACCGTGCAGCAGGATCAGGGCGTCCTGAAGCGACTCCAGCTCATGGTACCCGGATTCCGAGGCTACCGCCAGATGGAGGATATCCGGGCGGCGGATAGCCAGCTCCGGATCCAGGTCGCGAACCAGGTCGACCGCGTCCTATCGAGTCTCCAGGACACGCGGGCGACGATGTCGAGGATGAACCAGTACGCGGGCCTCACGGACCTCGCGACGATCCTATCCGACCTGCAGGTCTTGGCGGGACGCATTCGGCACGCCGAACAGGGCTATTCGGGCATCTCGGCCAACATCCGCTTCCAGCAATCGCGCCTCGACCAGCTGTACGAGTACGACTACGGTTTCGTTCAGGCCTCTGACCAGCTGGCCGCTCTAGCTCCGCCGATCCAGGCGGCGGCAGCCTCGGGCGACCAGGAGGCGCTCCGGACCTCCATCCAGAACCTGCGGGGCCAAGTCCAGGTATTGCAGAACGCCTTCTCGCAGCGCATACGCGCCGTCGAAGGCATCATGGTCCAGTAGGAGCAACGAGAGTCGATGGTCGGCAACGCACCGGTCCCGGCAAAGGGCGGCAGCCTGTTCGGCGCCACCACGGTGGCGTGGGAGGATATCTACAAGGGCGGGAACGTCATGTGGCGCGTCCCGCGCAACATACGGTACGGCGACAACATCGTCGTCCGGGAGGACGAGATCGCCGTTTTCTATCGGGACGGCAAGGCGCTGGCGTACATCGACACCCCGGGCCGGTACGGACTCACCTCGCTCAGCGTCGGCATCATTGGAAACGTCATCCAGGCCCTCTCCGGCGTCCGCCAAGAGGCCGAGGTCTACTACCTGCAGCGGCGCATCTTCGACGGCAAGTTCGGCAGCGCGGAACCGTACGTCTTCCGGGACCCTGACTTCGGTCTGGTGCAGCTCCGGGTCTTCGGAGACTATCGGTGGAAGGTTGCGAAGCCGGACATCTTCATCAACCAGTTCGTCGGGACGTTCGGCGCCACGAGCCAGGCCGACGTCGATGGCCGGCTCCGGGATCAGCTCGTGCTGCTGGTCTACGACACCCTGGGCCACATGAAGGACCAGGGAATGCGCGTCACGGACCTGGCGGCCAATCTGATGACGATCGAGCAGGCCGTGCTGGGCGCGGCTCCCCAACACCTCGATGTCCTCGGCGTCTTCCTGCAGCAGATCCAGGGCCTTTCGATCAACCTGCCGGAAGAGGTTCAGAAGTCGATCGACCTGCGGTCCTCCATGGGCGTGCTGGGCGTGAACTACATGCAGTACCAGGCCGGCCAAGCGCTGACGACGGCCGCCGCGAACCCGAGCGGTGGCGCCGGCACCCTCGTCGGAGCGGGCGTCGGACTGGGCGCCGGTTTCGGCATGGGCGGAGTCATGGCGGGTTCGATGGCCCCCGGAATGCAGGCCGCGGCGGCGGGAGCCACCCCGTGTCCTAAGTGTGGGGCGCTGGTTCCGGCCGGGAGCCGGTTCTGCCCGAGCTGCGGTTTCACCATGGCCCCGGCCGCCTCGACGCCGACAGGCCCCAGTACTCCCTGTGCCAAGTGCGGCACGGCCATCCCCGCCGGCTCCAAGTTCTGTCCGAATTGTGGGGCGGCCGCCCCCGCGCCTGCCTCCGCCGCTACCCGGCCCTGTCCGAAATGCCAAACCCCGGTCCCGGCTAGCTCGAAGTTCTGTCCGAACTGCGGTAACCCTATGACCTAGGACCGCGCCAATCGTACGCGTCGGTCGCCCCCGGAGGAAGCGGACGTGTACTGTTCTCGATGTGGAACCCAGGTACCGGACAACGCCCAGTTCTGTTACCGTTGCGGGGCCCCGATGTCGGGAACCTCGCCCCCTACCGCCGGCGGTGCGTACGGGTCGCCCGGGATGGCAGGGATGGGCGCCCCGCCCCCACCTCCACCGCCCCCGGCCGCGCCGACCGCCCCGAAAGACCTCAAGTGTCCGTCGTGCGGCGCTCCGCTTCAGCCCGGCCTCGGGGACGCCGTGCTCACGTGCCAATATTGCGGCGCCACGGTCTCGATCGCCGGCACCGGCTGGAAGCCGGTGACCCAGCACTCGATGCTCATGCCCCAGCTCCTCGACCAGGACACGGCGCTCAAGATCGTGCGAGCCAGCATGGACGCCGGATTCTTCCACGGCCATCGTTTCGAGGATTCCAAGGTGACCGAGGCGAAGTTCGTCTTCGCGCCGTACTGGATCGTCCCGAGCGCCGCGACGACGAGGTTCAGCTACCAGGAAGGCGCGATGCCGGCCGGCGGTACGATCGGCACGATGGCCGCGAGCGCGCTCATCGGGAACGCCCTGAGCCGGGGTCGGGGCGAAGTCTTCGTCCCCGTGATGGGCGGCTCGGGAATGAGCCCCACGCGCCAAGACCAGATGAGCGGAAACTATCAGTTCCCCGTCGTCGCCGTGAAGGGATACACCGAGTACCAGCCGAAGAGCTACCAGTTCAACCTCCAGGCCCGTCAACCGTACAAGAAGGAGAACATCCCCGGCGGCGCCACGGTCCTGAACGGGGATGTCGGCGAGGCGGAAGCCCAAGCGGCGGCCCGGGCCTACGTGGCCCAGATGCAGGCGGATGCTGTGCGCAAGAAGCACTTCAACGTGAGCTCCCTGCAATCCCAGGTCGAGGTCGGTGAGCCCGAACTCCTGCACGCGCCCGTGTGGTACTTCAACCTTGACCACAAGGGAAAGCCCGCGGTGCTGCTCGTCGACGGGAACGCCTCTCGCGTCATGCTGCAGAACCTCTGAACGGTTCAGTGGGGTGGGCGAAGCTCGCCCTCGAGGAGCCCGAAGACCAGTTCGTCAACCCAACCTCGGCCGTCGCGGTGCCTTTTCCGAAGGCGGGCCTCGAGCCGGAAACCAATCTTGCGGAGCACGCGCGCCGACCGAGGGTTGAACGAGTAGACGTGGGCCTCGATCCGGTGCATCCGGAGGGTCCGGAACGCCGCGCGACAGACCGCGTGGGCCGCCTCCGTCGCGATCCCCTTTCCCCAATCCGAAGGGACCACCCAGTACCCCAGCTCGAACCATCGTTCGGCCCAATCGATCCGGTGGATCCCTGTGCCGCCCAGGAGCCGGCCGTCCTTCTTGTCGAGGATCAGAAGGGCAAGGTTGGTACCCTTCCGACGGTCCTGCGTCGCTCGACGGACGTAGGCATACCCGTCGCGCGTGGAGTAAGGATGAGGGATCCGGGTCGGTCGGGCCACTCTCCAGTCTCCGACCAACGGCACGAGGGCCGGCACGTCCGAGCGATGAGGGGGACGCAGTAGCAACCGCCGGGTTCGGACCGGTAGCCGGATCCGGCCCAGTAAGGTCGGGCCTCGCGCTACCGTCATGGAGTATCGAAGATTGCGCCGGCTCTTAGTTCTCGTGTCGGGCAGTTACTCGACCGGGTCCAGGGGCTCCCCATCCAGCCCCACGCGAACGAATCGGTAGCGCACCGGAACCCGGCGACGGAGGTGAGTCCAGTACGCGCAATGGGTGCATCGATACCCGAGCGTCACGCGGTCCCCCTCGAGGGTCCGGTTCCGGATCGGCCGCACCGGGGAACGGCAGACGGGGCACCGCTGCAGCGGTCGTCGCGTGGGACGTTCGGCGTACCGGACATCCACACGGATTCCGGGCGAATCGAGCAGGATCTTGCGGAGTCGCCAGCCGCCCAGCACGAACAGAGGATCCTTCGAGGCGAGGGAGGGCAACACCGCGCGACGAAGCCCGGCTTGGGAGCGGGCGGCCTGTCCCATCCTTCCCAGCTGCCGGCGGGCGACGCTGCGGACCAGGTCACCGGGCGGTAACCGATACTTCGGGGGAGGCACCCCCCGACGCCGTTTACCGGGCGATGCCCCGCCGTCCTTCGCGGACACGGATCTCCTCCTCGTAGAAGGACCGGGAGAGCTCGGTCTCCTCGGACCCCACCGGCAACGTCGCGTCCCGCTCGTGCCGGAAGTACCCCACGATCGCGGCGGCGGCCGCCAGCTTGACCGCTCGGGACTTGAGACGCGGCGAGAAGCGGGGGAAGCTGCGTCCGGCGAGGGCGGCCTCCGAGACCTGACGGAGCTGCCGATACAACCCTGGATCCAGGCGAACCGGCTTGGTCTTGAGCCGACCGGCGACCAGGGGATGGCCGGTCTGGGCGGCGTAAATCAACGTCAGGTGGTCTCGAATCTTCCCGGCCAAGGAGAAGTCGATCTCTCCCAGCTCGAGACGCTCCGCGCTCGCTTCCACCGCCCGGAATCGGTCGCGGGTCATCTGGTGGAATCGGAGCAGCATCCGGTCTTCCAGGGCGGCAAAATTCGGGTCGGCAATGGTGGTCCAGTAATCGGACGCGCCGGCCGTCCGCACGTTGTAGTTGACAGAGAAGAAGGAGTGGAAGGTGTAGGGACCCACCGTTCCCAGGGTGGTCTCCCACTTGACCTCGCGCTGCTCCATGACGAGCTTGAGCGGTTCGACCATGCCCCGATACTTGAACCAATCATTGAACTCGGGAACAATGAAATTGAATGTCCGGCCGGAGTAGTACGCCCCCACCCGCAGGAACTGGGCCGGGGTAATGCCTCCACAGTAGCGATTCCGGCCCGGCAGGCCGTGGGCCGGCACCGCCGACCGGGGATTTCCCCGGACCATGTCGTCGATGGCGAACGTCTTGCCGGTGCCCGGCGGGCCGAAGAACGCGAGGTGGAAGCCGCTGCTCCCGGTGGAACGCCCGGTCGGGGCCAGAAGCGGAAC
>JASHPV010000142.1 GCA_030037875.1 Thermoplasmata archaeon
AAAGGATACCGGGTCGCTGGAATCGTGCGCCGGTTGAGTTCGCCCAACTTCACCAATCTAACCGGGATCGTGGACCGAGTCGATCTCATTGATGGAGATTTGATGGACCAATCATCGTTGAACCACTCGGTCCAATCCACCTCACCGGACGAGGTATACAATCTGGGCGCCCAATCGTTCGTGGCCGCCTCCTTCACCCAACCGGTTCTGACCGGTGAAATCACGGGTCTCGGTACGCTCCGCCTTTTGGAAGCCGTGCGGGTAAACGCGCCACAGGCCCGAGTCTATCACGCCTCGTCGAGCGAAATGTTCGGCCAGGTTGAAACCGAGCCACAGGACGAATCAACCCCGTTCCACCCCCGGAGCCCGTACGGGGTGGCGAAGGTGTACGCATACTGGGCTTGCGTAAACTATCGCGAAGCCTACGCAATGTTCGTGGCCAACGGGATACTCTTCAACCACGAGTCGCCCCGCCGTGGGCTAGAGTTTGTAACGCGAAAAATCACGGACGGAGTGGCGCGAATCGCGACAGGAAAAGCAGATACCCTGACGCTCGGCAATCTCGATGCCCGGAGAGACTGGGGCTACGCTCCAGATTACGTGGAGCTGATGTGGCGGACCCTTCAGGCCAAACGACCGGGCGATTTTGTCGGGGCGACAGGCGAGTCCCACACGGTCAGGGAGTTTGTTCAGGAAGCGTTCAAAGCCGCGGGGATCGAGCGATGGGAGGATCATCTGCGGACCGACCCGAGGTACAACCGCCCTTCGGAGGTCTTCAATCTCCGGGGCAACCCAGTCAAGGCGGAGCGAGAACTGGGTTGGAAAGCGAAGACCCGGTTCAAGGATCTTGTCCGGATCATGGTCGCGGCGGATTTGGAACGGTACCGGAAGTCCTCGAAGTGAAACGTCGGTCCAACGCCTTCAAGAGAGTCGCTCTTGGCGCCAGTTGCGTAGTCGGTCCCCAAAAGCCCCGAGCGTGAACTGCTTCCCGCGATCCGCGGATGAGCCGGCCCTCTTCAGATACGCGGTGGAATCGGTCAACTCAATCATCGCTGAGACCCATTGTTCCGGGTCGGTTGGGTCGACCAGGACCCCTCCGGTGTCGATGACCTCTCGAAGGCACGGCACATCCGAGGCGATGATGGGAATCCCGAATTGCATAGCCTCCACGGGAGGGAGCCCGAACCCTTCGACGAGCGAGGGCTGTAGAAGAGCGTCGGCCTGATCGTAGGCAGAGGCAAGGTCGGGGACGGCGGGAACTACTTCGAGATTGGAAATCTGAAGCTGCTCAATCTCCCCCGCGGATTCCCTTCCGAGACGAGAAATCAAACGGAACCGGAAATTCCAGCCTCCTCGAGGGGTTTCCAGAAGTTTGGCGAGCTTGTAGAAGAGGGCTATGTTCTTGTACGGGCGATCCGCAGCGATGCAGAGTAGGTTGAGGGTTCGGTCCCGCGCCATCCGGATGAGGGACCGTTCCGCGTGCTCGACCGGCTGCCCCGAGATGCGAGAGCAGGGGTGAATGACGTCGACGGGGACGTCAGGCCGGTAGAACCGCAGCAGTTCCGTTCGGGTGGCGTCCGAATCGCAGATGATATACTTCATTTCGTCCAAGCGACGGAACAACCATCGGAAGTACGCTCCCGCCGCCACGCTCCTCCGGTGGACAATGAGCTCTCGAAGGTCGTGAACGATAACGGTCGAGTTGGTCAAACGAGGAGCCGCGCCTAACAGAACGGGATCCGTGAGGATGATCAGACTCTCTTTCAACCGGCCTACTTTCCTGGGAAAGACGAACAACGAGTTGAAGACCAGATTCAGGTCGTCTCGGAAAAATTTGTACCCGTCGATGGCAACGCCCAACGGATCATAGGAATTCTTTTGGCGGGATGACACGCACTGGTACCAATTCACTCGGAAGTTTTGCTGCGCGAGGGCATCATAGTACGACCTCGCCACCGAGCTTGAGCCGGTGTGGGCCTTGAACGCATTAACAACGGCAATACTGCCCCCCTGACCATTAGCCATTCGACGACCCCGGACGCAGACCCCTATAGGCGAATCTTCGCCGCATCGCCGAGAATCAGCGTGAGGTCCGAGTTCGTACTGGTTTGGGCCTTGATCTCCACGTTCCGGCCAATCAGGCTGTCCACGATGCGAACGGGTCCCTCGATTCTCGCTCGTTCGAGAACAATCGATCGTCGAATATGTACCGAATCCAGCACGACACTATCTCCCACCGCCGTCTCAGGACCGATCTGCGTCCCGGCACGAAGTTTCACACCGGATCCAATCACGGCAGGACCCTCAATCTTCACGCCGTCGTCGACGACCGTTCCTACACCGATTCGGACGTTCCCCTCCAGCTTCGCCGATCGTGACACGGTTCCCAGCCGCTCAAAGTAGCTCGATGGGAGGGATCGGAGCACGAGAGAGTTGGCGTGAAGGAGGTCCTCCGGGCGACCGGTGTCTTTCCACCAGCCTTTTACGGCGTGGGGAACGACGCGCCCTCCCGCTTCGTGCAGGCGCCAGATGGCCTCGGTGATCTCGAGTTCTCCTCGCGCCGATGGCTTGAGGGAGGCGATGATGGGATGAATCGCCGGGCCGAACAAGTAGACTCCGATGAGAGCCTGGTTGCTCTTGGGACGGGCGGGTTTCT
>JASHPV010000143.1 GCA_030037875.1 Thermoplasmata archaeon
GCGGGTCGTAAGCGGGGTCTAGAGCAAGGCTCCGGGCGGCAGTGTAGTGGAGCGTCGGTAGCGGCGGCAGGCCCGAAGTGTGTGTCAGAAAGTGATGTAGTGTGATCCTTCGGGTCACGCGGGGATCCGGGGTCCCGAACTCCGGCAGATGTCGGACAATGGGGTCCTGAGTCGAGAGTTTGCCGTCCTCCTCGAGCCGGAGGACGGCGAGAGCGGTGAACGACTTCGTCACTGAGGCGAGTCCGAAGATCGTCCGTGGGGTCGCCGAAAGATGCGCTTCGCGGTCCCGCCATCCGTAGGATCGAAAGGCAGTGCGCTTTCCTCGTTCGACGATCCCGAGGGAGACGCCGGGGACCCGCCACCTTCGCATCCACCGGCGGGTGAACTCCTCGGGTCCGCGTGGAGACGTCAACAGGCCGTCAAAACCGGGTCCATTAGATTAAGCCCCCGCCTCCGAGCAATCTCGCCCACCGCGCTCCGAATCGGGCACCTTGACCTCATGAATGGGTAACCGCCGGGGGACGGAGCTTTTCGAGCAGTGGGTATTGTTCTCTGAAGGGTTGCTGCTGCCTGAGCGCTGGCCGCTCGCGGTCCCGATTCTAGGATCCAGCAAAGGAAGGCCAGCCGCTAGAGGGATTCAACCGAAGGGTTCAACTCCCGGGGAAGAGGGGACCACGATCATCCTGGGGCCGCGCTGTTGCTGCTTCGAGAGTCCGGGGGAAACGGGGCCCCTTGAGGACTAAGGAAGCCTCGATGTTACGGAGCGAGATTCATCTTCTTGAGAACCTGGGTGAACCGAGCGTCTTGGCGGAGCGGCTCGAGACGTCGATCGCACCGGACCATCTGAAATGACAGACTGTGCCCTTCGGCCGCTTGGAGCATGATGCGAAACGATTCATCAAAGTCTCCCAAAAACGCGTAACCCACCGCCAGGCCTTCCTCCGAGGATCGGCGGCCGGTTCGTCGCTGCGCCTCGTCAAGAATTCGGCGCGCCGCGTCCCGTTCACCCATGAGCGCCCGACACCAAGCGATGGCCGGCCGGTAAACAAATTCGCCCTCAGCGCCCCGGAGTTCTATCGCCCGCTCGAGTTCTCGGATGCACGAAGGGAAGTCCGATTTCGTATAGTACCACCAGGCCAATGAGGCGATGTACACGTCTGAATCCGGGAAAAGCCTGCCCATCCGTTCGATCACGGGCTGCGCGGCATCCTCCCGTCCCTGCCGGCAAAGAATGCAGACATACGCGTTCAGGACCGTTGCGGACAGAGGATCCAACTCTGCGGCGAGCGCCATCTCGCGGAGCGCCTCCTCGGGCCGGCCTTCGTCCTGAAGAAGGTCTGAGTACAGTCGATGTGCGGCCGCATAGCTAGGGTTGAGCGATATGGCGCGTTTGTACTGTCTTTCTGCGCCCGTGTAATCCCAGTCGTCCCAGAGGATGTTCGCGAGTGAGCAGTGCGCTTCGGCTAGAGTCGGATCGAGCTCGAGTGCGTGGGCCGCGAACGCTCGACCATGGGGCGCCCATTCTGCTCGAGAGCCGAGAAATTTGAGCCAACCAAGGTAAGTGTTGGCGTCGGCGAGACCTGAAAACGCCCTCGCATTCTCCGGGTCAATCGAAGCGGACAGCTCAAATTGCTTCTTGGCCGCCAGGAGGGTATCGCGGGACCAACCCGAGTAAAGTAGACTCCTGCCCTTGAGATACGCGAGATACGAATCTGGATGTACCGCTGGCCGGTCTTCGAGCCGATGCCTTTCGGCTCTTCCGATTTTGACCCTGAGTGCGCCCGCGACTTTCTCCGCCACCTCTGTCTGAACAGCGAAAATGTCGTCAAGTTTCCGATCGTACGTGCTGGCCCAGAGGTGTCCCTGAGAGGCCACGTCGATAAGCTGGACGGTAATGCGGACCTGGTTGGCCGCCTTTCGGACGCTCCCCTCGAGAATTGTGCTCACTCCGAGCTCGGCACCGATTTGAGAGACCGGTTTGGAAGTTGTCTTGTAGGGTGTCGCAGAGGTCCGGGCGATGACTTGGATTTCTTGGAGTTGCGAGAGTACCGTGATGAGCTCCTCGGTCATGCCGTCTGCAAAGTACTCATTCTCGGGGTCCGAGCTCATGTTAGCAAGCGGCAGGACGGCGAGCCGCTGGTTGCCATTCGCGAGCGGAGGGACTTGGACAGTTGTCCACGGCAGGACGACCCGGTAGACCTCGACTGGTTCAAGGACTCCCTTGAGCGACCTCGGTCCGAGCCTCTCGAAGGCGTAAGGAGTCTTATTGCGGACATGCTCCCAAACTACGCTGGACAGGCAGATCCCGCCGGGGTCTGCGAGCGTCTCTACCCGGGCAGCTACATTGACGGCATCTCCGAAGATGTCCGCTCCTCGGTCTTCCACGTCCCCAATGTGAATTCCAATCCGCACTTTCAGGGGCGGTTCGTCGTTGCGGGACCCACGTTCGTGGAGCTGCCGCTGAAACTCGACCCCGCACTGAATCGCCTCGAGGGCGTTCCCGAACTCGACCAGCATGCCGTCGCCCGTCGATTTCACAAGCCGTCCATGGTGGGACGCGAGGACCGGTTGAGCGAGTTCCTCTTGCTCGCGGAGAAGCTCGAGCGTCGCCTTTTCATTCCGCTGAGCGAGTTGCGTCGACCCCACCATGTCGGTGAACATGATGGCGGCGAGTCGCCGGGTCATGGTCGCCACCTGAAAGCGAGTCCATTTAGATTAGGCCTTGGGGCATCCCTTCGACATGAGGCCGAGGGGCACTCTGACCTTAGGAGCGGGGGACCACCCGGGAACGGACCTCTTCGAACGGAGAGTATTGTTCTCGCTGGGGTTGCTGCTCCTTGGCTGTGGGCCGCCTGCGATCTCGGCTCTGGGATCGAGCGGAGGAAAGGCAGCCGCTAGAGGGAGTCGAACCCCCGACCTGCTGATTACAAATCAGCTGCTCTACCTGCTGAGCTATAGCGGCATTCAGTGCGGGACCACACCCCCGGCTCAGACTCCCGCCAATATGAACCGCTCTCCCTCCGGAAGCAGGCTTCGACGGCGAGCATCCGGCGCACCTCAGCTCCCGGCCACCTGCGGAGGGGGCGGGCGACAAGCTTTCGTAGATTCATCCGGTATGGATTTTGATGGCAACCGTCGCCCGAGCCGCCCGTCAAGTTCGGGCCCCTACAGGCACTCAGTTATCTTGTCTTGGATGGGCCCAGGAAGGAGCGCTCCGGCTCCTGATGAACAATCTGGACCCGGACGTGGCCCGGGACCCAGATAACCTGATCGTCTATGGGGGGCGCGGGAAGGCCGCCCGAAGCTGGGCCGACTTCGACAGGATCGTCGCCACACTGAAAACTCTCGGTAACGAGGAGACCTTGCTCATCCAGTCCGGCAAGCCGGTTGGGGTATTCCCCACTCATCCAGGCGCTCCGCGCGTCTTGATCGCCAATGCCCTGATCGTGCCACGCT
>JASHPV010000144.1 GCA_030037875.1 Thermoplasmata archaeon
GCTTTCTTGAGCGCGAGCCCGCGTTTCACGGTCTCCGGGTCATCCTTGGCCATCCGGACGGCGTCCGGATACCCCAGGAAATCCGGCGTGTGCAGAAGGTACACGTGCAGCGCATGGCTCTCGATCCACTCCCCACAGTACAGGAGCCGGCGCAGCTCGCGCAATGCTCCGCCGACGGAGACCCCGTAGGCCTGCTCCATTGCATGGACGGCACTCATCTGGTAGGCCACCGGGCAGATGCCGCAAATCCGGGCCGTGATGTCGGGGGCTTCGGTGTACATCCGGCCACGCAGGAACGCCTCGAAGAACCGGGGCGGCTCGAAGATCCGGAGCTCGACGTGGTCGACCCGGCCATCCTCGAGCCGGACATGGAGTGAGCCCTCTCCTTCCACCCGGGCCAGGTAGTCCACGGCGATCGTCCGTTCCGTCATCGGTCGATTCAGCCTCCCCCGACGCTATCCCCGGCGGCCCGGAAGGCCGGCGCGCCCGCGTTGTAGGTACGGAATACTCGCCGGATTTCCTCGGGAGGGACCTTCAGGTATCCCATGTTCCGAATGAGGGAGTCCGTGTTGGGAGAGTCCATCGGGCCAAAGCACCCGTAGCACCCCCGGTGATAGGCGGGACATAGGGCGCCGCACCCGGTCTGGGTGACGGGACCCAGGCAGGGAGTACCCCGGGCGACGACCACGCAGACGTTGCCGCGTCGCTTGCATTCGACACAGACGCTCTCCGTCGGCACGTTCGGGGCCCTCTTTGTGAGGAAGGCCGACACGACCTCGAGGAGCTGGGCCTTGCTGATCGGGCATCCGCGGAGCTCGAAATCCACCGGCACGTGGTCGCGAATCGCGGTCGAGGTGGCGAGGGTCGCGATAAAGTCCGGACGCGCGTAGACGACCCGTTGAAACTCCTCGACGCTTCCAAAGTTCCGGAGCGCTTGGATCCCACCGGCCGTCGCGCACGCACCGATCGTCACGAGGGTACGGGATTGGGCCCGGACCTCTCGGATCCGGGCTGCGTCCTCCGGGGTGGTGATCGAGCCTTCGACCAGGGACAGGTCGTAGGGACCGTCCACGACCGCCGACGAGGCCTCGCGAAAGTTCGCGATGTCGAGCGCGTCCGCGACGGCGAGCAGCTCGTCCTCGCAGTCGAGCAGGCTGAGCTGGCAGCCGTCGCAGGAGGCAAACTTCCAGACGGCCAATCGGGACCGGCGCGCCATCGGGCTCAGAGCTCCCTCGTGGCGAGCCAGTCGCGCACCACATCGTAGCGGAAGACCGGCCCGTCCCGGCAGACGAAGGCGGGACCGAACTGGCAGTGCCCGCAGACGGCCACGGCGCACTTCATGTTGCGTTCCATCGAGAGCCAAATCGACGATTGGGGGATCCCGCGCGCCTCGAGGTCGCGGGCGGCGTACTTCATCATGATTTCCGGGCCGCACAGGAACGCCACGGAGTTCCCGGGCTCGAACCGGGTGTCCGGGATCCGCGCCGTCACGAGTCCCACGTCGCCGTACCAGCTCCGGTCCGCCGCGTCGACGGTCACCTGGAAACGGATGTCGGGCCGCAGCCGCCACTGCTGGATCTGACCGTAATAGACCAGGTCCTTCGGAGTCCTCGCGCCGTAGATGACCTCGATCCGGCCGTACCGCTCGCGGTGGGCCAGGAGCCCGTAGAGAACCGGACGCAACGGAGGTAGCCCGAGCCCTCCGGCCACGAGCACGACGTCCCGGCCCTTGGCCTGATCGATGGGCCACCCCCTCCCGTACGGACCCCGGATTCCCACCGTCTGACCCGGCGGCGATTGAGCGATCGCCGCGGTGATCGGGCCCGCGTTGCGCACCGTGTGCACGACAGCGGTCGCATCGGACGGGTCGCCGCTCAGCGAGATGGCGGCCTCGCCCACTCCGAACACGTAGAGCATGTTGAACTGGCCCGGAAGGGCCGGAGGCACCGCGTGGCCATCCGAGGGCGAGAGGACCAGCGTGTGGGTGTCCGGGGTCTCTGCGGTCTGGCTTCGCACCACAAACGGTGCGGGCGCTAGGGGATGCGAGGAGGGAATCGGTTGCGGGGGAAGGGCGTTAGAGGCCATGGATATCCAAGAGCTGGATCTGGGTGTTCTCCAGTCGTTGCGCGATGATCGGTAGAAGCCGCATCAGGAACTGGTAGCCCTTCTCGGGATGGGCCGCGAGGACGGCTCGGAATTTCGCGCCCTCGATGGCCAGGACCCGGGTTGGTTTCAGGGCCCGCGCGTCGAACCGCCAGAAGTGCGGGGCGACCAGCCACGACCACCCCAGGACCTCGCCGGGACCGACGGTCTGGATCGTGAGGTGCGGCTTCTCCGCTGAAGCGATCTCGAGAGCGACCTTCCCCTGAAAGATGAGGTAGAACCACTCGGCTGGATCGCCGTCGCGAACGATCATCGCTCCCGTATCGAACTGTCGTTCCCAGGCCAGCCGCGCCGCTTCCCTCGTGAGCAGAGGGTCCAAACGCTCGAAGAACGGGTGCTCCTCGACCCGGAGCGGGACTTCGTGGGCGGGGGCTCCGCGGGGAAGGGCGCTCACCGGGGACCTCCTTCCGCGGGGGGGCTCGCCGGAGGCACCCTCAGCGCCGCAACCTCCTCGGTGATGTCGATGGCGACCGGGCACCAAGTGATGCATCGGCCGCAGCCGACGCAGCCCGACGACCCGAACTGATCGTGCCAGCTCCCCAGCTTGTGGGTGAGCCACTGGCGATACCGGGAGCTTGAGCTCGCGCGGACCGGTGTCGTATGCAGCTTGGTGAACTCGAGGTTAAAGCAGGAATCCCAACGCCGCCACCGCTCCGTTTTCTCCGCATCGAGGCTGGGAACCTCCTCCGTCGTGTGGCAGAAGCAGGTGGGGCACGCCATCGTGCAGTTCGTACACGAGAGGCAGCGCTTGGCCACTTGGTCCCATCGCGGATGATTCGGCTGGGAGAGCAGCAAATCCCGAAGTCCCGTTGGGTCCATCGATCGGCCCATCGATGCCGCGGTCCGGGACACGATGGCGGCGGCGACCTGGTCGTCCTCGGCCGTCGCCCGGCGCGTGGGCACAGAGGCCAGTACGGACGCGCCGAGCTCCGTGCCCACGGCGACCAAAAATTCGTGCCGGCCTTCCGAGAGAATCTCGGTGAGCGAGAGGTCGTAGTCGCTGGTGACACCCGGCCCGGTTCCCATCGAGACGCAGAAGCAGGTTCCCCCCGCCTGTCCGCATTGAACGGCCACACGGAGGATCTTGTGGCGCCGGGCGCTGTAGCTCGGGTCGGGGATGCCGCCCATGAACACTTTGTCGGTGATTCTCAGCGCTGCCAGCTCGCAGGCCCGCACCCCGAGGAACGCCAGCGGCCGCTCGGGGGTCGGCTCCGGGGTCACCGTGAAACTATCCCCGTCCCGGGCGGCCGTCCAGAGCCGTTCGTGCGACGGGAAGAGGTACTTCTTCCAGCTGTGCGGCCCCACAACGTACCCGAACAGGGCCTCATCGCCGCGACGTTCCAGCCGGTACGTGCCGGCGTTCTGGCGCTCGGTCCAGCCGATCGGCAGGTCGGTCTCGGCCGCGATATCGCCGTAGACGATCGCCCCGTCTCGGACCGTGGGCCCGACGATCCGGTAGCCTGCGCTGTGAAGCGACGCCAGGAAGGTGGGAAAATCCCGCCGGTCGAGCAGGAGCCGGTCTCCGATCGACGGAACCGCCATCAGTACTCCATTGCCCCCCGCGGATGCAGCTCGGGATGACGGGGGCGGAAGATGCCCCGGTGATAATAGCCGCTTGCTAGGCGGGTCAGGTAGGGCCTCGCGGGCCCGTCCGGCTCCATGAGAACTTCCTCAAGTGCCGTTCTCGAGCCGGAGCAAACGTTCCCAATCGGCCGTGACCTGGGCCTGTACGCGCGCCACATCCTCGGGGCCGAGGTGGGAGAATCGCCCCTGGGCCTGGAAGTACTCCGACACCGGCCGAAGCGCTCCCCCTTTCCGAGTGACATGGTAGCGTCCCTCCTCGACCTCGTACAGGGGAAAGATGCCACAATCGGTCGCCCGCTTGCCGATCTCGATCGTCCGGTCGGAGGCGTACCGCCAGCCGGGCGGGCACGGGGCGAAGATGTGGAAGAACCGGGGCCCCCGAAGGACGCGCGCCTTCTCCACCTTCCGTACGAAGTCCTCCGGGAAGCTCGGGTTCACGGTGGCGGCATAGACGGGCCGGTGGGCAAGGACAATTCCCATGATGTCCTTCTTCGGCTCGGCCTTCCCCCGCGCCCCGTCCTCGACCGGGGTCGTGGTGGTCCAGGCCCCGAGCGGGGTCGACCCGCTGCGTTGAACCCCGGTGTTCATGTACGCCTCATTGTCGTACATCGCGTAGATCGCATCCGTACGCCGTTCGAGCATGCCGCTCAGGGCCTGGAGGCCGATGTCGGCCGTTCCGCCGTCCCCGGCGAACCCGAGAATGTTCAGGTCTTGGATGCCCAACGCGTCCGCCGCGGCGCGCAGCCCGGAGATGGACGCGCCGGTGGATTCGATCGGGTTGTCCAGCATCGCGACGCCGAGCGCTGTCGTCGGGTAGGGCGTGTCGATCACCGTCCAACAGCAGGCCGGAACGGACACGACGGTCCGGGGTCCGAGGCCCTTCAGCATCAGCCGCATGGCCAGCGCCGGAGCGCAACCGGGGCAGGCCGAGTGGCCCGCCCGCATCAGCTCCGGCGCCGGGATGGTCAGCTTAGCCATGGGCGACCTCCTCCGGGGGCAAGGGAAGGTCCATCCACTGGACCTCGGGGCCCTTCCCGGCCAGCAACCGGTCGAACATCGCGTGGATGTGATTCGGCGTCACTTCCCGACCTCCAATGCCCACGATGAAGTTGGACAGCACGGGGTGGTGAGGTCCGCTGTACAGCGCGGCGGCCACCTCGGTCGCGGCGGCTCCCGCCGCCCCGAACGTGAACGAACGGTCCACGACCCCTATCCGGTCAGTCCGTCGTGCCAACTCGCGAATCTCGGTCGCGGGGAACGGTCGGAACAGGCGCAGCTTGGCCAGTCCCACCCTGTGCCCTTCGGCGCGCATCTCGTCCACCACGGTCCGGGCGGTCGTGGTCATGGTTCCCATCGTGACCAGTACCGCCTCCGCGTCGCCGGCCCGGTAGTACTCTACCGGGCCGCCATGGAACCGGCCCGTAAGGGATTGGTAATCCTTTTCGATCTGACGGAGCGCCTCAGGAACCCGCTCCATCGCTTTCGCCACTTCTCGGCGGAACTCGACGTACTGTTGGGGACCTGTGAACGATCCCAGCCGCGCCGCTACCCCGGGTACCAGTACCGCCCGGGCATCGCGCGCAGGCAGGAAGGAATCGACCAGGGATTGGTCGGGAACTTCGACTGGCTCCAGGGTGTGCGACAGGTAGAACGCGTCCTCGGAGACCATCGCGGGCAGGCGGATGGCCGGGTCCTCGGCAAGGCGGTAGGCCTGGAGCACGGTGTCGAGCACCTCCTGGTTGCTCTCCGCGTAGAACTGGATCCACCCGGTGTCTCGCTGCGACATGGTGTCGGCATGGTCTGCCCCGAGGGACCAGGGGGGCGCCACGGACCGGTTCACGACGCCCATGACCACGGGGGCCCGCATCCCGGCGGCCCAATGGAGGAGCTCATGCATCAACAGCAGTCCTTGGCTCGACGTGGCGGTGTAGGTGCGGGCCCCGAGCGCGGACGCGCTCACGCAGACCTGCATGGCGCTATGCTCGGACTCGACCTTGACGAACTGAGCTGGAAGCTCACCGGAGGCGACTAGGTCGGCCAACTTCTCGACGATCGAGGTCTGGGGGGTGATCGGATAGGCGGAGATCACCTGAACCCGCGCAAGGCACGCCGCATAGGATTGAGCGTAATTCCCGGACATCACCTTCAGCGTCATTGGAACTTGCTAGGCCTCCTCCACCATCTCGATCACCCGCGGCGGGCACTCCACGGCGCAAATGCCACACCCCTTGCAGTACTCCGCTCGGACCACGGGGTACCCTTTCTCGTCGAACGTGAAAGCGTCGTCCGGGCAGAACTTCCAGCAGAAGTTGCACCGAGTGCACTTCTCCAAGTGGATCACGGGACGCAGCGTCCGCCACGCCGACGTGTGGATCAGCTCGCTCGATAACGTGGCCACCGGCCCCTCGGGCAACGATAGGGTGGGGCCCACGGCCTGAGGGACCGGTGGGGTGAAGGGCGTATTCGCCTCCACCACGTGTACAGCGTGATAGCCGTCCTCAGCGGCGGCCCGGTTCTCCGCACGGCGCGCCGGCACGAACTCGTCAATGGCCTGGTCGAGAGCCTTGAGCGACACGACCCCGGAAGCCCCCACCAGAGCGCCCAGGACCGCCGTGTTCACGATCGGCATGGTCGGACTGCCCAATCCATGGGCCACGGCGATCTGGTTCGCGTCGACGACGGCACGACGGACGGGCACGGGAATCATCAGCTCCTCCGCGGGGTTCCGCGTGTTGACCAGCAGCAGTCCGTCCTCCCGTAGCCCGTCGGTGACGGGCTGCGTCCGGAGGAGACTCGACTCCAGCACGACGACGATGTCGGGGGTCGTGATCGACGTGCGAATCCCGATCGGATGGTCATCGATCCGGGTGTAGGCGGTGACCGGCGCTCCCCGCCGTTCGACGCCGAAGAACGGGAAGCTCTGGGGCATCTTCCCGTCTAAGAACGCGGCCTGTGCCAGCAGCTCCGACGCGACGACGGCGCCCTGGCCTCCGCGGCCATGGAACCGAATTTCTAGCGTGGCCCCCACCCGATCGGGATAGCTGTTGGATAGTCCATTAAGGGACAGTCAGCCCGAATTGACCGGGGCTCCGGTTCTCTTCGGAAGCGACCGGAGAGCTCGGGGTTTCTCACGCCCGGACGGGAGCCGTACGTCTCACCGCTCCTCTGACCCGGAAAGGCGGAACGACACCGGGGGTCCGGTGGAGGAAGTTACACCGCGGGGGTCGACGGTCGACGAAACAGCGTTCGCTCGAGCACCTGGACCATGCCCGCCAAGGCCAGCGCCATGACCGCCGTGGCAATGCCGAACGCCTGCTCGTTCCCGGCGCCCACGTAGGATCGCTGGTCCAGAATAAATCCGAGCGGAACCAGCAGCCCCGCCAGCGTCATCACGACCAAGGCCGAGGACCCATCCCAGAATTCTTGGTACCGCGAGGCCGGCGCGGGGGCTTTCCGATACTGGGGGGGCGCCCGCGTTCCGGCGGATGCCATGGGCCCCCGACGAACCTCGGCAGTCGCTTGCAAGCGGGCCCGGTACGACCGTTGGTACCGGACATAGAAGAACGCGATGACGAGTCCTTCCACCAACGCGAGGCTTCCAAGGTAGGCCACGTACATCGGCACCGGTATGGTGACCCCAGGCATCACCCCACCCCAGATCGTCATCAGGGCGAAGAACGAGAGGAGGTAGGTCGCGACGAAGAGGACGACCGGCCGGTCGCGGGGATGGGTTCGAGGGTTCTTCAGTTGATGGATTACCCCGCCGACGACCGTTTCGATCCACGGCACGAACAGGATGAACAGGGCGAGAACCCCGACCAGGAGCACGGCGATCGTCGGGGTCACGTACTGGAAATCGGCGAACTTGTACAGCCACAGAAAATACCAGTCCGGCTCCGGGGACGCGCCGCCTTGGCCGGCCGCACCGAAGGCCGGGGGCAGCTTAACCAAAAAGGCCGCTGAGATGAGCAGGAGGCAGCCGACGTAGACGAGCCCCCACTTGAGCATGTAGAGGAAGACCCGCGGGAACCAGCTCCCGAGCTTCCGGTCGTCGGCGGCGGTCAACACTCGTTTCGCCCGCGGGTCGCTGCTGGCCCGGGGTCCGATCCCGTGGGACTCGAACAACGTCACGTGGACGTACAGAATGAGGAGAATCGATACGGGAATCAACACGACGTGGAGCGCGAACATCCTGGACAGGAGGCCCTGGAACGTCCCATTCCCCTGGATGAGGGGGTACGTGATCGGGCCGAGGAGCGGCACGGAGTTCACCAGGGCGAGCCCGACGTCCGTCGCGCCCACCGACAGGGCCGTATAGGGTAGGAGGTACCCCGTGAATCCCATCCCCAGCATCAAGAGGAGCAGGACCGTCCCGAGCATCCACGAGACCTCCCGCGGCCGCTTGTAGACCCCGGTGTAGAAGCCTCGAAAGAAGTGAACGAACGCCAGCATGATGACGGCGTACGCCCCGTACAGATGGCTCGTCAGGAGCAGCCAGCCGAACGGCGCCGTCGTAATGACGTATTGGGTCGACACCCATGCCTGCGGCAGGCCACCGCTCGTGATGGAGGCCGTCGAAGGGTCGTAGTAGAACAGGAGCAAGAGCCCGGTCAGCACCTGAAGCATGAACCCGACGGCCACGAACGCGCCGGTCCAGTAGGACGGGTTGAAGCTGAACTCGGGCTGGGGTCGGTACGGCCACTTGGAGATATGGGTCCGGCTTTCTAGGAAATTCCAGAGAGAGTTCAAGGACCGGTTGTAGACCGACGCGATCGGGCCCAGTTCGGACGACGTCCCCGGAGCTGTACCTCCCCCGCTTCCTGCCATCGGGGTCCCCCTTTACACAGGACACTGCTGAGTCGGTATCTGGGGAGCCTCGGCGGTGACCGGATTAAAGACGACGTTGCCCCCCACCAGGGTGCTCGAGTGCCCTTTCACGGCCGGGCCTACCTCCCCGGCCGCGAACACTTGGTCCGTCGTTTGGTCCCAGACCAGGATGACCTGAGGAAGCGGCGACACGGTAGGTCCGGTAATGATGGCCGCCCCACCGCCCGGTGCCGAAACGGCCGGATTGTACGTGGAGCCGTGGCAGACACAGTGGATGAACGCCCGGCCGCCGTTGAAGGTGCCGCATGCGCCCGGCGGGTAGTACGAGATGAACGGGGGGATGCAGCCGAGATGTTGACAGACCGCGGAGAAGGCCACAAGAGACTGGGTCGGCCCGATCCCTCCGGGCGCCGGGCCGGGCAGGTTCAGCAGTAGGTTCGGTTCGTTGTCCAACGGATAGTTGAACACGATCAGGTCGGTCGACGTGGAGGCGTACCGGTAAGAGGAGGCTAGGACCGGCGTCCCGTCAGAGTACAGGAGCTGGACCCTCGGGTACGTGGCGGACCCGGCGGGAGGGGGAACCGCAAAGCGAAGGAAGCTCGCGACGCCCGCCGTCCCCAAGGCGAGCATCCCGCCGATCAGGGCTAGTTTGAGCGTGCTTCGCTTGGCTTCATCGACCTCGTCCGGGCCGGGCTCTGGAACGGCGTCCAGCCGACGGACGACGCCCGGGGGGAACCGGATTTTTTCCGGGTCGAGCCGGAAGAACGCTGGGCGAGACGAAGGGCAAATCGAACAATCCGGGCCTCCCGAGAAGGTGTTTCCGAATGTGGTCACTTCCTCTCCTCCGGCGGTGGCTCCGGCGTGGGATAGGGCACCCCCAGCCTCCGGTCCGTCTGATACTCTTCTTCCTCCTCGACCGTGACCGGCACCTCCCGTGCTTCGCCGGGCAGCTCCGCTCGGTCGGAGTGCCGGAACACGTAGGCCACGATGCCGATACCGGCCAGGATGAGCAGAACCTCGGTCAGGTTGAGTATGGCGACGCAGTTCCACTGGATTCCGAGGATGGTCGGACCAGCGGAGGGACAGAGACCGTGGGAATTGGATCCAGAAGGGTCACCGTCACCGGACGAGTTCCCGACGGACAACCGAGCGGCACTCCCGGAAATCGTGAAGGCCCGTTCGGGGAGTGAAGTTGCGTCAGCGACGACCCCGACGACCGCCGGAAGGCCGAGGCTAAGCAGAAGCCCCCACGCCAGCAGCGTCGTGTGCGCCGGCGGGCTTCGAGCGAGCCGGCGGTTCATGGGCTATGGGTTGACGACGGTCATGCTTCCCGTCATGAACCCGGCATGCGCCATCGACCAAGGGTCGCACGGGGCGAGGCAATTCCAAACGAAGGTGCCGGTCGTGTTGAAGTAAGTGAAGAAGGTCACCGTCGTTCCGGGTGCCCCTTCCCCTGAATTATTGACGGCCGAGGGTACCGGTACATTGAATCCCGTGTAGGGCCCGCCCACGAAGGAGAACGTGTGGTCGACAAATCCCACCGGAATGGACTGCACGCACGGTCCGAGCTTCGTGGGGGTCGAGTTCAGGTAGATGCAGTTTCCCAGGGTTCCATTGACCTTCGCCTGGACCGGATTCGAGGGCGGGTTCTGCCCCGTGTCGAAGTTGACGAGTGTGAATTCCAGCAGCGTGTGCGCCGGCACGGTAAAGTTGGCAGGGGCGTACTGGTCGGTGCACGGGGTGCACGTGGAGTTGTTGCCTGTATCGAACGGGTTGTCAATGCTCAGGATCACCCCGGTGGCCGGAGTGGTCGAGGAAGAGTGGGAGGGTGTGGAGACCAGACCTACCGGGATGCCCGTGATCGTTGCGAAGACGAACCACGTGATGAAGAAGGTAACCACGACGAGAACAATGTAGGGAAGGACGCCGCGGCGGGGAGGGGTCCCGGGCTGCACCGTGGGACTCCCGTCTCGGTGCATCTCCCGATATTTGACCCGAGACTCGTCCGCAGGCGTGCTCGGATCCCCAGACATGGGGGCGTGTACCCTACCCCCTTTCTTACAGCCGGTGTTGGTACTACTTTCGGGGCCAACGTCCGGAGGTACGGTAGCTCTCCGGGGAGTTCGAGGTGCTAACTGCGGCCCGATAAAGCCGCGGCCGCATCTCCGCACACCCATGCCATTCCCGCGGATTTCCCGGGCGGGCTCGCTGCTCGCCCTCCACTGGTCCCGGTCCTTTCTGATGCGCCCGAGGTACCGGCTCCTGGTCGGAGCGATCGGATTGAGCTACGCCATCGGGGCGATGCTCTTCAGCGGGATGCTCTACGTTCCCCCTCACCCGCTCAACATCCCCCTCTTCTTCTTCATCGAGCCCTCGGGCCCCGGTCCCGCTTGGAACTACCCTGCGGTGCTCGCCGGGGGCCCGTACTTTCAGGTCGACCTACCCATGATGTCCACGATTCTGATGACCCTCAGCGCGGCGGGCGTGGGTCTCGGGATGGGGTTGGCCGTACTTCTGGCAGCCCGGCTTCTCTCCTACGGCAGGAATGGACTTCGCGGACCCACGTTGGGCCGGTCGGCTCTCGGACTCACCCCGGCGATGATCGCCTTGGTCACCCTAGGCGCTTGCTGCTCGACCACGGCCGCAGCGACGGCGGGAATCAGCCTGTTTTCCCGCTCGGGGGGTGGGGCCGCGTTCTTTGGCGATGCTTGGTACCTCGGTCTCGTCCAACTGGGTATCGTGTACGTTGCACTCATCGCCCAGGAGCAGCTGGTGAGGATCTACGACGTGGGTACTCCCCCTTCGACACCAAAGACTGCTCCAGTACCAGCCCGTCCCTCCCGTTCGCCGTAGCAGTGTAGGAACTAGACCGATCAACTTGCGCCCCTTCTGACTCGCCCGGTGCCCAGCTAGCCCCTTGGGCGGTCCCCGGTTCCCGACCCCTCGGGGAAGCCGACGCGAGTATGGAACTCATATCCTCCGGAACAGTCGTCGCGGCCCTGCGACCGTCTTGCGCAATGGGAGGGTCCGCGATTGAAGCCCGACGCCGGAGTTGTACCCCCTCGCAGTGGAGGGCCGAGCGAACCCCCCAAGCGAGGGTCGGAAGAATCCTCCCCAGGATTGGTCCTGTTCATCGTTGTCCTGGGGACCCTAATGGCGTCCGTGGACACGACAATCGTTCTGCTCGCCTTTCCAACCATCGCGGGAGACCTACACGCCGGTCTCGCGGCGGTGATCTGGGTCATCCTGATCTACCTCCTCTTGACGTCGGTCCTGACCACTCAGTTCGGTCGCATCGGCGACATGATCGGGCGGAACCGGGCCTATAACTTCGGATTCGTCGTCTTCACGGTCGGTTCGGCGCTTTGCGGCTTCGCCGCAACGGCCACCGACCTGGTGGCCTTCCGGGCCGTCCAAGCGGTCGGAGGCGCCTTCCTCATTGCCACCGGGACGGCGCTCATTTCTGAGCATTTTCCACCGGCCGCCCGAGGCCGGGCGTTTGGCTTTACATCCATGGGATGGAGCGTCGGGGCGGTCCTGGGAATCGCGCTCGGGGGCGTCCTGACGACCTTCGTCGGGTGGCGGTATATTTTCTTCATCAACATTCCGATCGGCATCGTGGCGGTAGCCCTCGGTCTGCGATACCTGAGCCCGAGCCCTCGCAGCCGGGTCCGTCTCGACCTCGTCGGGATGACCCTGCTGGGAGCGGTTCTGACGTTCATCGCGTACGGGGCCGTCGACCTCGCCTCGTACGGCGCGGACAAGTGGAACGTCACCGAGATGGTCATCGGAGCCGTACTCGTCGCGCCGTTCGTCCTCTGGGAACGACGCGCGAAGTTCCCGGCGCTCAACCTAGCTTTGTTCCGTTCTCGTCTCCTATCGACTTCGCTGGCCGCCGCCTTCTTCCAGAGCCTGGGCTACCTAGCGGTGATCTTTCTCCTGATCATGTACCTACAAGGCGTTCGCGGACTCTCCCCGCTGTACGCCTCCTTGCTGCTCGTGCCGGGCTACGTTCTCTCCGCCTCGCTTTCCCCCTTCGCTGGCCGGTGGGCCGACCGGTGGGGCGCGTGGCGGTTCGCGACGGGGGGAATCGCTCTCATGATCGCGGGCGTTCTACTCTACGCTCAACTCGCGGTCAGCACGCCGCTCGTGGCAATCGCACTCATCGCTCTCGTCACGGGGATTGGGGGAGCCTTGTTCTGGCCGTCCAACAACAAAGCCGTGATGGCGGATGCGCCCCCGGACCAGTACGGCTCGGTTTCGGGGCTCCTCCGGACCCTTACGAACTTGGGTACGATCGGAAGTTACACGCTGGTCATCACCATCGCGGCCGCGGTCGTGCCCCGGTACGTCGCCTTTGAAGTGTTCGTGGCCGGACGGGGTCTCATCGGCAACGTGTCGATCACGTTCCTGGCCGCGCTTCACGACGCATTCTACGCGATGGCCGTCGTTCTCCTGATCGCCGCCGTGTTCTCCATCCTCCGCCGCCCCCGACCGGCCGATGCCAACCCCCGGGCGGCCAGATGGTCGGCCCCCCCGCAGGCTGCCGACCCCCCACCACCCTCCTCGAAGTAGTCCCCGGGCGACGGCCCCGATCCATTGCGATGCGACGACGAGCCTAGGTTGAGAGATTCTCGGCCAGAAACCGCGTCACGCGATCCCAGGCGTCGACGGCGCTCTCGCGCTCGTAGTTCGGTCGGGTGTCGTTGAAGAACGCGTGTCTTGCGCCGGGGTACACATGATATTCGAAGGGCTTCCCCGCGGCTTTCATCGAGTCCGCGAACGCGGGGATGGTCTGCGTGATCCCGAGGTCCTCGCCACCGTACAATCCGAGCATCCGGGCCTGGATCTTCGGGATATCCTCGAGGGGAGGATTCTGGCCGTAGAACACTACCGCTGCCCGCAGGTCGGGGTCCACGGTCGCCAGGCGCGCGGACATCGCGCCGCCGAAGCAGAACCCGACCGAAGCCACCCGGCGCGCGTCGACTTCCGGGAGTCCACGGATGTACCGGGCCACCGTCCCCAGATCGCGTGCGAACCCGGCCTGCGCCTGGGGTTGACCGATCCTTCCGAACGCCTCCAGCACTGGCCGGCGCTCGGGCGGCTGGCTTGCGGCGAAGGCGGCCATCTTGGAGGGGTCGCGGCGAAGGTCGGGCGGGGCTTGCGCGAAGGCCTGCATGGCCAGCGCAACGTTCGCCGGCGTCAACAGTGAATGAAGCTCTCCGGTGAAGAGATCCGGAGCAGCCGCCACGTAACCGAGGTCAGCGAAGCGTTGACCGACGGACCGGATATGAGCATCAGGCCCGAAGATCTCATGGATGACGATCACGGCCGGCCGTCGCCCCCCGTACTTCCTCGCGTCGGGAAACGCAAGGTAGCAGTCGAGCGAGCGGCGATCGACCGGCACCGAGACTTCTCGATCTGTCGTCATGAGATCCGCGGGCCCGAGTACCCCGCGGCAGATGACGGATTCGATTCCGAACCCGGTCCGTAGAGCTCCATTGCGACCGGTTGCGTGAAGCCGGGTTCTGAACCGACGCTCGGGTGGTCTCTCGCTTGCCTCCCCGCTGATCGATGAGGGGCGGATACCTCCCTTCGCCCTTGCACGTAGTCCTGCGCCGAATAGGCGGTGCCCGTCGAATCTAACGTCACCGGTGCGGCGGGCCCCTGTGAGGTTCTACTCTCGAGGACGGCGAAATAGGAATTCTCCGAAAAAAAAAAGGTCAACCGCGGGCTGGAGGCCGGACCACGAGGACGGCTACGTGAGCATGGTGGACCACAGCATCCGAAACACTGCCCAACAGCAGCCGAGGTGCGGTGGATCGACCT
>JASHPV010000145.1 GCA_030037875.1 Thermoplasmata archaeon
ACGGCCGATTCATGGACAGAAACATTCACTATGACTTCGATGGAAGACGTATGGCAATCGACCTTCGTCGCCGGGTGCTTTGACCAAGCTGAGGATCCTTGGCTCCCTACACCTACGACCGCTACGGGTTGACCAGCAACCCGTTTCGCGAGCTCGCCAGCGAGAGCTTACAGGACGTCGAAATCTTCCACGTAAACCTGAAGGTGGACGACCAGCTCCGCTCGATTCGCGAAGAGGTCCTCGAGAAGGACAATCGCGCCGTCGTGGCGATAGTTGGGGGCTACGGCTCGGGAAAGACAGAACGGTTGCTGGTCTCGCAGGCCGAAGCGAAGGAACGCGGCGCCTTTTCGGTGTACCTGGACGTCACCGACAAGGCTACGTGGGTCCTCCGGAGCCTGTCTCAGGAGTTTTTGAAGGCGGCCGCGGCGGCAAAGCTGACCAAGACGTTCTCCACGCCCAAGTGGGTCTCCAAAATGCAGGCTCTGGGGAAGATCAAAGACGAGAAGTACGACCCTGTACAGGCCGGCAATGATATCGCGGACGCATTGAACTCCACGGCGCCTTCCTTCCTGCTGCTCAACGACCTGCATAACCTGACCGAGACGGACGAGGTCGACGCGTTTGGCAAGACGCTCCAGGAGCTATTCGACACAATTCGGCCGGGAGTCCTCTTGATGTTCGGGTGCTACACGAACTACCTGGTTTGGCTCATCAAGAACCGTCCCGCGCTAGCCTCCCGGATTAACCGCGCGTTTACGCTTCCCAAGCTGACGACGGACGAGGCCGCGCTACTTCTCGCCAAAAAGATGCTCGCGAAGCGGGTGGTCGAAGACCTGGATCCAATCTTCCCATTCGACCGTGAGGCCATCGCGGAACTCAATTCGAGCGCGTCGGGAAATCCTCGGCGATTACTCGAGATGGCAGACCTCGCCATAGAGTATGGAATCGAGCATCGGTCGTACCGAGTAGACGCGGATGTGGTCCGGGCCGTCATTTTGGATAAGGACATGGCCTCGATCCCCTCGGCCGCTAACGGGTCCTCGCTTCCACAGACGAATTCCTCCAAGGTAGAGGCCGGTCCCACGCAACGTACGCCCGTGATACAACCCGGGGAACCCTCGACCCAAAGATCGCCCTAGCGACTACGGGGCCTTCGTCTCGACGAGGACGCCCACGTTGATCGCCTGTTCAGCGATGTCGGTGGCGTAGCTCGCTACTCGCCCGAGGCTGTTTACGATAGCGCCGAGCGCCAGCAGCTCCTCTCCCTTGCGGGTAGCCACTCGGTGAGACAGTGCGTCGATCAGTTTCTGATGATGTGCGCCCGAATCGATCGTATGGTTGGCATTGTCCACATCACCCGTCATCAGGGCACTGAACGCCTTGTCGAGGATGCCGATGGCGCTGTTGGTGGCTTCCTCGAGGTCCTTGATGAGCTTCCCATCCAGCGCTTTCCCCCCCGAAAGAACGGGGACGGTGATCGCGATTCGTTCGGCGTGATCCCCGATGCGTTCGAGCAGCTTGGCCACGATCCGTTGGCCGTAGAGACTGACGGCGGAGTGCCCATTGGGTGAGATCGTTGGACCGGTGTGGGCGGAGAAGTACTGCTTGGTGATCATCCAATAGAGTCGGTCCACGTCCTGATCCCTTTGAGACACGTCATGGGCCAGCGAGGCGTCGGAATTCTTGAGAGAAAGGATCGCGTCCTCGAGCATGGCGCGGACCATGAGATGCATGCGCCGGAGAGATTTCTCCGGACTGAGCTCGGAGGCGTCGGACAGGTCCTGGATTACGAGCACGTTCCGAGTCTCCTCGATAACCTCGGGGCCGATGACCAACCGGCAGAACTCCCGGGCGACGCGCCGGACGAAGGGGCCTTGGTCGGGTGCGAATCGTACTTCGATGAGCCCGAATCCCGAGATGTAGGCGCCGATCAACTTTCGAAGGAGGTGTTCTCTCGCTTCTTCCCCCTTCTCTTGGAAGATCTTCCGTCGGACGGTCGGCTTCTCTACGGCGCGGTGCCGAACCGAGACCGATCCGTCGCTCTCGGTCTCGAGGAACAGAGTGTCGCCGGCCTTGAGTCCCGCCGCTTGGACCCACCGTTTCGGCAACGAGACGACGTAAGTGGACCCGCCCGCCAACTGGAGTTTCCGGCCCTCCACCTGAATCTCCCGTGGAGCCGTGGCAACGAAGGATTCCACGGGGTTAACCGTTCTCTCCGTAGACTCCGTATGTCACAGTCTCGCAACTAGGTACGCCCGCGTATACACACGGGATTCCCGGATGGCGGGGTGATGGAGTTGAAACCCTCACAACGTCATGCCAATCCAGCCTGCGTCCGGGAGGTCGCCAGGTATTCCTCCACGAGCGGCGGAATCCCTTCCCGATAAGTGGGAAACTCCAGCTTGACGTCCAGTTCGGCCTTCATCCGCTCGTTGCTTCCCCGAACGTCAGCGGCCGCGGTCTCTGCCGCAGCCCGCCCCACGATAAGGCCGGCCAACCAGACGGGAACCTTCCGGTGCGGCACAGGTGCCCCCAGTCCCTCCGCGACGAAAGTAACGAATTCTGCCTGACGTACGGGCTCGTCATCAACCACGACGAATCGACGCCCTACCGGTCGGTGCTCGACCGCGGCTACGATGGCCCGAGCGACGTCGTGCACGCAGATGAGGGAGGAGAAGTTCTGGCCGCTGCCGACCAGCGCGAACCGTTTCCGCTGGATTCTCCGAAGGTAATCTGGGAACCACCCCTCGTTTCCGTAGATCAACCCCATGTGCAGGCTGACCAACGGGAGACCCCAGCTGTGGTGCGCCGCTTCCACGACCGGTCGAATCTGGGAGCCAATTCGGCCGAACCCGCGCGGCCGGATAGTGATGGGACTGTCCTCGTCGACGAAACGATCGGCCGAAGGGACCAGCTCGTCGAGACCGGTAAGCCAGACATAGGTTCCCAACGGCGAGTGTCCGTTCCGGATGGCCGTGAACAAGTTCTGGGTGAATCTAACCCGACTCCGCCCCGCGGCCGTGGCACGCCGAGCCGTAAGACGGCCGTGGGGCCGGGACTGTGAGGCGTCCACTACGCTGGTGCAGTCTCCGAGATGGTCTTGCCAGGGGCCCGGCGTACCGAGATCGCCCAGAACGGGCTCGGCCCCCATCGCGAGGACCGCGGTGGCGCTCGAGTCGTTTCGGACCAGCGCGCGGACGTGGTGACCTCGGTCGACCAGCCGATGGATCAGGGGTTTGCCGACGAGGCCCGTCGCCCCGGCCACGAAGACGGTCTCAGGTGCCACGGGCGTTCCTCAGCATCCCCGAGCGAAGGGAAGGTCGAGGACGGCGGGGAGAACCCTTCGGACCGACGGGCTCGAGAACCCCGGCGATGCCACCATGAAGTCCCAAAAAGAGGAGGGCGGCTTACACTTTTTCCTCGGACCGGAAGGTTGGCCGTGCCCGGCGAACTTCGGGAGGCGGAAGGAGCTTCGAGTGGCAGTGTATCTTCATTTACCCTCCCTCACGTAATTGGGAAAGATGTCCGCCGCCGACCGCGCCAGCCCCCTTCTGAGGCGGGTGCTGATGGCGGCCGGCTATCACTTGGAGGACCGCCCTCTCGGACTCCGCGCAATCCGGCGGGCTGACCGTCGGGCCGTCTTTGTAGTCGCTTCCGCTAGCTCCATCGAGGAGATCGCTTCTGAATTTCCCGACGAATGCGTCCGACGGACCATCGTATGCGCCGAAGAACCGGGAGAGCCTGCCCGAGCGTTCGCGGCAGAGCACGGGCTTGAAGTGCTTGTCCCGGAAACCCTGGGTTCCGCTTTGGGAGAGATGCTGTTGCTCGGGCCGCCTGTGGAAACCGCCGAGACCGCACCGCCAGGGCCCGTGACCGAGCCTCCGCTGGCCTTCCCCAACCAGGAGCGAACGATCCGTCCCCGGCTCACACGGGAGGACGCCGAACGCGTCGCGGGTGTGGATGGCTTCCGGTACACCCTCCGGCTCGTGCCGTACTACGTGTTCGCCTACCGGGTCCGAACGGCGGCTCCTCACGGGGGAGCCGGTCCCGTGACCGATCATCTCGCCGCGGTAAGCGCCATTTCGGGCAAGGTTGAGTACTGGGAGAACCGCGAGCCGGAGTTCGTCGCGGAGATCGAGGAGCCTCACCAACGTCTGGAACCTTCGGTCACCGAAGAGACGGCGCTCCGGACCGCCGAGGAGTCCACTCGCCGCCGGCATACGGTCAGCGTCGACCATAGCGAGCAGCACGGCGGGGCATTGATCATCGAGCGACGCCGGGTCCCCCCGGGGCCGGAGGACCTCCACTTCAGCCCCCCGGTGTTGGTTCATTGCCCCTACTGGTACGTAGAGAGCGCCGACGGGCGAGTCATTCTCGACGCGGTCACCGGCATCAAAACGCCCGAGAGCGAGGGAGACCCGGCGGCCTAGCCCGGGTCGTGCCGGCTCACCCCCGAATCGAGCGGCCCACCGTAAAATAATCCGGTCATCTCGGAATTCTGTGCACCTGGCTCAGTTCCTCATTGGCCCGCTCCAGAACTTCACCTATATCGTCGATGACGGCGAGGGAGGCCCGGCCGCGGTCGTGGACCCATCCTTCGGCGTGGAACCGGTCCTCGAGGCGCTCGACGAGCGGCGACTCAAAGTGGCCTACATCCTGAACACCCACAGTCACCAGGATCACTGGGCCGGGAACGCCGATGTGAAAGGGCGAACCGGAGCGAAGGTGGTGGCGCATCGGCTCGCCCCGCTGGGCCAGGATATCTCCGTCGACGACGGGGATACGGTCGACGCCGGTCGCCTCCGTTTCCAGGTAATGTACACCCCCGGGCACAACCTCGACAGCGTGCTCTACATCTTCGACGGGCACGTCGCCACCGGCGACACGCTCTTCGTCGATGGATGTGGGCGCACCGACCTACCGGGAGGGGACTCGGGGACCCTTTACGACAGCCTGTTCTCGAAGGTCGTCCGGCTCCGCGACGCGACCGTGGTACTTCCGGGGCACGATTACGGCCCCACACCCACCTCTACGATTGGTCGCGAGAAAGCCCACAGCGAAGTGCTCAAGCCTCGCACCAAAGCCGAATTCATCCGTTGGATGAGGGAGTAGGGGAGTCCCGATGGCCCCGATTCCCCAGGCCGAACGGCGGACGTTGCAGGCGGTCGGCGCCCGCCGATCCGGAGGGAGCTCGCCGAATCGTTCGGAGCTCGTGCAGACCCTCCGTCGCTTCGCCGCGGAGGGCGATGGGATCGTAGCGCTCTTCGACGCGCGAGCCATTGCAGGAGAACGCCATTTGTTGTCGGCGTGGGCCCACATGGGACGGACCCGGGCTCGGGGCGAGTCCCGCCTCCGGGACCGGGGCGCTGAACTCGCCCTTTACGTCGCCGGAGACGACCAGCTGCCCCGCGCACTCGCCAAGGTCGGAGTCTCCGATGATTCGAGCGAGTTCGTCCTCCTCGTGGAACGACCCCGAGAATTGGAGCCCGCGCTTCGGACCTTTGGCCTGACCCGGGATGACTCGGTCTATCCTCGACCGCCCACGGAAAGTACTCTGGAACGACTCGGTGTATCGGAGCCCG
>JASHPV010000146.1 GCA_030037875.1 Thermoplasmata archaeon
GAGCGCGCTCCAAACCGGCTCCAATGGCCCACGCGACGGCCCATCCGGCCTGAGCGCGGCTTGGGAGAAGCCCATCAACTTCATCGAAAGCGGCCTGGCGACCGGGACTTCCTGGAGCGTCAATCTGAGCGGTTCCCTGATGTCGAGCACGGGAACTGAGATCACGTTCTCCGAGATACCCGGCACGTACGCGTTCACGGTCACACCGGTGCCGGGGTATACCGTGAGTCCGTCGTCCGGGAGCGTAAAGCTCACGAGTTGCGAAGCGAGCGTCACCGTCTACGTCACGTTCGCCCCGGTTCCGGTCCCCACTTCGTACACCGTCTGGTTCAATGAGACGGGATTGCCCACCGGGACGACCTGGTGGGCGAACCTCAGTGGTACGAACACGAGCGCATCCTCGGCCTCTATCAGCTTCTCGGTACTCAACGGAACGTACGCGTTCTCGACACCGGGCAACATCTCGGGGCTCCCTGGCGTGCTGTTCAACACCACTGTCACCAGCGGGTCGGTCGTCGTTAATGGCGCCAACGTTACCGTGATGGTACCGTACGCGACCGAATACCTCCTCACGATGATCGCGAGCCCTCCGGGCGGGGGCAGTGTAACGCCCGCCTCGGGCTGGTACGGCTCCGGGTCCTCCGTGGCCCTTTCCGAGTCTCCCACGACGGGCTATCTGTTCATCAACTGGACTGGGTCGGGCAGTGGCAACTACTCCGGTACGAATCCGACCCCCACGATCACCATGAACGGACCCATCACCGAAAACGCGACGTTCGGACAGTTGTACGCTGTGGATTTCGAAGAGGCGGGACTCCCGGACGGCACGACCTGGTCGGTCACGTTCAACGGAATGACCCAGTCGGCGTATTTTGTGTTTCTTGATTTCTCGGCGACCAACGGTACCTTCCCGTATTCGGTGGCCCCGATCTCGGGGTATCACGCGGACTCCTACCACGGTCTCGTGACCGTGTCCGGAAGCGACGTCACGGTAGTGATCTCTTGGTCGAGGGTCACGTACAACGTCACGTTCATCGAGAGCGGGCTGCCGGGCGGCACGATGTGGTCCGTTACTCTGAACGGAAGCACGAAAAGCCTCGCGACGTCCGCCATTGACTTCGTCGTCCCGAACGGCACCCTCCCCTGGTCGGTCGCCCCGGTCTCTGGGTACACGGCGAACGTGACCAGCGGCACGGTGGTCGTCCAAGGCGCCAATGTGGATGTGTACATCGGTTGGACGGTTGTCAGCCAGGTCGCGAAGTCGTACACCGTGAGCTTCGTTGAGGCGGGCCTGCCCACGGGCACCGGCTGGTCGGTCACCCTCAACGGCAGTGGGTCTACGTCAGTCTCTTCGAGCTCCGATACGGTAACGTTCACCGGCGTCGCCGATGGATCCTACATCTATTGGGTGCCCGACGTCGGCTCGTACCTGCCGGCCACCTCCTCGGCCGGCGTCGACGTGTCGGGCGCGAACGTCACGGTCGATGTCTCGTTCGCGACCCTCCAACCGGCATTGCACCCTCCCACCGTTCAAGCGATCTCGGTGTGGGACCTGCTCATCATCGGCTTCATCGCCGGCGGAGCGATTGTCGTCACGTACGCGATATTCCGACGGACGTGAACCGCGGCTTCTAGGGCCGCAGTCCATATCTGCTGGCAGCTGGTCCTGCCGTCGATGTCGGTGGACTCCGGAATCACCGTTCGGCCCGCGCGCACAGAGGACCTCGCCGCGGTGGCGGGCCAGCACGGTCCGGTCGGTGAGACCCCTTGGGATCCGTTCGCCGACCCCGCGCGACTTGCGAGGATCCCCCTCGAAGGCCTCTTAGTCGCGGAAAAGGAAGGGACCTACGCGGGCTTCCTTTACTGGTTCGAGGGACGAAAGCCGTGGTTCGACAAGGGCGCCGATCAGTACGCCCAGCTGGAAAAGATCCTCGTGCGGCCCGAGTTCGAGGGGTGGGGGGTCACCCAGAAACTGGTCGACCGGTTCCTCCGGGACGTGACCGAACGTCAAATCCCGCTCCTCTACGTGGCCGTCCCCGAAACGAATCCGGCCGCCCAGAGGATCTACGAACGGGCCGGTTTCCGTCCCTTCCTGCGCACCATCCATTTCCGGAGGTATGGCTAGCGCCTCGGGAATGAATGCGATGGCAGCGGCCAGGCCGATGACCGGGCGGGTGTGTGTGGTCACGGGGGCGACCTCGGGCATTGGATACGTCACCGCTCTTGAACTGGCCCGGGCGGGTGCTTCTGTAGCGGCCGTCGGGCGCGACGCGAATCGCCTCGCGGAGGCGGTGACGCGAATCGGATCCGCCGTGGGGAACGCACAGGTGCAAGGATTCACGGCCGACCTGTTCCTGCAATCCGAGGTACGGCGGCTTGCCTCGGAGATCGGCCGAGCTTACCCTCAGGTGCATGTGCTCGTGAACAACGCGGGCGCCGTGTTCTCCAAGCGGGACCAGACCTCGGAGGGGTTCGAACGGACTTGGGCACTCAACGTCGTCACTCCCTTCCTGCTGACCCATCTGCTTCTGCCTCGCCTCGAGGCGAGCGCGCCGGCTCGGGTGGTGAACGTCTCGTCCGCCGCACACGGCGGCGTCACGCTCAACTTCGAGAATCTCCAGGGCGAGAACCGCTATTCGGCGTTCGGCGCTTACAGCCGGTCCAAGCTCGCCGTGCTCCTCCTCTCCTACGAATTCGCCCGGAGATTGGCCGATACCCGCGTAACGGTCAACGCCCTCCATCCAGGATTTGTGTCCACGGGCTTCGGAAAGAACAATCCGGGCGCCTTTGGAGGGGTCATCGGGTTCTTCTCCTTCCTGTTTGGGATTCGGCCGCAGCGCGGTGCCCGAACCACGATTTTCCTCGCCTCCGACCCTTCGGTGGAGAACGTCACCGGAAAGTACTTCATTCGATCCCACGAAGTCGCGTCCTCGCCCGCTTCGTACGATGGGGCAGCCGGCGCCCGTCTGTGGGACGTGCTCTCGTTACAGACCGGGATCCCGACCGACGTGCTCGCCCGCCCTCTATAGGGGCCCGTGCCGACAAAGGGTGTTTCTCCCCCCTGGGCTAACCTACTTGAACCGGACCCGATTGGCTCGGGACGGGTGTTCCCAGATGACCGGAAGGGTAGTCCACTTTGAGTTGCCGGCGGACGACGTTGAACGCGCGCG
>JASHPV010000014.1 GCA_030037875.1 Thermoplasmata archaeon
CATGCCGGTGGCTTCCAGGGCAGCGGTCCGAGCGACAAGGAGTTCCGCCCCCGCGGGAATCTTCTCTGTGGTGACGTAGCGCGTTGAATCCGCCGAAGCGAGGAGAGTGCCAGAACCGACTATAGGGAACGAGCTTGCTGAATACCGACCGGTGTGGCCCGTAACGATCGCCGCACCGAGACGCCGCGCCTCTCGCCCGAGCACTCTCAGGATCTTTTCGAGCACGCGATCGGACGTTCCCGGTGGGACGTTCACATCGAACGTGGCCCAATCCGGTGGACGTCCCGTCGTAGTCAGATCGCTCGCTAGAATGTGGAACGCGAACCAGGCGGCTCGCTCCCATCCGAGACGGGGTTCGATGTAAAGCGGGTCCGTCGTGGAAAGCAGCACAGCGCCATTTCGGAGGCGAACCACCCCGACGTCCACTCCCGTCTTGGGACCTACGACCACATCTCTTCGGGAAGCTCCAAGGTGGGGCCGGATGGCGCGCTCGAAGAACGACCGCGACACCTTGCCTTCCTTCGATTGGGCGGCGCCGGTGCGTCGGGGTCTGGGCATCCTTGTGCGAGTTGGACGAGACTATGTAAGCCCCGACGTTCCTTCTTCACGCCGTGCTGGCCGCCGTCGACTTCTTCGCCCTCGGATTGTTGTTCGGTCTCGCGTTCATCATCATCGTCTTCCTCGTGACATTGTGGCGACACCGGCGTCGAGAACGTAAGTGGGCCGAGGCGGAGGCCAGGCAGCTCCTGGGCCCTCGATAACCACTTGAGTCCACACCACTCGGCGGGCCCGTGAAATCCGCTCGCCGTCGGCTGCTCGTGCTCGGCCTCGACTCCGTTCCCCCCGAGTTTCTGTTTGACCGGTTCCTACCCCGGATGCCCCGAGTCAAGGCGCTGCTGGACCGGTCTCGGTTCGGCACCTTGCTCAGCACCGACCCGCCCATCACCGTTCCGGCCTGGGCCGTCATGTTCACCGGAATGGACCCGGGCTCGCTCGGCCTGTACGGGTTCCGTCACCGCCGCCCGGGCTCGTACACGGAGATGTACACGCCGACACCGCAGATGATTCCCTTTCCTCCGCTCTGGTCGATCCTGTCTCGGCTGGGCCGACGGGTGGCGGTGATCGGAATGCCGCCCGGGTATCCCCCACCCACAGTAAACGGCGTCTACGTCTCCGATTTCCTCACGCCCGACGGCGCGAAGGACTTCGTGACGCCTTCCTCCCTCGCCCCCGAAATCGAAGCGGTGAGCGGCGGCTACGACTTCGACATCACGTTCCGTGCCGAGGACCGACCCCGCGTCGAGCGTGAGCTGTTTGCCATGACCCGCAAACGGTGGGCCGTGGCCCGAGATCTGTGGCGGAAAGAGCGATGGGACCTCTTCGCGATTCACGAGATCGGTACCGACCGACTGCATCACGCCTTCTGGAAATACTTCGACGCGACGCATCCGCGATTCGTGCCGGGTTCCGAATACGCCGACGTGGCGGACCGATACTACACGCTGCTGGATCAGGAAATCGGTGCCCTTCTCGACCTGGTCCCGGATGACGTCTCCATCCTGATCGCTTCTGACCACGGGAGCATGGCGATGTTCGGTTGCTTCTGCATCAACCAATGGCTGGAAAAGGAAGGGTATCTTCGCCTCAAGTCGCCGCCTCCGGCGGCTGGAACCCCGCTTGAAAAGGTCGAAGTCGACTGGGACCGCACGGTCGCGTGGGGGGCGGGAGGGTACTATGCGCGAATCTTCTTCAACATCCGCGGGCGAGAACCCCGGGGGCAGCTAGCGAAAAGCGACGTCCCTTCGCTGGTCGAAAAGCTGACCCGCGGGCTCGAAGCGGTCCGACGGCCGGACGGGACTCCGCTTGGCGTGAAGGTGATCGATCCCACCCGGGCCTATCGCAGTGTCCGGGGAGATCCACCGGACCTGATGCTTTACTTCGGCGACCTACGCTGGCGATCGGCCGGTTCCGTTGGCCATCCGAGCCTGTTCCTGACTGAGAACGATACCGGCCCGGACGACGCGGTCCATTCATTCGATGGCGTGTTTGCGTTCGCGGATCCGCAGCGTCGGACGAGCGAGCACCTGCCCCCCCAGCAGATCCTCGACATCGCTCCGACCCTTCTCCAGCACTTGGGGATTCCCGTCCCACCAATCGTGCAGGGCCGGCCGATCCGCGCGCTCGAGTGACCTCCGGGGCATCCCGCAGTTTATTCTTGGGACATCCGGGAGCCGGAGGCCGGGATCACTTTGGGCTGGTCTGCCTCCGTGGGCATTCCGGTCTTGCCTTCGACGATATCGCAATCCTTCCAGTTGATCCCGACGGTGACCTTCGGAAAAGCGACCTTGAGGGTGTAGTTGGCGATCTTGCCGACGACCAGTCCTTGCGCGCCGGCAATGAGATTGGGGTTCATGACCGATAGGTCCCGGATGAGAATCACGCGCGTCTGGTTATACACCACGCGCGCTAGTTCGCTGCGGTCCTTCATCGGGAGGCGTCCGACCGTGGCGAGAGCCTCCTTCGCCTAAAGTTTGCCCCCCCGTCGCCATGGAGGGCTTTTTAGGCGAGTGGCGGGTATGCCGCCGGCCCGGTACCTCATGGCGTCAGCAGGTCATCGGCCCGAAAAATCCGAGAAGACCGTTCACCTGAGGATCGACCCGAACGATGAAAGCACGACCCTCGAAGACGTCCTCGCCAAGATCTCCGAGATCCAGCGGAAGCACCCGGACCGGGAGGTCTTCTTCGACGGCGACGAGTACGCCATCTGCTCCCGGCCCAAGCGTACCAAGGCCGCCGCGGTCCACTGAATCCGCCCCCTTGGGCGTCCCGATCTTCATCCTGAACCTCAAGGCGTACGCACCCCGGCTCGGTCCAGGGGCGCTGCAAATCGGCGAAACATTCGACGCCCGTCTCCACGCTTCGGGCGTCGCGGGAGCGATCGCGCCGGCAGCGCCGGACCTCGGCGTCCTCGCCCAGCACCTGCGGATCCCGGTGATCGCCCAGCACGCCGATGCGTTCGAGGCGGGTCCCTACACCGGATATGTCGTACCCGAAGCGATCGCGGCCGTCGGAGCCCAGGGAACCCTCCTGAATCACTCCGAACACCCGCTGCCCGTGTCGACCATTGCCGCAACGCTTCAACGGCTGGAGGCCGTTGGATTGGCGGCGGTCCTCTGCGCGCGAGACATCGCACAGTCCCGGGAACTGGCCACCTTCAGCCCCCGGTACTTGGCGGTCGAGCCACCGGAGCTGATCGGAGGAACGCGGTCTGTTTCGACCGCGCAGCCCTCGGTCGTGTCGGGCACCGTCTCCGCGGTCCGGGAAGTGTCGCCCCGGACCCACGTTCTGTGTGGAGCGGGAATCCACGACCGCCACGACGTCCGCCGGGCGTTCGAGCTCGGTACGGAAGGCATCCTCGTTTCCAGCGCGGTGACGCGCGCCGAGGACCCGAGTCGGGCCATCGACGAGCTGCTGGCCGGTTTTCCCTGAACCGACGGGCGGGTCGCTATCGGATCCGCTCCAGCGCGAAGGAGCCGATGATCAACTGCCGGTTCGTGGCCCGATACTCTACCCAATCCCGTGTCTGCACGTCCCCCAGGCCCTGCACGGAAAGATAGGCCCGGTCCCGGTCCTGCTTGAACCGGATCGCCCCGTCGATGCGGCTCTGTGCCACCTCGACGCGGGAATCGGGCACGGTGCCTTGGTCCACGAGATAAACGCCGAGCGCGGGACGCGCCTTGAGAATGCCCACGAAGTTCTGGAAGAACGAGAAGGCCTCCTTCTCGTCGCTCTGAGCGAGGCAGGTCGAAAGGTTCAGGAAACCGACCCGGAACCCACCGGACTTCGTCTTTTCCGACGTCTGAGCGGCCTTGACGAGCGCCGTGAGGATCCCGGGATGATCGGAAGGGCCTTTCACGACGACCCGGGAGCCTTCCTTCGACGTGCCCGGCTCGGCGGCGGGGTTGGTCGCGTCGATCCAGGTTACCAGGCCGAGTTGCTCGTACTCCTTGAACTGGGGCGTCACCTTGCCGATATCCGCGGCGATCTCCTCGGGGAGCCGGGTCGTGGTGACCAATACGGCCGGTTCTCCGCGTCGGAGTCCCTCCGCGATGAACGAGTAGAGGAGGATCTCCTTTCCGGTGAAAGCAGGTCCGACGAGCAGGACGTGGGCCTTCGGAGGAAATCCTCCGGCCAAGAGGTCGTCCAAGCGCGGCGTGCCGGTGGGTAGCCGGTCGGTCTGACGGGTGACCGTGGGGGCCGTGAGCGTCGTCTCGCCGCTGCCCCCGATCGTGGCCGCCGCCTCGGCTCGCTGACGGAGGAGCTGCTGCTCCCGTTCTTTCAGCTGTTTCTCGCGCAGGTCGAGGATCCGCTCGCGGTCGGCGAGGTTGGCCGTGGCCTTCGAGACGCCGCCACCGCCTGTCCCCTCGGACCACCGGGCCGCGGAGAGTTGACGGATCGACAACTCGGACTCTTTCGCCTCGTTGGTGCGCTCCCGTTCGATCAGGTTGCGCTCGCGTCGGGTGAGCTCGTCCCGTAGGCGGGCCACTTCGGCTTCCTTCTGCTTGAGGGAGGTCTCGCGCGACGACAGGAGGTGGCCGATGCTCTCGACCTCCCCGACCTGAACCCCGACTTTGCCTTCCCGTTCCTCGAGCGTCTTCAGTCGCTCGCTGGCCTTCCGGACCGCCTCTTGGTACTGCGCCTGCAGCTGCCGAGCCGCCTCGGCCTTCTGGGAGGACTCCGTCTCGAGTTGCTTCACGGAGAGGTCACGGATCGTCAGGGCTTGCTCGCGGCGTCCCAAGTCTTCTCGGGCCTTCTTGGCCTCCTCGAAGGAGGTTTCGAGCTGCTTGGTACGGGACAGGAGCGCCTGCCGCTCCTCTTCCAAACGCGCCCTCAGTTGGGTCAGCTCCACCTCGCGCTTCGCAATGTCCTTGGTCTTGGTGGCCAGCGCGGTCCGGTCCGCTGACGCCACGGAGGCCATCCCTTCGCGACCCCGGAGGTCGCTCTCGAGTCTCATCATCTCGGCGGTCTTCTGTTCGAGCTGGGTCTGGCGACCCGCGAGCCGGGTCTCGAGGGCCTTCAGTTCTTCTCCTCGTTGGGCCTGGTCGTCCCCTCGCGACTTGACATCGAGTTCGCGGCGGCCCAGGTCGGACTCGCGGTCGGCGACGGACTTCTCCCGCTCGATGAGGCGCTGCTGGCGCGTGGCGAGCTGCTGGATCTGGAGCTTGAGCGTGGTTTCCTTGTCCTCGGCCGCTTGCCGCGCGGCGTCGGCCTTGGCCGCCTCGAGCTGGGCGGCCTGTTCGCCCTGGCCGACTTCCGCCGCTCGCTTTCGTACGTCCGCTTCGAAAGTGTCCAGAGCCGCTCGGTCGCTCTCGTACGAACGGGTCTTGTCTTGGAGGGCGGCTTCGCTGCTCTCGACATCGGCCTCTCGCCGGATGAGGGTCTGCTCGCGGAACGAGACGGCTTGGTCCCGGCGCTGCAGTTCCTCGGCGAACGCCGAGAGCTGCCCTTGCCCCCCTTGCATCACTTCCCGTTCGTGCACCTCGGTGCCCGACGAGATGAGGTGGAGGAACGAGCCGGAGGTCTGGAACAGCGCCGCTCCGACGAAGAGTGTCGTCGCGAGCCCGCTGGCGGCTGCGACGGGATTCTTCGTCACTTCGGGCAGGTACAGGGCCAACGCGACCGGAATCGGGGCGACCGCGGCCACGATGGAGGCGACCTTCCGCTGGCTCCACTCCTGCCAGGTGAGCGCCATCCCGATCAGCGGCAAGGCGATACCCACCAGCGCGAGCGGATAGATCGTCGGCAGGAGGTTCCAATGTCCCGTGGGGCCGTACTGGGCGAGCCGGGCGATGAGGAGGAACGCCAGGATGACGTTGTACACCAGGGCCACCCAGCTCACGATGAAATGGGGTTCGCCGTGTGAGAAGCGTTCCGCCTGCCACTTCACCTGAACGCCGACCGCGGACAGGTAGACGCCACCGATGAGCGGGAAGATGACGGGGAACAGTGTCTTGAGGAGGGGCGGGGCGACCCGGAGGCCGGGTTGGAGGTACAGTACAAGGAGGGCATCGATCAACAGCGCCACCGATACCCCGACGCTGTAGTAGTGGGCCGACCGACCGATCTTGAGCTGGATCAGCGCATCCTGCCGTGCCCGCTCCATCTCGGCCGGCGAGGGGCGCACCGGCGCCCGCGGCGTTGTCGCTGGCGCGGTGGCTGTATCAGAAGGGCCAGGGGTGGCCCGGGACCTTTTCTTGGCCACGGAGTCCGCCTACCGTTTCAAAGCGGTGGCGCCCTTACTTAATCGTACCCTTTTCAACGCCGGGGTTCAAACGAGAGTGCGCTCTGCCGCGACGAGAATCGCTGCCGCTCGGGTCTGTCGAGCCGGCTCTCTTCCGATGGCCTCCTCGAGGTCGAGCAGACGGCTCCACGCCGTCGGTGAGGCTCGTGCAGCCATCAATCGGCTCGCGTCGTTTCCGAGACAAGGAGCTACTGCGATGACCTCTCGCAGCTCGAATCCGGCGAGCCGAAGGCGGGAAGCGATCTCGGAAGCCATGAATCGACGGAAGTGCCGACGGCCGGTCTCCCGTCCCCGAACTGGGTCAAACCCTTCCCGTTGGACACGCGGTTCAACGGCTCGTAAAGGGGCGGCCAGCAAACGGGCGATCGCCCCCGGGGGGAGCCGGTGGAGGTACCGGG
>JASHPV010000015.1 GCA_030037875.1 Thermoplasmata archaeon
GGTCCGGGAGAAATCCACGATCTCCTGGAGACGGCTCTCGATCTTCTCCTTCCCCAGGTGCATCAGCTCGAGGTGGACGTACCCCCCCGGGAATCCACGGCCCTCCTTGACCTCGGTGACGATCGCGCGCGACACCACGTCCCGGGACGCCAGGTCGAGGACGTGGGGAGCGTACTTTCCCATGAACCGCTCGCCGAGCGCGTTCTTGAGAATCCCTCCCTCGCCCCGCGCCCCCTCGGTGATCAAAATGCCCGATTCCAGCAGAGCGGTCGGGTGAAACTGAACGAACTCCATATCCTTGAGATTCGCCCCGGCCCGGTAGGCCGCGGCGACGCCGTCACCGGTACAGCTGTGCGCGTTGGTAGTCCGACCGTAGATACGTCCGAACGGCCCGGTGGCGATGATGACGGCCTTCGCAGCGATGCCCTCGACCTTCGAGGTCTTCCGGTCCAGTACCGTGATCCCTTGAGCCCTCCCGCCCCGAACGACGATCGAAAGCAGATACCACTCTTCGTAGGTGTGGATCGTCGCCGTTCCTAGGTGCTCGTAGAGTCCCTGGAGCAGGGCGAGCCCGGTCCGGTCCGCGGCGTAGATGGTCCGGGGAAACGCTCCTCCTCCGAACGCCCGTCGCGCGAGAGATCCGTCGTCCGCGCGGCTGAAGATGGTTCCGAAATGCTCCATCTCGATGACGGTCGGGCCGGCTTCCTGGCAGAAGAACTCGATCGCATCCTGGTCGCCGAGGTAGTCCGACCCCTTGACCGTGTCGTAGATGTGAGTCTCGACCGAGTCTTCCTTGCCGATCGCCGCGTTGATCCCGCCTTGGGCCGCGCCGGAATGGGAGCGCAACGGATGCAACTTCGACACGAGCGCGACGTCGCATCCGGCCTGGGCCGCGGCGAGGGCCGCCCGCTGGCCCGCCAGTCCCGCGCCGACCACCACGACGTCATGCTGCAACATTTTCGTTGGGTGCGACCGACTTGATGCTTATCAGAACTGCGCCGAGTTTCGGTCCGAAAGCGCTCTTCCGAGAGGCGATGGACTCTCCGCCCGCGAGCGCTTATATACCGACCCCCGGTCCCCTCGACCGGTTTTCCCACACTACTGGAAGGCTCCATGCAAGGCACTGAAACGACACGGGAAGAGAACCTCCTGAAGGGCACGACGACGATCGCCGCAGTTTGCAAGGACGGCGTTGTTCTCGGTACGGAACGCCGGGCCACCGCCGGCAGCATGATCGCCGCCAAGCAGACCCAGAAGGTGTTCAAGATCGATGACAATCTCGGCATCACCATCGCCGGTCTCGTGGGCGACGCCCAGACGTTGGCCCGGTACCTTCGGGCGGAAGTCTCCCTCTATCGTCTCCGGCGGAGCGCCCCTCTCGGCGTCGAGGGAGCCGCCACCTTGCTATCGAACATCCTGAGCGGGAACCGGATGTTCCCGTACTACGCCTGGCTCCTGATGGGCGGCGTCGACTCCAAGGGCGGTCACGTCTTCTCCATCGACCCTGCCGGCGGCTCGATCGAGGACCGGTACGTTTCGGTCGGCAGCGGATCCCCGTTCGCCTACGGTGTGCTGGAGGAGGGCTATTCGCGTGACATGAGCCTCTCCGACGGCGTGGACCTCGCCCTGCGGGGACTCACTGTCGCCATGAAGCGCGACTCGGCGTCCGGCGACGGGTACCTCGTCCACACCATCACGTCCAAGGAGTACCGCGAGTTTACCGAGGACGAAATCAATAAACGCCTGAAGGCGCTCAAGATTCCTCTACCACCGGTCCTACCCTAACGCCGAACGGGATCCTCCGGGGTTCCCGGGGCCGGCGAACCCCTTTCAGCCAACTCCTTCCGTCATCGTATGAGTATCGATAGTCTACTAGAACAAACGAAAGAAGTGCTACACGAAGTGCTCCCCGAGAATATCGAGGTCACCGACATCGAGCTCGAGGGCCCCCACATCGTTCTGTACACCAAGCAGCTCGACGCCTTCCTGTCGGGCGGCGAACTGCTCCGCCAGGTCGCCCAACGGCTCCGACGCCGAGTGCTCGTCCGGTCGGATCCGGCCTCGCTCATGGACCCCAAAGAGGCGGAGGCGGCGATCCGCGAGCTGATCCCGCCGGAGGCCGAGATCACGGCGCTGTACTTCGAGCCGGAGACGGGAGAGGTTACGATCGAGGCGGCGAATCCCGGCGCCGCCATCGGACGTCAGGGGTCGGTTCTGACCGAGCTCAAGCGCAAGATCGGCTGGGTCCCGACCGTCGTCCGGACGCCACCGATTCCCTCCAAGACCGTGGAGGAGGTCCGCGTGCACCTCCGGAACCACTTCGACCAGCGTCGTACGTTCCTGAAGAAGGTCGGTACTCGGATCGCGCGCGACCGATTGGACGAGAAGATCTGGGCCCGGAACAGCTCGCTGGGCGGCTACCGCGAGGTCGGGCGCAGTGCGTCCCTGCTCTCCACCCAGAATTCCAAGGTGCTCATCGATTGCGGTATCGACCCCGGCTCCGACCGGGCGCCGTTCCTGAGCGCGCCCGAGCTGCTACCGCTGGACTCGCTCGATGCCGTGGTCATCACCCATTCCCATCTCGACCACTGCGGTCTCGTTCCGGTCCTCCTCAAGTACGGCTACCAGGGGCCGATCTACACGACGGCGCCATCCCGGGACATGATGACCCTGATGCTGCTCGACGCGATCAAGGTCACGAGCCAGGAGGCGCGGCAGAAGATCTACGACTCCTCCCACGTCCGGGACATGGTCACGCGCACGATCCCGCTGCGGTGGGGGGAAACGACCGACATCACCCCCGACCTGCGCTTGACGCTGCACAACGCGGGCCACATTCTGGGCTCTTCGATCTGCCATTTCCACATCGGCGACGGCGACCACAATCTGGCGTACTCGGGCGACATCAAGTTCGAGCGAAGCTGGTTGTTCAACCCTGCGGTCAACCGATTCCCCCGGCTCGAGACGCTCGTGCTCGAGTCGACGTACGGCGGCTACCGGGACGTACAACCCAGCCGGCAACAGGCGTCGGACGAGTTTGCGGGCTTCGTGAACAAGGTCCTGGAGCGGCGCGGCAAACTGATCGTTCCGGTCTTCGCCGTGGGCCGTTCCCAGGAAGTGATGCTCGTCCTGGAGGAACGGATGCGAGAGGGAAAGATCCCGCGCGTGCCGGTCTATCTGGACGGGATGATCTTCGAGGCGACCGCGATCCACACGGCCTATCCCGAGTTCCTCAACAGCCAGCTCCGGACGCAGATCTTCCAGCAAGGGGACAACCCGTTCCTATCGGACATCTTCCACCGGGTCGACTCGTCGCAGATGCGGATGGCGATCCTCGACGAGAAGGACCCGTGCATTGTTCTCGCCACGTCGGGCATGATGAGCGGAGGCCCGGTGATGGAGTACTTCCGGGCCTGGGCCGCGGAGGAACGGCACGGGATCGTCTTCGTGGGGTACCAGGCCGATGGGACCTTCGGGCGTCGGCTCCAGCGCGGGATGAACGAGGCGCAGCTCTTCGACAACGGGCGCCAGTACACCACCCCGGTCCGGCTTGAGGTGGCGACGATCGAAGGGTTCTCGGGCCACTCGGACCGGGTCCAGCTGATGAACTACGTGGCCAGTTTGGACCCGCGTCCGCAGCGGATCATCCTCAACCACGGAGAGGAGTCGAAAACGCTCGACCTCGCCTCCAGCCTCCACAAACGGTTCAACCTGGAGAGCCGGGTGCCGTTCAACCTGGACGCGATCCGGATTATCTGAGCACGACCCGTGGCGTCCAAAGATGTGTCGGACGGCTTGTACACGGCTTTAAGAAGGGGCCCAATTCTCATCCCTTCAGCTGTCAACTTATATCGGGGGAGGGCACACAACGGCCGCTAGTCACCGGTTCCTAGTACTGGGGCTCGACGGCGGCACTTTCCAGCTCCTGAACCCGCTCATGGAGGCCGGGGAACTCCCGTTCCTTCGCTCCTTGATGGAACGGGGCGTCTCCGCCCCGTTGATGTCCGTCTATCCGTCGAAGACGATCCCGGCCTGGTACAGTTTCGCCACGGGACTCGACCCGGGCAGCCTCGGGATCTTCGGCTTCACCGAGCCGAACGGCGGCCCCGGCAAGAGCCGGCTCGTGCAGGGCTACCGCCCGGCTGAGTCGCTCTGGGACCAGCTCTCTCGCCAGGGACACCGCGTCGGCGTGCTCAACTTTCCCGTCCGGGCCGCCTATCCGATCAACGGGTACCTCATCCCGGGCATGTTCGGGGAAAACCCCACGACCTACCCGGCCGACGTCCGCACGCGTCTCGAGGAGGGGCTGGGAGAGCCTCTGGTGGCGGAGCTTCCACCGTACCGCGATTCCGAGAGGCGCGAATGGCTCTCGCTCGCCACGCAGGGGTTGCTCCAGCGTGCGGCGGCGGCGGAGTTCCTCCAGGACGCCTTCCATCCCGATTTCCTGTTCGTTCTCCTCCGCGAGACGGACCGCATCGAACACCAGCACTGGGTCGAGTGTGCCGGCGGGCCGGCCCGGATGCCGGCCGACCTGCTCGCCTTCTGGCGTGCCGTGGACACGTCCTGCGCCCGGATCGACAAGGCGTTCCGGGCCCAGGGAGAGCCCGCCGTTACCCTCGTGATCTCGGACCACGGCCACGGTCCGGCCGGCGCCGAGTTCTTCACGAACCGTTGGCTTCTGGAACAGGGGTTCCTCAAGCTCAAGCCCGGCGCCGAGCCGCGACGGCGGAAGGTGCTCTCCCGCCTGCTCCTCGCCTCACAGAAGTTCGCGCCGGCCCGGGGTCTTGTCGGTGCCGTGGCCGATCGGTTCCGCTCCGGGGAGGGCGAGCACCACCTCGACCGCTGGCTCGGCGGCGACGCGACCTTCGAGGCGATGGCCGGTAAGATCGATTGGGAACGAACCGAGGCGTTCTCCTTCCCGGTCCCCGAAGGCATCTATCTCAATCCGTATCGGAAGGACCGCACGCCGGAGCAGCACCGGGACACGCTTGCCGAGATCCGGCGGCGTCTCGAGGCGTACCCCGACGCGCAGATCGAGGTCCTCGAGCCGCGGGAGATCTACCGGGAGGTTCGGTCGGCCGCCGCACCGGGGCTCCTGCTCCGGGTGAACGGGATGGAAACGGACCTTCGGATGGACTTCAGCTATCCCACTCCCCTTCTCGCCCATCGGCCGGGCTACTTCTATGGCTCCGGCGTCCACCGGATGGCCGGCATCATGATCGGGGCCGGCAACGGCACGGCGCATGGTGCGAAGGTCGGGCCGTTGTCCCTGCTGGACGTGGCTCCCACCGTGCTGGAAGGAATGGGCCTGGTACCGCCGCCCAGCATGGCCGGTCATTCGTTCGGCTCCTGGCTCGGCACGTCGCGGACGTTGCCCGGGTGAGCCCCGGGCCCATTTCCCCCGCGGCGGGGGGTTATTGTACCCACCCCTTCCTCTCCGACCCCGGGAATCACCCCGGTGGACCCCCGAGGGGAGGGCTATGTCGCACGGAACGGTGACGTGGTGACGTCGTGGAGGATCGATGTCCTGGGGAACCCGCCCCCGGACCCGACGAGCCCGGGCCTCGACCGGTCGCTGTGGGAGTTCGCGGCGGGTCTCGTCCGCCGAGGTCACAAGGTCCGGATACTGTTCGCGACCCCGACGCCCACCGTCCCACCCCCCTACCGGGGCGTCGAAGGCGTCCCGGTTCCGGTCGTTCCCTCTATGCGTCGGCCCGTTCCCCAGGCCGTCGAGGTG
>JASHPV010000016.1 GCA_030037875.1 Thermoplasmata archaeon
GCCAACAAGTCCGGCTGGAGCGGCACGCTGCAGTCGCCGGACACTTTCGGACACACCGGTGCCGGCGGCGTTGAGTGCTGGGCCGATCCGCGGGATCAGCTCGTAGCCGTCTTCTTCTCGGCGGTGCCGCAGTCCGAGATCTCGACCCGGGTGTGGGCCCGGTACTGGCGGAACGACCTCTTTGCCAACGCCGTTACTGCCGCCATCACGGAACCCTAACCCTCGAGGGCCGCGCGGCGTTCGGGCGCTCCTCCGCTGGCTCACGGACCCGCTACCCGTTCTCGACAGCCCGAAAGGGGACGATTTGGGGGGCGCTCGAGAGGACCCTCGACGCGGGGAAGGTCGCTCGTTCGACCGTAGAGGGCCGACAGAGGACTATCGGCAGGTTGTCCACGACCCGTACGTTCTCCCTGCCCGGGTCACACGGTCGCGGCGCTTTAGACGCTCCGCGAGTATGGACCAGGCGAGGGGCTGAGAGTCCGGCCTCAGGGGACCGGATTCCCCCGGCCCACAGCTTGGGTGGTCGGACCGACTCGAAGTTTCCTAGGTGCTCTACCACCGGCCGACCGGTCACCAGACGGTTGTGAGCGCCCGAGCATGGCGGAATGCGCGAGGCCCGCGACGACGGATGAGACGCCAATAGCGAAACACTGCCCACACTCGCTGACCATGTTGACGCTCGAAGTGAACCTGCTCCTCACGGCCACGGGAGCGAAGGACAAACCGGTCCGGGCCAGCGGCTCTTAGCTCGACACCTTTCGGTTTCACGGTTGCTCCGTAGTCGTAGAGCCAGAGACTGCCCCGCCGAGCCCTCACCTCCAACCAGACCCCCTCCCCGGAACCGTACCATCCTTGGAAGTCCCTCAGGGACGATTCCATCGATGCGGTCTTCGGAACGGACTCGAGTGGCGTTGCGAGGGGCAACCCCATTCGCGCGTTGATCTGCGACATGAGGCCAAGCTCGGGCCGAACCCCTTGGACGTTCGCGAGGATCGCTCCACCGAGGCGCCGACGAGGGGCGACCACGAAGAGCGATGAGACGCCTTGGGAGGACCCCCCGTGGTACGCGATCATAGTCCCATGGTAGTCAGGTTGAACGACAATCCCGTAGCCGTAGTGGATGCCGGGAAAAGCCTCCGCGTACGGGGTGGTCATACGGCGGATCGTTGCGGCAGCGACGATGCGCTCCCCGTTGACTTTACCAGCGTTCAGAAACAACTGGACAAACCGACTCAGATCCTGCGCGTTCGACCGAAGTCCTCCGCAAGCGCGAAGACAAGGTGCCTCCCCCCAGAGTTTCGACGGAACAAGACGGCGACGACCTCTGGTCGAGACTAGAGTGTAGAGGGTCGTTACGTCGGGGCACCGTAGCATGATGCCGTTATCGAACGTCGTGGAGCGCATGCCCAGGGGGCGAAGTATCGCCTCGTCGAGGTAACCCTCGTACGTCCGCCCACTCGCCCGCTCGATGACTGCACCGAGCAGGCCAAACGCCTCGTTCGAGTAACTGAAATGTCGGCCGGGCGGGCCAAGGAGCCTGTACCGGGCCGTTCGAAGATATTCCAGCAATTGTTCATACGTGTCGATTGGTCCATGGTCGGGGTCGATTCCGCAGCGTCGGTCCTCCCGCGGATCGTAGGAGGGATCCTCAGCTAGGCTACGTGCGGTCAGGTAGACGATGGTTGGGAGGGGTGGCAGACCGGAAGTGTGGGTGAGAAAGTGGTGAACTGTAATCCGACGGGCCATCCGTGGGTCCGGGGTCCGGAACTCGGGAAGATGCTTTGCTATCGGGTCTTGGAGAGAGAGCCTTCCTTCCTCCTCCAAGCGTAGGATGGCCAGCGCTGTGAATGACTTCGTGGCCGAAGCGATCCCGTAAATGGTCCGGGGCGTCGCCGGAAGCCGCCCCACCTTGTCGCGGTAACCGTACCCGCGAGAGATGGTCTCTCGCCCCCGTTCCGCTATGGTCAAGGAGGCGCCGGGGACCCTTTCGCGGGCCATCCATCGCTGGACAGACTCCTCGGCGGAGGGTGGGGGTCGTGTCATCGCCCCGGGGGCAAGAAGAGATTTTATGATGAGCCTGCTGAGGTCGTATAACCGCCCCGGATCGGGCCCTTTGTTCTCACGAGGGGTCAGCCGCGTCGCAGACACCCGCCGCCGGCGCGGCCGGGCGGGCGGCCGAATCCTCGGGAGCCGTGATTGTGTCGACCGGGACCGCGTGGAACGTCGTCCGTAGGGCTGGACCCGCGACGACTCCCCACGTACCCCGGGCATGGCGTGACCCTCGCGGAGGCGGCAGCGAATCAGACGACGCGTCCGTAGTCGAACAGCGTCAACCGGCATTCGGAGCAGCGCCAGCCCGGGAAGGTTTCGGGGAGCCACAGCCACCGCTTCCCCATCGTTTCGCCCGCTGGCCGATACCTCGTGGGCTCCTTCAACCACTGGAGTCGGGCGGGGGACCAAACGAACCCTACTTCCATCGCTTTTCCGCAACGGGGGCAGGTGACCGTTGGCGGGAGCGCCACCTACTGGCCATCACCGGGCCGGTCCAAAAGCGTACCCCCGGTCGGCCGGGGCACCCGACGA
>JASHPV010000147.1 GCA_030037875.1 Thermoplasmata archaeon
TGCCGTAGACCCAGGTCGAATTCTCCGTTGAGGGTATCGAAATGGGCACGATCCACGCCTTCGTTTCGCCGGCTCCCAACGTCTCTCCCGTAGCATTCAGGAACGTCTTGCGTTGGTGGACTGCCTCGACGTGAACGGTAACGCCTGCGGCCGTCGTCCGGTTATCACGGTCAGTAACCCGTAACAGGACCTGGTACGTCCCGCGATTCCGATACACGTGAGAGGCCCCCGCGGCCGACGCGGCACCGCCGTCGCCAAAAGTCCATGTGTACTGATAGGGCGGAGTTCCGCCGCTCACGTTCGCCACCACGGTGACCGTCAACGGGTGCGGACCGAAGGTCCGGTTGATTTCCACGGTGGCCTCCAATGGGGCCGTGCTCGCGGGCCGCGCAAACGGCCAGTACGCAGCCGCAGCAATTCCGGCGGCCACGACAAGAGCTCCCACGAGCACCGGGATGACCCACCGCGGGGTGGGCTTCCTCCCGCGGTCCAAGGGTGGGCGTCCCGCGGCAAAGATCGGCATCGGCGGGGATGAATCGTCGGGGCGACTGCGGCGACGCGCCGCCATGTGTGCGGCCCGCCGAGGAGGCCAGCCTTGGTTTCGATTGGAGCCAGGGGACGGTGCGTCCGTGCCAGTGGATTCACTCGAAAATCGAAAAACCTTGCGCCGCCGGCCGGGGGCCGACCCGCATAAATATGCATCGACACTCGGCGCCGGAGCTCATCCGAAATCATCCAACCGCCGGGTCGTCGACGGAGCGGGACGGTCCCGCTCGCTTCGCGTGGGCGCGTGGTCGTGCGCGACCCACCGAGCATAGGAAATAGGCGGTAGCCCGAGGAGATTGCGGAAGAGATTCACTGACTCTGGTGCGAATCCGGCGTAGTGATTGTTGAAAAAGACCAGGACGCGAAGTAGGTCGCTCGACACCCCACGAACGCGTTCCGCCCACCGGGCCGTTTCAGCCGTCCGGTCCGCCCGGATCTCGCCATGGGTTTCGGCGGGGATGGAGGTGTGGTCCCCAATGAACCGGAGATACACTTCATCGCTCGTCACCTCCGCGGGCACGTCGACGTAGTTGAGACTCGCCCAAGTGAGCGCGATCTTTCGGTCACGGAGCTCGCGCAGCAGGCGGTCTCGGGTCTCCCCGGCATACCATCCCGCGTCACGGAGTTCGACGGCATAGCGAGGACCCTCCGGCAGAATCGAAAGCAAGTCCCACAGAAACTGCGTGCTCCGCCCGGGCTTGACCCAGGGCGGGAACTGCAGGAGCAGCGGTCCTAACTTTTCCTGAAGGATCCGGGCCGCGGAAACGAACCCCTGGAGCTTCTCTGCGTTCACCGGGTGCTTGGGATCGAGAAGGTCGCGGGTCATCTTCAGCGCGAAGAGAAATCCCGGAGGGGTCCGGGCGTACCACCCTTCCACCATTCGCCGCGCCGGCAAAGTGTAGTAGGTGGCGTCCACCTCGACACAGTCGAACAGTCGGGCATAGAGTCCGAGCCGGTCGGCCGGGGGGGTGCCCTCTGGGTAAACGCGCCCCCACCACGCCTCGGAGGTCCAGGAAGACGTGCCCGTCCGGATCTCGGCGGCCATGCGCCGGTATTCTCTCGGCGGGAAAAGGAAGTGCATCGACCGCTGAGCCCGAAGTTAGATGCCAGAGCGGTTCTTCCGTCGGTGGGTCGGCCAGATCGGTCGATCGCGATCTATGCGCCGTCGGTATCAAGCGGTTCTCGGGGACGACCCCGGGGAAGGGTTGCTCGCAGTAGGACCCAGTACGTTCCTGCCGGGTCGGATCCCGCATCGTTTTCGTCCCGACCCTCGGGCCACCGCCGAATGGAGACGGGTTCGGAAAGTGGCGCTCGCCCGAGACCGTTTCGCGTGCCGGGCGTGCGGCCAGCCGGCCTCCGACGTGGACCATCGGGTCGAGCTGATGGATGGCGGGGCCGCTTACGCGCTCGAAAATCTCCAAGCGTTGTGTCCCGCCTGTCACGATGCCAAGTCCTCAGAGTCCAGGTATAGGCGTGCCCAGCACGCCACGTCGTCATGGGGACGGATCGTGCTCTGTCCCCGATGCTCCGGCTCGGGACGGTGCGGGGCGTGCCTCACGACCCCCCATGCTTGCACGGGCTGCTTGGGTGTGCGTTTCATCCCGGAGCGTTGTGCGGAGCGGACCGAAATGCCGAGCCAGCTGGAATTGAGTCAAGTCAGTTCCCTGGCGTGGGCCGGAGCGGAACCGCCGGTTTGACCGGAGTTTCACGTTCTCGATCGAGACCGTCGGGAATTCGTTGGCCCCCTCGCATGCACGGTATCGAGTAAACCGCAAAGGGGACAGAGGTTCGGCTTCCCTTCGGCGAGGGACCGGTCCCGACAATCCGAGCATAGCGGTTCCCCACAGACCTGGCACTGTGAAGGGGTCCCTGGATGCAGGATCACCGACCCACAGCCCACGCAATGGGCCACTTGACGCGGGGCTTCCGATTCCAACAGGTCGGACTCCACGTAAGAGGGAGTCGGAGCGACGGCCCTCGTGGAAACGGGAACTCTTACGCTCGCCGCGACGGGTTTTCCGGCACCGGTCGCGGGCGCGGGGGAGACGGGAGCGGCCGCCGGGGACGGATACGTCACGATTCGCGAAGCGCGGAGGTCCGCCTCGATAGAATCGAGCTCTTTCAAGAGCGACGGGACATCGTCGGGCACCATGGCGTCCCGGGCCATTAGCCCCGGGGCGACGGACTCCGTCTCGCTGCTTCCCGTGCTGGACGCTTCCTCTGCGGCGGGCGCCCAATCTCGGGATGGCCTACGAAGTGCCTCGGGGGTGGCCCGAGGGCCCGCCATGTCTCTAGCTGGAGAGGAAGGTGTAGACGAGCGCCGTGGTTGTTCCGGTGGTCGGGACCGGACGCCGGGGGGTGCTGCCTTCCGCGGAGTCTCCTCGGCCGGTTCGTCCGGTTCCACCTCGTCCGGCTCGGCAAAGACAGACAGCGTGCCTCCGGCCAGCGCGATGATCCCCAGCGCGACGAAGGGGACCCACAGAGGGATCCGCCCGATCGCCGCGCCAGAGCCTTCCAACAGGACGAAAGCGGCGGCCGCAATGCACCCCGCCCCAAAGAAGAACAACGGAAAACTCGCGGCCAGATTGCTAACCTCCGGATTGGATCGCCGCGCTGTCGAGGCGTCGGCTCGGTCCGTTGGAGACGTCGGTCGTCGGACCGAGGGGACTGGTCGGCCGAACGTGAGCTCGGTCTCGGTATCCGCGGCCGCGTAGGTGCGGGACCTGTACGGTGGCAAGGTTCCTAGCGAGCTGTCGGCATCCATCGGTCAGAGAGGCTTCCGCGAGGCGGTCCTGCCCCCTCTCCGGTAATCCGCTCTCGAGGGAATTCAATCTGTCGGCGGTCTCAGACGGCCCCTTGGTTTGGCCAAAAACGGCCCCGGGGACCCGTACTATGACTCAGGGGGGCGGTACGGCTCCGCCACCGCGCCCGGAGGCATGCTTCCGGTCGTTGTCGGTGGCCCGCCCCGGCGGCCTTCTCGCTCGGAGTAAGCCCGCCGGATATCGGCGGCCTGTTTCTGGCTGATCCAGCCGGCGGTCCTCAGCTCGGTCAGTCCCTCGTCCAGGCGCGTCAACAGGTCGGGGTCGGCCAGGACATCGGCCGCCCGGGTCAGTTCTTGGGTCGCCACGCTAAGCCAAGGGTCCTTCTGGAGGGATTCCTCCATCGTCGTGCGCAACACCTTGTCGAACTGCGCCGTCTTGGGCTCGAGCGGAAGTACGACACCTCCGAAGAGACTCTTCAACGCATCTACGATGCCGGTACCCGTGCGCACTTGCATCGGCGGGAAGACGATCTGGCGAATGCCCCGGGAGCCCCGGAGCGTCGCGGTCCATAGCGGGAACCAAATGACCCGCACGTCGGCCAGGGACTGCAGAGGGAGGAAGTAGCCGGCGAGCAGGTTCTTCTGCATCGACCGGGCGGCCAACTGTCCGTCGATTGCCTTTACGAGGTCGGCCGCTGCCGTGGCGAACTCGTCCCGGGCGAGCTCTCGCTCCGAGAGTCGACGGGCGTGTTCCTGCTCGAGCAATGTCGCCCCGGCCAGCGATCGCTCCAGCTCGATGCGCTCTTGAGAGTGTGCTCGTTCGATCTCGCGCCGAAGGTCGTCGGTGTCCCGCTCGGCTTGCCGCGCCACGCGGTCCGATTCTCGGGCACGTGCCACATGATGGTCGGTCTCCCCCTCCCGGCGCTTAGCGCGCTGGAGCAGAGCGTCGGCCGTCGCCACGGAGGCCTGGGCATGGGCGCCCTGCGACTGCGCGACCCGAATCCCTTCCAGATGTTGCCGCAAGGCCTGCTGATGGCGGGCCTGAATCGATTGGATCTCGGTCTCAATCGACCGAAGAGTTTCCACGCGCTGGCGCTGTACCTCCGCCTCGAGTCGCTGAAGCTCGGCGTCCTGTTCCGCGTTGACCCGGGCCACCCGGCCCAGGATTCGCTCGCGGACCGCGGTGAGCGTCGCCAGGTCCTGCTCGAATCGGTCGAGCCACCGCTGCATCTGGGAAACCACGTTTCGGTACCACGTTGCGTCGTGGCGTGCCGGCAGGAAGCCGGCATGCGGAACCTGGGGGTCGCTACGAAAATCGCTCTGCGATAGGACATCGAACAGGAGCGGCGGGTCGACGGGCAGGAACCCCTCTACCGTGAGGAGTTCGGCGCCCGGATCATGGCCAAAGAACGGGAGCAGACCCCGGGCCTGGGCGACGAAGTCGGCCATCCCACCGGGACGGTCCAAGAGAGTGTGGACCTGGTCCATGGGGGGCAGCAAGGTGTATCGGAAGGTCCGGGTCCAAACACCGGTTCCGTCGAAGATAGCGATCTGCGGCGGGGCGGGACCCGGGAGCACGATGAGGGGCCAGAACACGTTCGCGATCGCCTCGATCTCCTCATTGCCGCCTCCCGTCAGCAGACGGACGAGGTGACGCCGCTCGGTCTCGACGGCGATCAGGATCGTCGCGAGAACGATGGGGGCTGGCAACTCTTGATGCGTCCCATCCTCCAAAGCGCGTAGAGCGAACGAAAGGGTGACCTCGTCGGGTTGCCACGCCGACGGGGGTTGGACCACTGTTCCGCGACGGGGCCCCTGCGCCGCGACGCGCTTCGCGAGCTCGTCGAACGTGGGTTCTTTCCTGGGCCGAGACGCCGGCGCGGACGGGGGGGTGGTTACTTTTACCCGGTCCTTGGGCCGAGCTTTGGTCTGACGAGAAGAGGGTTTGTCCTGGGCCACACGGAAGTACACGCGGGCTCTCGCCCTATAAATCCCGTGGACGTGCGGCCGACCGTGGCTCGACACCGTTACCCCGGTCCGGCGCTCACGGTCGATGCCGTTTGGGTCTCCGGGGGCCGTATTCTCTTGGTTCGACGAGGCCGCCCCCCCTTCCGCGGGCGATGGGCACTTCCCGGGGGATTCGTGGAAGCGGGAGAGACCGTCGAGGAGGCTGCACTCCGCGAACTTTTCGAGGAAACGGGGCTACGACCGGCGGGACTTCGGTTACTGGGGGTTTATTCTCGTCCGGGTCGGGACCCGAGAGGCCCCACGGCCAGCGTTGCCTTTCGGATGCGAGGGAAGCCAAGTCCTCCCAAAGGCGCTTCCGACGCGGCCGATGCCCGGTGGCTTCCGGTGCTCCGGGCTCGCGGATTGGCCTTTGATCACGACGAAATCGTGGCGGAGGCGTTGGGGAAGGTGCGGCGAAAGGCCGGGCGGGTCCGATGAAGGACCGTTCCGGGCCTCTTCTACTTCTCCCGGGCGTACCGACTGTAGGACGCGTCGCTGGCGCGCTTCAGACGGGCTCCGTCCCGGTCGCACGTGGGTCGCGCGCTGGGCGGAACATCGATGACGTAGCCGCCCCCGCACTTCGGACATTCGTAGTAGGGCATGGTATGAATCCTCGCATCGGGAGTGCGTCGGGGCTTTATAAGCACCGGGAGCGCCCGAGGTAACCGCTTCTCCCCATGACCTTCTCTCGCGCGACCGGACACCGTCGGATTTCCCGGCGGACCGTCCCCGCCCCGGATCCACAACTCAGGGGGACCCCGAACCGGCCCGGCCGTCATCGGTTCCTGGAATGGGACGATTACCGGGTGGAACGGGAGTGGCGCCGGTATGAAGGGACCCCGCTCCGCGATCTATATCGCGATCTGAGGGAACGATTCCTGGCGCGTCATCGCCCGTCTCAGCGGGGGCGCAGTCTCGAGATCGGCCCAGGCCCGGGTCGCTTCACGCGGCTCGTCGGCCATCCGGAGGACCGGGTGGTCCTCCTAGAGCTCTCCCGCGCGATGCTCGAACGGATTCGTCTCGAGACAGGGGAAAGAGCACCTTCCTCGCTCGACCTGGTCCAAGGCGACGCGGTGACCCCGCCGTTTCGGCCGGGTGCTTTCCACCAAGTGGCGATGTTGGGCAATGTCCTGGGATTCGCCGAGAGCGATGCCTCGGCCCTGCTCACGCGCACGGCCGAGCTGGTGGGGCCCAGCGGAGCACTACTGTTGGAGTTCGTAGCCGGCCCCGGGGAACGCTCCCGGTACCTCCACCGGCTCCCCCCGGGGGCGATCGCCCGTTTGCTGGCCGCCCCTTTACGAGCCGTGGAACCGCGTGTCCAACGGGAAGGGTTTGAGCCGGTTGCGGGGCGGGAGACCGGCCGTCGGCACTTCCGTCGATTCATGGCTTCCGAGATCGCTTCCCGTCTTCGGCTCGCCGGATTCGAGCTGCGAGAGGTCATCGCTGTGGCTCCTTGTCTCGGAAACGACGCGAGCCGATTGATGGCCGCACGAGCCTCACCGACCGCGTGGAGCCGTCTGCTCGACCTCGAGGAGGCCATCGGAAGAGAGCCGGCTCGACAGACCCGTGCGGCAGCGATTCTCGTCGCGGCAAAGCGCCCTCTCGTTTGAACCCCGGCGTTGAAAAGGGTACGATTAAGTAAGGGCGCCACCGCTTTGAAACGGTAGG
>JASHPV010000148.1 GCA_030037875.1 Thermoplasmata archaeon
AACCGGATGAGACCGGCTACATCCCGACTCCGTACGAGACCGGGGGGCCAGGCGAGATGGTCGCGTTTCTAGAGAGCGCGGGCTTCCAGAACGCCATCGAGGAGCGACGGGAATACTCGCTCAAGTTCGACAACGAGGATTCTTACTTACACTCGATTCTGAAGGCAACTCCCATCGGCCATTCGCTTTCCGAGGAACCGGAGGACGTTCAGAAGGAAGTGCTCCGCAAGACCCGAGAGAACCTTGTTCCGTGGAGAACGCCCGAGGGCCTCTCGATACCCGGCGAAGGTGTAATCGTTGTGGCACGCAAGCCAAGCTAAGGCAGCCTGAGACGGTACTCGCCTCAACTCCGGTGATCAGGTTTCCCGAGTCACGGGTCAGAGGTCCGGGGCCATACTCGCGACGTAGGCTCCTATCTGGCAACACTCCTCAAATCCGAGGCGTCGGTACACTGGGACGCCCATCGCCGTCGCTACGAGAACCGCGTCGCGGAATCCCGCGCCGCGTCCCTCCTCGCACGCCGCGTACGTCATCGCTGCCCCAATGCCTTGGTGTCGTGCGTCCGGGATTGTTGAAACCCCGTAGATCCCGACCGCGCCGGCTTCCAGAAACCGGAGCGAAGTGGCGACCGGGCGGCCATCGACCCATCCAACGAACAGCTTCATCCTTGGGTCATCGCGCGGGAGAGGAAAGAGCCTAGGGATTTCTCTAGCTATCTCGGGAGGCGTTTGGAAGTCCCCTTCATTCAGGGTCCGACCAAAGCGTTCGAGGTCAGCCGAATTTTCAACAGTCGTAATCCGCAGCTCTTTAGGAGCGAGAGGCGGAGTCCTAGGTTGGCTGAGATCCAACGCCATACCCGGCATGTCGCCTTCGGGTACCAACCCTTTCGAAACGAGGGTCCTACCCAGTTCGCTGGAATCTCGACCGGGAAGCGACCACCAGAGAAACGGGATCCGTCGATCCTGGAAGTGGCCTAGAACTTCCTCAATAACTGAGTGCTCCGTCCCGGAGTGAGGCGCCGCTGAAAACGCACCGTTGAACAGGGCATACGGTATGCCGGACGAGTAACGAGTCACCCCGTTGTAGGTTGTGCATTCGCCCGCCGGCGGGCGACCAAGCTGCGCGAAGAAGGCGCAATGATTAGCCACCACCGCGCTCGTCAAATCGCGACTGGAATTCAGTTTCGGCATGCGCCCGGGAATCGGAAAAGGAACCAGTCTATATCAGACGAGTAGCCAGAATCCGCCGCGGAATCGCGGAGCGGCCAAAAGATCGAGGTACCGTTTTCCCACCCGATGGCGATCTCACAAGGCATTTGCTATCGCGGCCGGCTGAGGTTCGAAGGACGCTCAGGTTAGTGACTCGGCGCAACAAGCGTAGTGCACTGGCCCTTCACCTCGGATGTCAAGACTCCCGGAGCAATTCCCTGTGAGGGCCATGCTCGGCGACAAGAATGATGTATCCCTTAGCCCTCAACAATCTTCCCGATGGTGTCGACGCAGTGGTTTCGTCGATCCGGAGCCATTTGGATTGTACTCGGAATCGTCCTTTGTGCCGTCGCAGTGCAAATCGACATTTGGGAAGAACACGACGTTTACACGATCACTCAAACGATTACACTTCCGGCGTTTGCTCTTCTCATACTCGGTTGCTGGCTCGGGATCGCCGGATATAGACGAATTCTCCGGGGCTCGACAGGTTGGGCCCATGCGGTCGCGCTGGGCGTAGGATTCGCGACGAGTCCTGCGCTCTGGCTGCTGGCCTACGATTGGCAACTTGCTCACGGCGTCTATCCATACCTTCTGGCGTACGACGCGGGGATTCTGTTGTTCGCCGGGGTCGCATTGGCCATCGTCTCGGTCTTCGAGGAACCGCGGATGGACTCGAACGCAGCCGGGACGTTATCGGAAACGGCTGGCCGCCGTCGGTCCTTCAGCAGAATCTCTGAAGCCGGGGGAACGGGAATGGTCGTCGCTGCCGTCTGCCTGTACGCGGGGTTCGGTTACTCGCTTAGCTGGTTGAACACGCGGATCATCTCGGTTGACCCCTCGTATGACCTACTTGCGCTGGAGGTGCTGGGCTCAGCTGCTATCCTCTTGGGGCTTGGCTACCGATCGGTGATTAGGACCTGGACGAGGGAGCGCAAGGCGATTGGGCAGTTTGCGGGTGTGGTGGCCGGCGGGGCCCTGTTCGCGAGCACGTTCGAAAGTCTGTATCCGGTCGGTCTGTACTTTGAACTGGAATCTCTGCTGTTGAATCTGCTGCGAGTGGCGGGACTTCTCTTAGTGGCTGCCGCGGTCATTCCCTATTCTACGCGATCGAAGCCCTCCAAGGTGGAGGCCGTAGGGTCCCCGCCGGACCCGGCAACTCCCATGCGATTCGGGAATGTGGGCAAGTAACGACCTCCGTACTCTCTCTCTGGCCAGCCGCGATGATCACCCGGGTGTCTTTGCCGGCTCTGCTTCCAGGGGCGAGGAGGGCATGTACGGAGGTATCGTACACGGGCCCGCACATAGATCGGAAGAGGCTGCCACCGATGGCGGCGGTGGACTGGTACGGTCACGACCCTTGGAAACGTTCGCGCCGATGGCGACGGCGGCGAGTCCGGCGACCGCCACCGAGTACCCTAGCGCCGTGCCGTGCAGACCGATATGTGCCGTGGCGATACCGGCGGTTAGGACCGGGAGGCCGGCCGAGAGGTAGACGACGATGAAGATGGCCGCGATCAACCCAGCCCGGTCACTCGGCAAGGCAAGGGCCACCACAGTACGGTAGGCGCCGAGGAACGCGGTCCCGAACCCAATACCGGACACCCCCGTTCCCAGCAGAAGAGCTGCGATGCTACCGGCCTCAATTGCGGCAATAGTGACCCCGGCTCCGATCAACAGAGCAAGGCAGCCGCCCAGCATCTGCATCGGCGCACGGACCTTGCGAAACACCACGGCAGACCCGGCGCCGACTCCGGTGAGCAGGAATACTACTCCGCCTCCCCACAGTAGGTTGCTCGAGCCAGTCAG
>JASHPV010000149.1 GCA_030037875.1 Thermoplasmata archaeon
CGAGGAACGTCGACCACAGGAGGGTTCCGGAAGATCTCGCCCGCCTCTTCCACGTCCTTTGGTTCGATGCCAGCGGTACGGAGCGTCGCGTCCCAGCCCAGATGTTGCTGGACCAGCTTGAGCGCCTTTTTCGGCCCGTACCCCCGGGCCCCGTCGTTGAAGTCCGTGCCGATGAGCAACCCGATAAGGATCAGCTCCTCCTGCGAGATGCCGAGGTCGGCGAGCAGGCGCTCCCGCTCCAGGAGCTGGGCCGCCCGAGTACCGGTGCGGGCCTGCCGGGACGCCAGTCCCCGAACCAACCGCGGAGTTCCGAACAGGAGCGAGTCGTAATCTTCAGACGCGCTGGCCCACACGGTGCCGGACGCCGCCATCCGGGCACCCTCCGCCTCGCCCTCGGAGGGGGCTTGGACGGTTGGAAGTCCGAGAGCATGTAGGACCTGGACCGCCTCCTCGATCATCGGTCGCGTCAATCGAGATGTTTGGGCGGCCTTGCGTCGGGCGGTTTCGAGATCCCCGGCGGCCAGCGCCTCCTTCCAGGCTTCTTGAGCGCGTTCTTTCGCTTGGAAACGAGTCCGAAGAGTACCGGCCTTGAGGTCCGGGGGTCGTCCATCGAAGACCCAGACCGGGCGGATCTGTTGTTCGAGCCACGAGGTGGTCCGGTAGAGAAGGCCGATCAAATGCGCGGTCACTCGGCCGGCCCGGTCGGTGAACGGTTGCCCATCGGGAGCGCGAATGGTGGCCAGGAACTGGTAGAGCATGTTGTTGCCGTCCACGGCGAGGGTTCTCCCCACCAGAGCAGACCAAGGAATTTCGGTCGGGTGCGTAATGTCGCGAAGGGGAAGTCCCACGGCCTCGGCACAAGGCGGTGGGTACTTGTGGTTTGAGCCGCCGGCGGAAAGGGCGACCTCCGATTGGACATAGCCCTAAGTACGAACCGGCCTCTCGGTCGGACGGGGTCCCATGGCGGTCGTGTGGCGTCCGGAAAGCGGGGCGGTGATGCCCGACCCTGGCGCGACATTGTTCAGCTGTTTCCCGAGCGCGGGACTCGCCCCGACCGTCGCGGGGCACTACATGCTCCAGACGCTCAAGCTCCCTCGGATCGGTGCCCTTGCCTCCGAGGACTTTCCGCCTCTCGCGGTCATCCAAGGGGGCCGAGTCAACCCACCCGTGCGAGCGTACGGTGGGAAGGACCTCGTCCTGGTGCTGTCGGAGTTCCCCCTGCTGCCCGGGCTCATCACTCCCCTCGCCACGGCGATCATCGGCATGGCGTTGCAGCTGAAGGCAGGACGCATCATTGGGCTAGAGGGAGTCGTTCCCCACCCGGCCGACGGCGACGGGGACGACACCTCCGCGGATACTGGCAACAACCCTCCGGAGGAGAAGGTCTGGTACGCCGGTTCCGGCTCCGCGCCCGAGATCCCCGCGGAGTACAAGGCCGCCGGCGTTCGGACGATGACCGATGGCGTCATCGGGGGCCTCTCGGGGGCGCTTCTCGTAGAAGGGCTCACGGCCGGGATTCCCATCGGCACGCTTTTGGTGAGCGCCACGGACGTCGGCTACCCCGACCACCGGGCGGCCGCGAAGATCATCGAGGTGATCGACCAAGCGTTACCGCGGGTGAAGATCGACACCGGACCGCTCCGCACGCAGGCGGAAATGATCGAACGGGCCCTGCGGGCCGCCGTTCGGAGCCGCGAGTCGGCGGCGACCGCCGGTCCGAGGACCGAGAACGCACCGATCTACCAGTAGGCGTCTGGGGCCAGCCCCGGCGGGTCAGTCACTCGTCGGATTGCCAGAGAAAGCGTCGGTGTACGATATGAGGTAGAGGCATCCGAGGAGCGCGACGGAAAGAAGAACCAGCATCGAGATGGGATTGGTCGAGAACCATGCGACGGTCGCGACCATCAGGACCGCGGGGAGTACGATGGTCAACCCGACGACGATGAATCGGCCGTCCACGAGAGAGGCGTAGCCGGCACTGCCCTTAATGTTACGCGACCGGAGGGCACCGATGGGTCGCCCCTCGGGGCGTCGACGTAATGGCGAGAGCGGTCTACTTGTGGACCGTCAAAGGAGCTCCTGTCCGCCGGGCGGCATCCCGACGACCTCGAATGTCAGTTCGACCTCGGAGGAGGCCGCCGGCAGAGGTCCCGGTATTCCCGGAGGCTCGAGCGAGGGGCGTTCGGGAAGCGGAGCGGGCACGGCGTGGGTCACGATCTCCGGTTCCGGTGGAGTCCGGCCCGCATGCGTCGGGTCGGTCAACGTGGCGAGTCGGCTCGCCTCGACGGCCGCTTCGGCGGGGATCACGAACGACTTCTCGATGTGGCCCGCGATGAACTCGGCCCAGTAGCCGTTGAAGCGGGCGATCGGGATCGACGAGGCGTCCTTCGCCAGAGTCTCGTTGTCCAGGACCTGGAGGGTCGCGAGCCCCTTCTGCTGGAGGGCCACGAAACTGTCAACGAAGTGGAGCCGGGCCAAGGCCCGGTCCGCCACGGCGCGGCGTTCCGCCTCGAGCTTGAACGGCTTCACGACGAAGACCGAGAGAACCTCGCACGAGCGGGCCGCGGCCTCGAGCACGAACGGCAGGGCGCCGGTGCCGGCGCCGCCCCCCAGGGTGGAGATGATCGTGACGAAGGTGGCGCCCTCGAAGATCCGGTCGAGCGCGGGCTGGGCCGAGCGGGCGAGATGCCCTCCCACGACGGGAGAGCCTCCCGTGTCCTCAGCGCCGGGCGTGTCGGTGGTGAGGCAGACCCTTCGGTCGAACTCCTCGAACTCCTGGATCCGGGCGTCGCAGTTGATGGCGATGGTTTCGACGTACCGGAGGTGTCGTCGAGCGATCTCACGACCGATGCGGGCGGCCCCGCCCCCTACGGTGACGAGAACGAAGCGGACATCGTGTCCCAGCTTCAGGTTCTCCAAAAGCCCGGGATCGAAGTCGTCGTCCCGGCCCGTCAGTTGGTCGGTGTCTCTTCCGTTCGGTTCGGCCTCAGGCATTTCGCCACCCCTTTCCTGCACCGCGTCGACGTTCCTATCGGCCCACGACCCCCTGTCGCTCCAAGTCCCGGGCGCTCGTTTCGAGCGCTTGGACCTGGGCTCGCTCCTCCGCCGCCTTGCGCACGGCACCTCGCGCGCGGGCGACGAGCTCCGAGACCTGGAGCTCCAGCGCGCCCCGTCGGACCAACTGGGCCAGCACGTCGTAGAGCGGCTGGTCGTTGGACACGAGGGCGCCGTACTCCCGGAAGGTCTCCACCTCATCCTGTCGGAGGCGAACGGCGGCTTCGAGAAGCCCCGTCGGGCCGGGGGTCGGGGGGGTCTGGACGGCAGACTCGGTCCGGGTCCGAAGGAACTGGCGGAGCGCCGCTCGCATGAGCTCCGACCGGCTCTCGAACTCGCCGCTGCTAACGAACGTGTCCAAGAGCTGGAGCTCCCTGCGGTTGCACCGTAGGGCGATCCGCTCGTCTTCGGGGGGCCGCCGGGCGGGTCGCTTCTTCGCGGAAGCGTCCTTTCCGGTGTCTGGGGTTTTGTCGAACACGGCCAGGCGCGGCTATGCGAGATTCTGTTACTTAAATTCATTCCCAACGTTGAGGCGAGAACCGAAGAGAGGACTTCGTCGAGCGTTTCATTGACGTGTCGAACAAAATATCGCTGCGTCGAAACCGCGACGAAACGCGATGCGCGGCAGTATAACCAGCCCAAAATTTGCGCGAAAAAATCGCGCACCTTGTCACACGCATGAATGCGCATGCGCAAGATGGTTGATCCGAACGGAGAAGCTTCGCGGTGCTGCGCGGCCTAACTTCTATATATGCGGCCCCGCCATCAATTTGCCAGGGCTCATCCGCGCGGGTCACGTGTAGGGTGGGAGGGCCAGCCGAGTGCAGCGTTCGTGGAAGCGTGGCAGCCGACGCTCCCGCTCAATCCGAAGCAAGTTGGGGGTGTCCGAGGTTGTTGGCACCATCCTCATCCTCGCGTTGACGGTCGTGCTGTTCTCGTCCATCTTCTTCTTCGTCAACACGTTCCCGAAGCCCGCGACGCAATCGGCCTCCCAATTCCAGGGTCAGCTCTACTACACCGTGGCGTCGAAGGGAAGCCACACGTGGACGAACGTAACCTACGCCACGATCACACACCTCGCCGGTCCGATCGTTTACGCATTCAATACGCAAATCTACGTCGTATCGCAGGCCCATCCGCAGAACACCACCACGGTGTACGGACTCGCGAGCGGCGGCCTGACGAATTCATGGGGCACGGGGCAAGTCTGGAACGTGAGTCTTGTCGCCGACCATTTGACCACCCCGGACAACATCACCATCACGGTGGTCGCCGGCGGTACCGTGGTCTACCGCCAGATCCTCCCCGGCACCAACCCGTCGATTCCTCCGATTTTCGAGAACGAGGGGACCGTTCCGGCTCTGCCGGTGGTGAACTCCAAATTCTCTATCTTCGTCCAGATCAGCGATCCGTTCCTCGCGACCAACAGTCACAAAGTGTACCTCAATATCTCGACCTCCGGCCTAACCTGCACGGGCAGCAATGCCACGGAAACACGGCTGCCTATGGCGTACAACAGCAGCAACGGCCTGTGGTTCATTGGCGGCTGCTCGACGAGCACCGCCGGCTCGTACTACGTGAGCGTCTGGGTCACCGACACCGACCCCATCTTGCCCCAGCAGAACTCGATCATTTTCCCCGTCTCGGTGTCCAGCGTTAGCTCGACCTGTTCGAACACGTACAGCGTCGTCCAGGGGCAATCCCCCATCTCGACAACGAGCATCGGGGACTCGGGCACCGGGAAGATCTACCTGAACTTCACCAACGGGAACGCGTGCGACTGGATCCAGGTGACGATATCTCTGACCACGTCGGGCAAGGGCTCGGTCACGGGGAACGGGACGTATGTGGTCGCGGCGGCTGGGACGTTGGCCTTGGTCGAAACCTACACCGCCCCGGCCAGCGGCGCGGCCACCGCGACCGTGACGATCACCATCAGCTGCCCCTCGGGGGCGACGACGACGAGCTCCACCACCGATACGGCTTCGTTCAAGTACTGAGCGACGGCCCGGCCCCGCTTTGTCGGGTGAACAGGGCTTCCGGCCTGCGCTGAGTTGACCTGCGGCTCACCGGCCAGGTCGCTCGGTCTCGACTTCAGAGCGCCTGTCGCGTTTTTGGGTCTCGCCAGGCGAGCCCGGCTCGGGCTCAGGGCTTCCCCGAAGGGAGCGGCTGGTCTCCTGCGGCCGCCGGGGCCGGGCCTGCGGTTAGGGGGGTTCCGCATTTCCAACATCGGGTCTCGCCGGCGTAGACCACCGCGCCGCAGTTGGGACATGCGAGCTCCGGTTTGGCGGGAGCGGTCGGCCCCGCAGGACCCGGGGCGCCCGGGCCCGCTGGGGGGGTCACGGCCGAAGGGGCCATGGGGGCCGGGACGGAGGGGGCGCCCCCCGCACGGCGTCGTTGCCGCATCTTGAGGAACAGATAGACGAGAACGCCCAGGAAGAAGACGAGGCCGGGGTAAATGAAGACGGTGAAGTAGATCGCCGGGAGGATCAGCGTGTAGATGGAGAGATACCCGCCCGTCACGGGTCCTTCGGCGGTCGTGTAACCGTTCCCCGGTTGGAGATAGATCCACGAGAGCACGCCGCTCGAATTGTTGTATCCCGCGCGCATCGTCCACCACCAGACGTTGACGCCGCCCACGTCCTGCACGAACGTGACGGTCTGGGGTGCGGAGCCGTTCGCGTAACTGAAGTTCTGGGAGTGGAACGGATAGGCGTTCAACCCGCCGCAGCTGCTCGAGTTGTTGGTGATAGCATTCGGGCAGGTGCTGAGGAAGAAGTCGACCCATAGGACGTTCGATCTGTGGCCACTCGGCAGGAAGGCCGGATTGACGTCCACGACGAAGCTGAAGTCACCGGCCGTCGCGCGGCTATAGGGATGAACGGTGGCGTTCTGGAGCACCGACTGGGTGAACGGAGAGTACACCGTTCCGTTGATCGAGGGGCCCGGGGTCAGCAAGAGCGAGACGGTCCCCGCCGTCACGATGGGTCCCGCGACGAGAAGCGCGGAAAGCCCGACCAGGAAGAGGGTTCGCGGCCGGGTCCACCCTAGATAAATCGGGAGTCCGAGGCCGACCAGAAGGAAGACCGGGATCGCGATCAGGTAGCCCAGGTAGATCGCCGAGCCCGCGAGGGCCAGCGCGATCAGAAGCAGGAGCAGGACACGGCCGAGCGGCTTGGCGAAGAAAGCCTTAATCGAGGTCCGGGGCTGCACGGCCGGGGAGAAGCGACTGGGGTACCCCATATAAGGCTAGGGACGGGGAACGAGGACGCCAGACCCATCGATACGGTTCGCTCTCGTAATTCTCGACGGACTCGGGGACCGGCCGCACCCGGATACGGACGGGCGATCGCCGGTCGTGGCGGCAAAAACACCGTATCTGGACCGTCTGGCGGCTCAAGGGACCGTCGGGCAGGTGCAGCTGATCGGGCCCGGGATCGCCCCGGAGTCCGACGCCGGCGTCATGGCACTTCTGGGATACGACCCGGCGCGCGATTCTCCGGGTCGGGGCGTCCTCGAGGCGATGGGGGTCGAGATTCCCTTGGTCCCCGGCGATGTCGCTCTCCGGACCAATTTCGCGACAGCCGGAGGAGACGGGGCAGTGATCGACTCTCGCGTCGGGCGTTCGTTGAGCACCGCCGAGGCCGCCGACCTGTCCCGGTCGATCAACGAGGCCGACCTTCTCGCCGACCAGCAGATCCACGCGGAGCTTCGTCCCACCGTGGGTCACCGGGGCGTGTTATGGCTCCATCCCACCGACGGTCGGGCGCTCTCCGCCGAGGTCTCGAACTCAGACCCCTTCTACGAACGAACCGGAGGGATGGGACACGCCCGCGTTGTCACCCTGCCGGTCCCGCTGCCGATTGAACCGCTCATCCCTGACCCGGCGGCCGCCCGGACGGCCGCGGCGTTGAACGAGTGGCTCCAGAAGGTACCGCCGCTCCTCGCGGGACACCGCGTCAATGCCCGGCGGGCTCTGCGGGGAGGCAAGATTGCCAATGTCGTTCTGCTGCGCAACGCCGGGTCCCTTCCGGCGGTACCTCCGCTGTCATTTGCGGCCAAGCACGGAATCTCGGGCGCCGCCGTAACGGAGATGCCCGTCGAGCGCGGCATCGCGAAGCTGCTGGGCTTGGCCGACATTTATGTCGGGCCGATGGGACCCGACCGGGCCACCGCCCTGGCCGAACGAGCTCGAGCCGCCCGCCTGGCTCTTTCCAGTTATCCATTCGTCTACATCCATCTCAAGGGACCCGATGAGCCCGGGCATGACGGAGATGCCCGGAAAAAGAAGGAGATCATCGAAGACATCGACCGATCGTTCTTCGGTCCGTTCGTCGAGGGTCTCGACTGGACGAGGACGAGGGTCGCCATCACCGCCGACCACGCGACGCCTTCGATCCTCAAGCGCCACTCGGACGACCCGGTCCCGCTGATCCTGGTGGGCGCGGGGGTGGCGCCGACGGGCGGCTCCCCGAAATTTGGCGAGGCACCGGCCAGTGGGACCCCGGGAACGATCCTCGGGAACGAAGTCCTCGCACGGCTATGGGCTGGGATGCCGGCGAGTCCGTCGCAATGAGGACTTGGGTTGTTGTCGCGCCTCCGGCGGAAGCGGAATCGGTTCGGAGGACCTTACATCGGAGCGGATTGCTGAGAAAGGACGTTCGAGTCGCGCGCTCGGACGTTGGAATTGCCTTCCCGGTCCTTTCTCCCCCGCTGCCCCCGATCGAGCACACACGCGCGGAGGAACGGGAACTCCCCGTTGAGCGTACGGGCCCCCGGTCGTACCGGGAGCTGCTCCAGTTGGCGCCCCCTCTTCAGGCGCTCCTTCCTCGGGCGTTTGACGTCCTGGGCGACGTCGTTCTCATACGCCTTCCGGGCGAACTGGAGCCGCACGGCCCGGAGATCGGGGCGGCCCTTCTGAGCTTCGTCCCGGGTGCTCGCATAGTCGGGTGGGATCGGGGCGTCCACGGGGCAGCGCGTCTTCGCCAGCTCACATCCATCGCCGGGACCGGGCCGTGGCGAACGTATCATCGCGAAAACGGGCTCGAGTTCGTCGTCGACCCCGCGGTGGCGTATTATTCGCCCCGGCTCGCTCGCGAGCACGCCCGGGTCGCCTCGGAAGTGGCTTCCGGAGAGACCGTTTGGGACCTGTGCTCCGGGGTGGGGCCCTTCGCCCTCACGATCGCTCGACAGAGATTGGCCGGACGTATCGTGGCGGTGGATTCGAACCCGGCTGCCATCGCGCTGCTGCGGGAGAATGCGGAGCGGTTAGGGGTGGCAGACCGGATCGACGTACGCCTTCAGGCGGTCGAGCAGTTCCTGCCCTCGGCCGGGTCTGCCGACCGTGTCGTCCTCAATCTGCCTCACGAAGGAATTAAGTACCTACCGTCGGTGAGCGCCGCCGTCGCGCCGGGTGGCACGCTCCACTACTACGAGGTGACCCCGCGCGTGGACCATTCGATGCGGGAAAACGCGCTCGTGAACCAGCTCGCCTCCCCGGCGGAATGGACCTGCGTCGAAGCCCGACGGGTCCACCCGTACTCCCCTCAGGCCGACCTCGTCGCGTACACCCTCCGGCGGAAGTAACGATGCCGCGCATCGTGGGGCTGGCGGAGGTCTCCGAAAGCGACCTGCCGTTGGTCGGGGGAAAGGCCAGCAAGCTGGGAGAGCTCGTCCGGCGCGGCCTTCCGATCCCGCCCGGTTTCGTCATCACGACGGAGCTCTACCAGGAATTCGTGGACACCACGCCGCTGGCGACCGAGATACCGGCGGCGCTCAAGGAAATCGATCCGGCCGATTCGACCAGCATCGACCGGGCCTCTCAACGGATCCGATCGGCCTTCGAAGCTACGGATTTTCCGACGGGCATGCGCGAGGAGATCGTCGCCGCGTACGAGGCGTACGTGAATCAGAACGACGTCATCTTTTCGGCGGTCCGCTCATCGGCGACGACCGAGGATCTGGACGACGCCTCCTTCGCGGGTCTTCAGGACACGTATCTCAACGTGCGCGGAACGGACGCGGTCCTGCGCGACATCCGGCGGTGCTGGGGGTCGCTGTTCACCCCCCGCGTGCTCGTGTACCGGGGTCGGAAGGGCTTCGACCGGGCCACGCTCCGTCTCGCGGTGCTGATCATGAAGATGGTCAACTCCTCGGCCAGCGGGATCCTGTTCACTCGCGACCCGAACACCGGAGAGAACCACATGATCGTTGAGGCGGGCTGGGGGCTCGGGGAGCTCATCGTCGGCGGCGAGGTCACTCCGGACCACTACGTCGTCGACGGAGCCACCCTCAAGGTCGTGCATAAGCAGGTTTCCGAGCAATCGGTCCGGCTGGTACGCAATCCGGACGGAGGGAACCAGCGGGAGCCGGTGCCGGAGGCCGACCGCTCCCGCCCGAAGCTTTCGGACGATGCCCTCCACCGGCTAGTGTCCCTGGCGCGGCTCATCGAGTCGCATTACCGCCGACCGATGGACATCGAGTGGTGCCTCGATGGATCCACGTTGTACATCGTCCAGGCCCGGCCTCTGACGGCTTTGCCCACGCCACTTCCGGCCGAGACCCGAGCCGGGGGTCGACCGGCCCCATCGGCGCCCTCCTCGTCGAGCGAGGAGGGATTGCTGCTCAAAGGGCTCGGGGCGGCACCGGGTATCGCCGCGGGAAGGGTTCGGCACGTGCTCCATGTCGAAGAGAACACGAAGCTCGAGCCGGGCGAGATCCTGGTGAGTACAATGACGACGCCGGACATGGTCCCCGCAATGGCGCGCGCCGGGGCCATCGTGACCGACGAAGGGGGGATGACGTGCCATGCGGCGATCGTGTCGCGGGAGCTGGGGATCCCGTGTGTCGTGGGCACCCGCACCGCCACCAAGACGCTCCGCGACTCCGAGGAGGTCTCCGTGGATGGAAAGATGGGAGCGGTCTACGCGGGGCTCGAGCGGGGCAAGAAGAAGGCCGCCCCCGCCGCCGCGACCGGCGTGACCCCCGGGGGTCACGCCGGCGTGCCAGTCACCGCGACCAAGATCCTTGTCAACGTCAGCGTGCCCGAGAAGGCGGAGGAGTATGCCCAGCTCCCCGTGCAGGGGGTGGGGCTCCTCCGGATCGAGTTCATCTTCACCGCGCACGTCCGGGAGCACCCGCTCTATCTGATCCAGCAAGGCCGCAGCAAGGAACTGGTCGACCGTCTGGCCGACGGCATCGGCCAGGTCTGCCGGGCCTTTCACCCCCGGCCCGTGATCATCCGGACCTCCGATTTCAAGACCAACGAGTACGCTGGCATGCCGGGTGGCGCCGAGTTTGAGCCGCGGGAAGAGAACCCGATGATCGGATGGCGAGGCTGCTCCCGATACATCTCGCCCGAGTACCGGCCCGCCTTCCTGTTGGAGCTGGAGGCAATTCACAAGGTACGGACCGAGATGGGCCTCCGCAACGCCCACGTGATGCTGCCGTTCGTCCGGAACACGTGGGAGCTGGAACAGATCGCGGAGATGTTCAAGGAGAAGGGCCTGCGCCGGTCCCGCGACTTCAAGCTCTACCTGATGGCGGAGGTGCCGTCGACCGTCCTTCTGGCCCGCGATTTCTCGCAACATTGCGACGGCTTCTCGATCGGGTCGAACGATCTGACCCAGCTAGTGCTCGGGGCGGACCGGGATTCGGAGACGCTCGCACGACTCGGTTACTTTGACGAACGGGACCCGGCCGTCCTGCGCGCCATCGAGTTGCTCATCGAAGGCGCGCACGCGGAAGGCCGTACCGTGGGGATCTGCGGCCAAGGCCCGAGCGTGTACCCCGAGTTCGCGGAGTTCTTGGTCCGGTCCGGGATCGATTCTATGTCGCTCAACGCAGACACCGTGCTCGCCACGACCCGGACCGTCGCGGCCCTCGAGCAGAAGATGAAGCTCGACGGGCTCCGAAAATCCTAGGCCGCCCCTTGCGTGGGCCGCCTGGGGGGCCGCCACCGGGGAGGAGCCGGTGGGAACGTCGGGGGGAGGGCGAGCTCGGCGTTGGCGGGCAACTCATAGACGGAGTACCTGACCGCCACCTCGAACCCGAGGTCTCCGAGCCGGCGGTCAAGTCGGGGGCTGTTGGACCACATCGCGACCGGGCCGGATTTTTCCCGAGCGTGGGGGTCATCGAGCAACCCGGCGACCAGCGCGGTCGCCGCACCCTGCCCCCGTTCCGAGGGCTGGGTGACGACTCCGTGGATCCCCACGGAAGAACGATGGGTGTGGAGGAGTGCCGCAGAAACGGCCGACCCGTCTCGCAAGGCGACGCCGGGAACGAGCGATTCCTCTGGGTTCGGATGGTCGAGTGCCACCACCAAGGCTCGCAGGAACTCGTCCCGTTCGGTGGCGCCGGTCCAGAACCCGGCGAGGAACGGCAGTTCGTCCGCGGAGGCGGTCCTCACCTCGAACTTCTCCCCGGCCGTACGAGGCCGCGATGCGTGGCGCCGGACCAGTAGGGACAGGGGCTCCGAAGCGGGGCGGAAGCCCAGGCGACGGAGGGATCCGTCCAGGAAATCCGGTACCGGTTGCTCGGCTCGAATCGAGGGCCTCAGGGCCCGCTGGAAGTAGTGGTCGAGGGCCCGCTCGAGGAACGGGGATTGTCGGTTCCGGTGGAGCCGCACGTATTGAACGAAGTTGAACCTCGGGACCGGGATCCGCTCGTTGGCGACGAGCACGCCACCGGCGAGCTCGAGAGCATACCCTCCGAGGCTCAGGACGAGCTCTCGTTCCTCGC
>JASHPV010000017.1 GCA_030037875.1 Thermoplasmata archaeon
GGCAACGGTAGGCGGCGAAGTTCCGTCCACCCGACCCAGCGATGCCGCCTCCCTCGGGCCCGGACTTTCCCTCTGACCGACCGGGACCGGAACAGGTGCAGAGCCACCCGAAAGTGACTGTACTCGTGTCGGAAGAGCCCGACCTTCTCTAGTCGACCTGCGGTGAGACCCGTCTCCTCCCTCAGCTCCCGACGTGCCGCCACCACCGGAGGTTCGTGGGTCCGCAGCTTGCCGCCCGGGAATTCCCACAGGCCGCCCAGAAGGCCGGAGGACGGTCGACGAAGGACGAGCCAGCGTCCCGCGCGGGTCACCGCCACGACCGAAGCGACCACGAGCGGTTTGGCCCGGGGGGGCCGACGAGCCGGAATGGCGCCGGGATCCGGTAGTTCCTGCCGGGCCCGACAGAGGGAAGCGATGGGGCAAGCGTCGCAGCGAGGATGGGTCGGGAGACAGAGGGTCTCGCCGAGTTCCATGAGCGCCTCGTTGAACTCGCCCGATCGGGTTCGGGGCAGTCGGTCCTCCGCCCAACGAACGAGCCGATGGCGCACCGGGGCTCGACGGGGGTCCCTCCGTTCGAGCGTCCATCGGGCGAGGACGCGGAGCCCGTTGGCGTCGAGCGCCACCTCGGGGGCGTGGAACGCCAGGCTTGCCACTGCCGCGGCGATGTAGGGTCCGACGCCCGGGAGTTGCCGAAGCTCCTCGACGCGGTGGGGAAGCTGTCCGCCGCGCTCTCGGACGAGAATCCGAGCGGCCTGGTGGAGGTGGCGGGCCCGGGCGTAGTAGCCCGCTCCTTCCCAGGCCTTCAGCACCTGTTCCTCGGAGGTGCGGGCGAGATCGCGCACGGTGGGAAATCTTCGGACGAAACGTTCGAAGTACGGCGTAGCTTGGGCGACCCGCGTTTGTTGGAGGAGAACCTCCGCGACCCAGATGCGGTACGGCGTCCGGTGCTGACGCCAGGGCAACGGCCGCCGGTGCCGGCGGAACCAGACGAGCAACGATCGGACGCGGGGGTCGGCGCCCGCAGTGGCGCGGGGACCGGCGGAACGGCGGCGAGGATTCACCGGCTTGCCACAAGAACCACAAGGCTATAATCGGGGTAGAAATCGAATCTCCGTCCTGTCCGATGGAAAAGTCTCGATGACCGGTATTGTCCTGGTGACCGACGAGACCTTCGAGGACGAAGTGATCCGCTCCCGGTTGCCCGTGGTCGTCGACTTCTACGCCGACTGGAGCGTCCCCTCCCGGGCCGCGGAACTCTCGCTCCAAACGCTCTCGGAGTCCTTGACCGGCCGCATCAAGTTCACGAAGGTGAACGTGAACGATTCCTCCACGGTGGCGAACTCGTTCGGCATCCATACGATCCCGACGTACCTGTTCTTGGACGAGGGACGCGAGAAGGGCCGTGAGGTCGGGATCGTCGGACCACGCGAGCTCCGCGCGATACTCCAGAAGCACTTCTCCTTCGAGTGACGCGGTGAGTGCACCGGCGCGACCCGGTCCGGGTCCGCGCTGGGCCGGTCTCGGAGCCGTGGTGACCGGCGCGTCCCGGGGGATCGGAGCCGCGGTCGCCCGTGCCCTGGCGCGGGAGGGGCTCGAACTTCTGCTGGTCGGCCGCGACGAGGTTCGTCTCTCCGAGGTCTCCGCCGAGATCGCGGCCGCCGGTGGGAAGGCCTCCACGCTCGTCCAGGACCTGTCGGCAGCCGAAGCCGCCGAGACGGTAGCCCGCGTCGCGGTCGAGCGGCTCGGCGTCCCGTATCTCCTGGTCAACAACGCCGGCATCGCCACGGCCCAGCGGTTCGACCGCCGACCCCGGGGCGAGTGGGAGCGCGAGCTGACCACCGACCTGCTCGCGCCCTTGCGCCTCACGTACGCGTTTCTCCCTCTCCTGCTTCAACGCCGCCGGGGCCAAGTGATCTTCATCGGAAGCGCCAGCGCCGACCGGCCGTTGCCCCGCCTCGCAGTCTATTCCGGGGCGAAGGCGGCTGTCCGGGGATTCGGCCGGGCCCTGGACCTCGAGGTGGCCCGCCGGGGCGTGCGCGTTTCCGTCGTCGAGCCGGTGTACGTGCGGACTGAGCTCGGCCGACGGCCGTCCGATTCCGAGGCTCCGCTCGAGCGGCTCGCCCGGGAGCATCCGCGCGCGGTTCTGGAGCCGGCCGTCGTGGCGCGCGCGGTGGTCCGGCTTCTGTACCATCCGCGTCCACTGGTCCGCGTGCCCCTGGCCTGGGCGGCGAGCCGTCTCCTTCTGGAGGCCCTTGACCCGCTCTTCGGCGCCCGGCGACAACTTCCGCCGCCCGGCGGCGACGGCCGGGGTTAGTGGCGGAACACTCGCCACCCAGTGAAGTACATCGCGATTCCGGCGGCGTCCGCCGCGGCGATGACTTCGGGGTCCCGAAGGCTCCCTCCCGGCTGCAGTATCGCTCGAATCCCGGCGCGACCGGCGACTTCGATCCCGTCGGCAAAGGGGAAGAACGCGTCGGACGCCAGCACGGAGCCCGGCGCCCTCGGACCGGCGACCTCGACCGCCAGTTCCACGGCCTTGACCCGCGTGGGTTGTCCGCTCCCGATCCCCACCGTCTGGTGACCGTGGGCCAGGACGATGGCGTTCGACTTGGCGTGGCGAACGACGCGCCAGGCGAACGCGAGCGTATCGAGTTCTTCGGGGCTCGCGGCACGGGACGTCACACCGCGCAGTTCCTCCGGGCTAAGCCGGCGGCGGTCGCTCTCCTGTACCAGGAGCCGGCCCACAGCCGTCTTGACCTCCCACGCCGGCCGGTCGAAGTCAGGCACCGGGGTCCGGACCAGCTTGAGCTTGTTCCGGCGTCCGGCGGCCTTCCGTCCCGCCTCGGTCACCTCCGGCGCCGATAGGATATCGACGAAGATGCCGTGAAGCGGCTCGAAGTCTCCCGCGTCGATCGGCCGGTTGACGGCGATTGCGCAGCCGTACCGCGCGACCGGGTCGGTCGCGGCGGCCCGGGCGATCGCATCCCGGAGCGTCGGGGCCGACGCGACGCCGGACGGCGTGGCATGTTTGACGACCGCGGCGGCCGGCTCGGAAAACTCGGCGACGGTGGCGAGGGCCGTGTCGAGGTCGAGGAGGTTCGTGTAGGACAGGCCGGCGCCCTGCAGCACCTCGATCGGCTCGGGGGAGAGGGGCGATGCCGTGGAGGACAGGGGAACGTACGCGGCCGCTTTCTGGTGTGGGTTCTCGCCGTAGCGCAACGCGAGGTCCGACCGGATCCACTCGAGGGTCGGCGGAAAGGGACTGTTTTCGGGCACGGGCGTTGAACCGAGAGCGGTACCGATGATCCGGTCATACCGTTCCGTCCGGGCAAAGGCCCGGGCCGCCAGTGACCGTCGAGTTGCGACCGAGACAGACCCCTGGTGCTGCGCGAGCTCCCGTTCGATCGGGGGATAATCCTCGGGGTCGCTGGCGATCACCACCGATTCGAAGTTCTTCGCGGCGGAACGGGCCAGCGTAACGCCTCCGATATCGATGTGCTCGGCCAGGTCGGGTGCCCTGGGATCCGCCGCTGCTCGGGTCTCGAACGGGTAGAAGTTCACCGCGACGAGGTCGATCGGCAGGAGGTGCCGTTCCGCGAGCTCCCGGTCTCCCTCCGGGGTCCGGGGGGATAGGATCCCGCCGAGGATCCCGGGGTGGAGGGTCTTGAGCCGGCCCCCGAACCAGCTGCCGATCCCGGTCAACTCCTCCGCGGGCCGGGTGGTGATCCCGTCCGCCGCGAGTCGTCGGCGGGTACCCTCCGTGGCCACGATCTCGACGTCCAGGGCCGCGAGTCCGCGCGCGAATGGGACGAGTCCCCGGAAATCCGAGACGCTGAAAAGAGCCCGCCGGACGCGGACGAGACCTTCGGGCTCCGTCGGCACCGATTCGCTCCCCTACGGGGAGGAATCGGGTGCCATAAGGGTGTCGCGCGGAACCGGCTTCGTCAGTAAATACTGACCTGTGCGACGACCGACACGAGGTCGAGCTGGTTCGCGTCGATCGGCACGAAGATGGTCGACGTGCGCCCGAGCGGGGGGGTGAGACAGTTGGCGGTGGTGACGCCGGGCCCAGGCAGGCAGGACGTGCCGGTGGGGTCGACGGCACCCTGGGACTGCCAGAACGTCGCCCACGCCTGGGGGAATTCGGTGGTGATGTTGAGATAAAAGTACGGGAGATAGTTGTTCCCCTGTTTGCCGGCGCTGATCTCGTAATTCGAGACCGAGAGGATGTGGGTGATCACCGCGGCCGTACCGAACCCGGTGGCCGTTCCCGAAGAGCCGACGAGGCTGACGAGTTCGAGACTGAAATCGATCCCGGAGGGATCCGCGACAAAGGTCGTGGAGGGCGGGCTGATCATCACCGATCCCCCGTTCTGGACGCCCAAGATCTCGGCGCCCTGATCGTAGGCGACGGTGGACGGGGTAATGTACCGGTTGTTCAGCACGGCCTCGAGGCCGGATTGGAAATCGAGCGTGTACGGTCCGGTGTTAATCGAGTTCGTGAAGAGGCACTGGAAGTACCCGCTCGTGTTGGCGAACGTCAGGTGGTCCCCTCCCCCGTTCTCGGGGATCGAGTTCGGGGCGGACACGAGGCCGTCGGCGTTGCGCCAGGTCAGGTTCTGCACGATCCCGGAGGAGCTGGCCCAGGTGGCGCCGGAGAACTTGTCGTAGTTGGCCGCGCTGCCGTACGGACAGACGGTTCCGGACGAGCCCACGAAGGTGGTGTTGAAGTAGGCTCCGACGCCCGCGCTCGTGCATCCCGACATCACGAGGCTGTACGTGTCGTTGTTGCCGGAGAAGACCACCGTCACGAGCTGGCGGATCGAACACGATCCACTGTCGTCGATGGTCAGAGTGTTCTTGTTCCCTGAGATCTGGACCAGGACCTTTCCGAGGTACGTCCCGGAGAGCGAGAGCGTGATCGTGTTGGAATTTCCCGATACGTTGTACACGTCCTGTCCGCCGGTAGTGCAGGCGGCCGTCCCCGTGCAGCCCACGATTCCAGGAGTCAGCGTCGTGCTATTGCCCGAGAAATTGTAGACCTCAAGAAAGGTCCCGACGGTGCAGGATCCGCTCCCGGCGCCAAAACAGCCGGACCCCTTGTTCCAGACGACCGGGGCGGCCGTGACGCTGGAGATCGCGAACGAGGCCTTCGTGGCTACCTGGGGCGGCTCGGCCTGCAGGTCTCCGGACGACGGGATTCCAAAGGGAGGGGATCCCCCGGAGTTCAAGGTCACTGGACTCGTGAGATACCCCGAGATCGGCGGCCCGACGACGACGGCGAACGCGCACGAGACCGCGGAGCTCACGTTCTGCCAGCCGGTCACCAGGTTGCTGCCCGTGTCTCCGGTTCCGGGCCAGCCGGTCGTGTTGTGCAGCGCGGTCACGACGCCGTTGCTGTTGTACCACGTGAGGTTCTGGATGCTGTTGGTGCTCGTGGCGCCCGTGATGCTGTAGGTGTCCGAGCTATGGGCCAGGTTATCGTACGGGCAGGCCGGACTCGCCGTCGATTCCCCGATGAAATACGTGTTCAGGTAGAGGTTGGAGCCTCCGGTGGTCGCGACCTCGTACGTGTCATACCCTCCGTAGAGGTAGAACGACGCGTGCAAACCGGAGCCGGTGACCAGACTGTTCAGCAGGACGGTGTCATTCGTGCCGTAGAGTATCAGCACGAGGGAACCGGCATTCGCGCCCGAGAACTCCAGCGTAATGGTATCGTGATTCCCCAGGATGTTGAGGGTAGTGCAGTCGTGGCTGCCCGTAAGGTCGAACGTGAAGGTCGTGCTGTTGACCGACTCATTGTAGATCAACGGCGGGGTGCAGACACTGCTGATCGAGCTGGTGCAGACGGACGCGACCGGGGTGCACAGGCTACCCTGATTCCAGACCACGGGTGGAGTCGCGCTGGTGCTGCCCGCTACCCAGGCGCCGGCGGCTTCTAGGATCGCGGTCTGAAGGTCCCCGAACTGGTTCTCGACCTGGAGTTGGTGCTGGAACTCTTCCTGGGTCATTTGACCCGGGAGCTGGCCGAAGACGAACGTCGCGAGGAACGAGACGAAGAGCAGGAGGGCCAGGATCGTGGCGACGGCGCTCACTTGGCCGGAACGGCCGCGGCGCCCGTGCTGACGGAGTAACCTCCAACCGCGACGCATAGATGGACCGAACGGCCCGGTGAATTACGGCGGGCTCGCGTATTTAATGGCCCCGACTCGCGCGACCGGTTCCGGACGGCGGAGCCAACGTTTCCCGCCGACCAGTGTCCCCCAGGTTCGGTACGTGCGCATCTCCACGCGCGTCCCGTCGGGCGCGGTCCAATGGCCGGTCCACAGAAATCTCGCCCGGCCGGCCCAGACGTGAGGCACGTCCACCAGGGCTCGTCGGCCATCGACGCGGATGACCCGCAGCTTCGGAGGCGGACCCTCGGTGGCCAGCCGCTCGGTCAGCCAGCGCTCGAGGAGCTTCGGAGAAAAAGAGAGGTCCCCCGCCACCTCGATCCCGAGGTAGCGGGGGCGGGGAAGAGAGTTACCGGACGAAGTCGATGACCTCTTCGGACTCACCGGCGGCGTAGCCTCCGCGGGAGCCCAGGAGGTTCGTGGCCTTTACTCCAGTGATGATGAGGAGCACCTTGATCGTGTTCTCCATCTCCGGGGAGCTTTCGACTGAGCAGCCCCAGATGATCCGGGCCCGCTTCGAGACCTTTGCACCGACCAGCGCCGCCGCCTTTTCGGCCTCGGAGACGGTCATGGTGGGGCCGCCGACCACGCGCACGAGCGCGCCGGTTGCGTCCTTCATCTCGACGCTGCCGAGCAGCGGAGAGGTCAGGGCCTGGGTGACGGCCTCGGTCACCCGGTCCGTCGCGCTCTCGCTCTCGCCCAGTCCGATGAGCGCCACGCCCCCGTCCTTCATGACGGTCATGATGTCGGCGTAGTCGAGGTTCACCAATCCGGGCTTTGTCACGATCTCCGTGATGCCCTTGATCGCGGTCATCAGGACCGCGTCGGCCAGCTTGAACGCCGCATCGAGCGGCATCCGCGGAACCAGCTCGAGGAGTTTGTCGTTCTGGATCACGATGGTCGTGTCGCAGACTCGCCGGAGCCTCTCGAGCCCATCCTTCGCGGCTTCGAGGCGCACGGCGCCTTCAGCGGCGAAGGGGATGGTCACGACGCCCATGGTGAGGGCGCCGGCTTCCTTGGCGATGCGCGCGACGAGGTGGGCCGAGCCCGTCCCCGTCCCTCCACCCATCCCGGCCGTGACGAACGCGATGTGCGCGCCGGTGAGGAAGGTGCGAATCTCCTCCTCGTTCTCCCGCGCGGCCTCTTCCCCGACCTCGGGGCGAGCGCCGGCGCCCAGACCCTTCGTGGCACGGCGGCCGATGAGGATCTTACGGGGCGAGTGGATGGTCAGCAGGTGCTTGGCATCGGTGTTAATGGCACACATCTCGGCGCCCTGGATGCCTTCTTCCACGCAGCGGTTGATCGTGTTCGACCCTCCGCCTCCGCACCCGATGATCCGGATGTTGACCCGGAGCGTCTCCGCCAGCTTCGCGAGTTCCGCGTCATCCGCGCTTCCGAACGGGGGGGCCGCGTCTGGCTTCTGGTCGGCCAGCTGCTGGCTTTCCTGGTGCTTCGCTATCGCTTCCTGGATGATCGACTTCATGTTTTGATTCTCCGTTGCGTTTGTCGGACGAGCGTCATACGCTCGGCGAGGAATCCCGAGATTTGCTACTTAAACGTTGGTTTACAGACGCAGGTGGAGAAGAGTCTCTAGAGCTTAGGCGGACAATTTTCCCAGCGCGTTGATTTCGCGAGTGCCGAGAATGTGGGTGGGGGCGCCATCAAGCGCGACGCGGATCATCGCACGTCCGACCCGCTCCGTCGTGGTCACGGAATTCGGCGCGAGCGCTTTGAGAATCGGCATGAAAGGCCACAACAGCATGTACACGACTCGATAGCTCCCCGTCTTCGAATGGATGCCGTGGAGCGGCTGGATCAGACCCGGGCGGAACATGTACGCCCCCTTGAACGGCATCCGGAGCAACGCGTTCTCGGTCTGGCCCTTGACGCGAGCCCACATGGTCCGTCCGTGCTCCGTGCTGTCGGTTCCCGCGCCGGTGATGTACACGAACGTCATGCCCGGGTTGAGCCGGACCAGGGTCTGCGCCACCCCGATGGTCAGGTCGTACGTTACCCGTCGGTAGTCGGTCTCCGACATGCCGGCCGACGCTACGCCCAGGCAGAAGAAGCAGGCCTCGAAGCCGCGCAGCTGGTCCTCAATTCCCGTCAGGTCCGTCAGGTCTTTCAGAAGCAGCTCGCGGAATTTCTTGTCCTGCTGGCCCGTCGAGGTTCGCCCCACGTAAAGAACCGAGTCGATGCGGGCGTCCCGGAGACACTCCCGGAGAACGCCTTGGCCTACCATGCCCGTTGCGCCAAACAGGAGCACTTTCACAAACCCACCCCAGACCTCTCCTTTCTATAGACACTCGACCAGAGTCCGTTCGGCCCAAGGCCGCAAACGAGTTCCCCTTACTAGGAAAGTCTAAAGGGGAGGGGTTGCGCTCTACAGAACGGAGTATACGTGTCCATACGGACCCACCGCCACCGCGCGAGTCGCGGAGTCAGCAACATCATCGCCGTAATTCTCCTCGTGGCCATGACGGTCGTCCTGGCCGCTGTGCTGTTCGCGTTCAAGCCGCCGATTCCCAACGCCACGAGTTCGATCTACTATACCATTGAAACCGGTACCACGGCTCCCACCTGGGGAGACCTGACCGACTGCGGAGACATTACCGACCCGTCCAGCTGCGCCCAGCAACCGGCGGTGGACATCATCTTCACCACCCAGTCGCCGGGGACCATGCCCGTGGCGGATATCGAGTTCATTTTCATTTGCAACGGTACGGTCTACTTCGAATCGACGCTGCCGAACATGCTCTACATTCCGACCACGGACCACGCGGCCAACTTC
>JASHPV010000150.1 GCA_030037875.1 Thermoplasmata archaeon
GGACACCTCCCGGGAGCCTCGTCATACTTCGCCGTCGCCCCGCGTCGGCACGTAGGTGGGGTGATTCTCACAAACATCGCGGGGGGCAGACCCGAGCTGGCACTGATGGCCGAGGTCAATGCACGCTTGGCGCTGCCGCTGACGACGGCCATGAGCGTCGTGCCGCGGCCAACCCCCTCGGAAACATCCTTGCGCGAGTACGGAGGGTGGTATGGTTCCGGAGAGGGTAACTGGTTTGAAGTGAAACCGCTGCGGGACAGCCTGTGGATCGACTTCCACGGAACCATGGGGAAATTACGTGGCCTTCGTTTCCGACCGGCGGGCCGCGATCGATTCGTCTATCGCTTGAGAGGACAAGACCAGGAGGTTCGATTCGAGCGCGATGTCCGGGGTCGTCCGTGGGCGGTGTTCTTCTTCTTCCGTCTCGTGCGGCGACGCGCTACCCGAGAGTTCTACCGTGCTCGGAAGAGGACGCCCGTCTGGTGATCTGCCGCGTGGTGGGCGCTCGCCTTTAGGAACCGGGGCCGATGGGAAAGTACCGGTTTCCCACGAACGCTCGAAACAACAACAGCGCCGCACCTGGACAATCCAGATCCCCTTCTCACAGGGAGTTGAAGCCTTAGGCCCGGTCCCTCTAGCGGTTGCCCCTCTTCCTTTTCCCAGAATCGAGACCGGAATCGGGTCGCGGTCAGCGGCCAGCGATCCTAGCGACAGAAATCCCCTCGCTCGATGAGGTCCGTCCGTCGGTGGTCACTCGTTGGGGAGGCCAAGGTGCCGGATTTGGCCGGTCCCGACAGTCCGAAACTCTTTCCACGAAAAGAGAGCTCGGTGCGAGCCATGAAACCAGGGAGGGGGCGGCGAGGGGCTCGCCCAACGGTCTTTCGCACGCTGAAGGGGGAGGGGACCCGGGTCCATCTGGGACCCACTGGAGAAGTGGGCACAATCTTTCGAGGGGGTGGTTTGGAAGTCGTTTGGGTTCGCAAGGACGGCGAGATGATCGACCCGAACTGGTTCATGTCGAGGAAGGTCGACATCTTAATGGTCATTCAGGGGCGGCTCCGGGTGGAGTTCTCGGAGCGACATTTGCCAACGGCTGTACTCGGAGTGGGGGACGTCCTCGTACTTCCGCCGGGGACAAAATGCAGGGCGTATCGATGGCCGAGGAGCTCACGCCGCGCGACCGTCTTTCTAGCAGCCTACCCGGTTGGCAAGAACCCGTCGAACTCCGCGTGACGCCCGAACGTTCTGATCTGTGAGATGGACCAAACGTTTGCCCCCCCAATCTAGGGGCGACCTACACCTTTCCATTAACTGGCGGGCGCACTACGAGGAGTGGGTCCGCTGCGAGGATCTGCGGTTCGGTCACTAGTCGTCGAATCCCGTGACAGGGGGCTCGCGTCCCGCTTGCCAAAGCAGCGCGTTCATCTCACCGCGGTGTTGGAGCTCCTCCTCGATCATGTGAACGAGCAGCTCCCGGAGCACTATGGGCGCTCGAGTGTGCCACCTTCTCGGAAGCGCGAAGCGCCTGTCGAGGTCCCGAGGCCGAAGAGCGCGAAGCACGGCGCGAACGCGATAGTCGATGGCCCGCGTTTCGCGTCGGGCTTCGGATAGCGTTAGCCGCTGTCCGAGCGGGTACCAAACAGGGGCAGGCCCGCCGGCATAGACCTCGTCGAACCAAAGCCGATAGGCGTCCAGCACGTGCAGATAAATGTCGACCAGCGACGGGAACGAGGCGCCGCGATCCTGGTATCGGGCTCGAGGCGGAAGCTTCCAGATGGAGGCGAAGTACTTCGCCCTCACTCGCATGTTGTAGGCATAGATTCGACGGATGAGATCGAGTTCTGAGGTCATCGAGGTCCGATAGTCGAATCAGGTATAGCATCGCCCACAGGATGTGGAAGTTTGACGATATCGGACGCTATACGCCCGACAGCGTTCCCTTCTCTGTGGCTTCCGACAAAGTGCTTGAGTGGCTGCTCGAGCCGGAGCAGCCGTCGATTCGCTACTTGGCATTGACGCAGCTGCTGGGAAAGCGGGAGTCGGATACCGAGGTGCGCGAGGCAAAGGCACGGATACCATCCTCCGGATGGGTCGCAGAGATCCTCTCTCGCCGGGACCCGCGAGGCTGGTGGGTCCGCGACGGGGGTCGGATGGAACCTCGCTTCTTGGGTACTCACTGGAGCATGCTTGCGCTTGCGGACCTGGGCGCCACGCGCGCAATCCTGCAGGTCCGAGAATCCTGCGAGTACTGGATGACGAAATCTCCGCTCGTCGGGGGAGGCGTGGGAGGGCTCGGGCAGGGGAAGGGACACCACTGCTTCACAGCGAACATGGCACGGGCCTTGCTCCGTTTGGGATACGAGGACGACCCGCGGGTCCGCAACACCCTCGAGTTCCTGGTTCGAACCGCTCATCCCAAAGGGGGATGGACCTGTCGCTGGAACCGGGACACACCGGCACCGAGCCGGACGCTCGACGCATGGGAGGGACTCGGCGCCTTCGCGGCGTACCCCCCCTCAAAGTGGACGCCCGCGATGAAGGGCTGCGTCGAGCGGGGTGCTCAATACTTTCTCGAGCGGGAGCTGCATCTCCAAGGGGACCGGTACGAGCCCTGGTTTCGCTTCCACTGGCCGACCCATTACTACTACGACCTGCTCGTGGGGCTTGACTGCCTGACCGAGCTCGGTTATGGAAATGACCCCCGCCTCGGATATGCGCTCCAGCTGCTTCGCTCGAAACGAAGAAAAGACGGGAGATGGAACCTGGACGCCGTTCAAACCGACCCGAGCGACGAAGCTGCCCGCTGGTTAGCGGCGCACCCCGATAAGCGCCCGACCCCCCTTACCTTTGAGCGACCGGGGATGCCGAGCAAGATGATCACGCTCCGCGCACTCCGGGTTTTGCAACGGGTCCCGCCGTCGGGCCGATCCGCTATCCGAACCGTCTAAGTTCGGAATCCACCCATTTCTGATCAGGTCAGTTGAGGGTCTCCCCGCGGTGCAACATCTCGAGGGCCCGGGTTACACGGCGATCCCGAGTCGGCTCCCGCTTTGCGCTCGCGATCCACAACGCGTACGCCTTCCGGTGGGAGGGCGCTAGCTTCTCGAACACGGCCCGCGCCGAGCCATCCGTCGACAGGGCCCGCTTGAGAGCTGGAGGAACTGGAATCCGGACCGATCGCTTGTCGAGTTCCATCGTCACACGCACGATGTTTCCTGCGCGTTTCCCGATCGCGCCGCGGAGCTCCTGATTCACCACGAGGAAGAAGTTTCCCCCGCCACGGGGCAAGAGCGAGGACGTGAAGGGGACGCCGTCGATCGTCCCCTTCACGCGCTGGTGGGACCGGAGACCGGTCTTCTCCGAAATCGATCTGGGAACCGGGGCAAAGGTCCACGTCCCGGTGCCCTCGGGTCGCACGAGCTTGGTTCGGAAGTTCGAGGGTGCCACGAGAAGGCGTACAGAGGGTTCGACTAAAAAGGACCCATTTCCGGCGACCGATCATGTGCCCCTCTCCAACATCCGGGGGCTGGCGGCTGCGCGGGACTCACTTGAGGTACGATGCCTTCTGCGCCGTGATCCACTTGTAGCCTGATTCAACGAACGGAGCGATGTACTCTTGGAGGAACTGTTTCCGTGCCCTCGATTTCACGTAACGGTCGATGGCGGCGTAGCTGGGAAGCTCCCAAATGTCCCACGCCGGGTAGTCCCCCATCTCGGTGGACGACGGTTCGACCGAGAAGTACGTCGAGAGGATCCGAATCCCGGTCTCCGCCTCAAGCGCAGCTCGCAGCACTTTGAACTTCGTCGATGCAAGATAGCGCTGAAAATCTCCTTCCTTCCCCTCTTTCACTCGGTATCCGATTATCCAGGTGAGGGCCATCGGGACCCCCTTACGGGTCTAGAGATATTTAACCGGGTCGAGGGACTAGAGCCCTCCGACGATCCGCCCCATGGAATCCGCTTGGGAAGATCGGGGGGGCCGAACGACAACCTCTCGAATCTCTGCGAGGTGAAGGGCCCCGTTCCCCATAATACAAAAGGCGGGGCCCGGTAAATTACCCTATAACCCGGTCTCTTTGTATCCACCTGACGCCGGTTCCGCCAACCATGAAGTATTCTCCGTACGGAGCCCTCGCATTATGGCTCTACATTGTCATGGTCCTGGTTTTGGGGGCCATTCTGGCGGTGTATCACTGGACTTGGGCCATCGAGTTCATCGTGGTGTTCCTGGCGGTGGGTGTCCCCGTGATACTGCTGTTGCAACGCCGGACCCAAGAACGGGTCGATGAATCGGGAGGGGAGTTTCCGATGCCCACGGGAGGCGACGGCATGATGGAGCGTGATATCGCCGACGATCGTTGGGGTGACCTTACAGAAGAGGACCGCGAAGAGCTCGGGGAAAGGCCCCCGGAGTAACTTTCTAGGGCCGACCCCCGACGATGAACCGACGGACGGTCCTAGGCACGAACTCGCCGAACCCCTGAAGCCGGGCCCCGTCGCGGCGTACGAGGAGGGGCACCACCCCATTCGCGCCAACCCAATGGCGGACCAAGTCGTCGAGGCCGGATGGGTGATTCACATCGACAAGGGCCACCGTTTTTTCGAGACGCTCGGCGATATCCAAGACGAGGTTCGCGCACTGGATCTGCTGCGGGGGGAGGTGCCAGTCCGGCTCGTTTCCCGATGGGGGGGAGACGGTGTCGCTCGTCCCGGAGCCCTTTCCACCAGTCCGAGACCACCAGCCGCCCAGCGCAGAACCGACCATGCGACGTGCCATGGAACTCTCGACATCTTGCATCCGATCGACGGCCGGCCCCGGCTCCCCGGCGACGAACAGAAGAAAATCGGCCGAGCTGGCCCCAGCCATCGTTGAGCGAGCGAGTTCTCGGGCTTAACTTCCACGTCCGAGGCTCGAATCCTCAGACACCCGGCGTCAGTCGGTGGGGGGTGGTTGCGCGTCCTTGGCTTTTTCCGGTGGGGGAACCGGCTCGCCGTGAACCACCTTGCTGACGAGTTCCAGGTCTCGGATGGCATCGTCAAGAGAGTAGACAGTGAGGGCGCCGTCGGCCGATAGGTGCAGGAGACGCCCCTTTTCCCAGGTCGCCTGAGGCGGCTCCGTTTGCGCTCCCTGGGCCGCAGCAGCAGGACTCTCGGATCCCTCCGTCCACGGGGGGATTGATCCGGGATACTCGGACGACTCACTCCACTCCGGGACGATCACCAACGGTGCGGGGCGTCCATATTTCCGACTGACCGAGTTTTCGGCGATTTCCCCGAGCTGAGACCGCGCCCACCCCTCGAGCCGGCTCACCGCATCCGTCGCAGCGTTGGATTCCAGATGGTCCTCCGGCCCCACTACGAACGATGCAACGCCCCCGGCGATTCCTATGATTCCCAGGACGACGAAAAGAACGACGGGAGAGAAATCACCGAGCGACCCACCGGTTCGCTGTACCGCCAGAACGACCGCAAGGGTCACGCAGCCGAAACCCGCGAAAAAGAGCGGCCACGCCTGTTCCAACTTCGAGCCCCAGGTGAGCGGCTTGGCCGCGGATAGGGAGGATCCGCCCAGACCCGGTGCTCCCGGCGATTCGGCACCGATGCTCACGGGCACTCCGTTGCCGTGGAGCAGAGGTCTACGACGGTTTGGACGCCCAGAATTGTGGGTGCCGCCGCCGTGCCCAAGTTGAGATAAAGCAGGAGCGTGATCGTCGCCCCACCCGCCTCCGTTGTCGTGCCGGTAGCCAAGTAAGCGCGTCCGACCACCCACTCGGTAGTGGTGTGGACCAGAACCTCCACGAGGAACCCCTTCGACACGCCGGGGGGTGCCAGGGGTTGAGCCAGGGTCAGCGTCACTCGTTCAGCGTAGTCGCCTACGGTCAATCCCGCCGGGCTCGCGACGATGTACCGGTCCGTGCAGGCGGCGGCGAGGCAGGCCGGGATCGCTGCGGGCGTTCCTGCAAGTCCGACCGTCCCTGCCAGTTGCGTGCCCGCCGGTGGATAGCCAGCGGTCCGGGCCGTTGCAACCCTGTCGACTGTCGCGGTGACGGTGGCAGGAGCCGCCGCCGGGGCTCCGAAATGCATCACGGCGTACTGGGCGGGAGCGTGGGTGGTGACCGAAGTGGACCCGAGGGCCGACCCTTGACAGAGTACGACGGTCCCAAAGAAAATCGCAAGCAAGATTAGAACAGTGGAGGAGGGACGAGAAACCCCGCGCGATGATCGACTCCGCGGGGGGAAGCGGGCGGCAGAGCGCCCTGTCTCCTTCCGCGACTCTGGGCTTTGCGCGACAGGTTCCATGTTCCGAGTTGAAGGGGTTTTAGGGGGACGGCTTCCGCCGTCCCCCGGTGTAGGCGGTACGGCGGGGCCTATGGGCAGGTCGTCCCGGTGGAACACTGGTTGAATACCACCGATACGGAGTCGAT
>JASHPV010000151.1 GCA_030037875.1 Thermoplasmata archaeon
GACCGCCCACAGCGCCCAGGCGGCCCGTTCGCGCACCTTGGCGCTCGCGTCCAGGAGTGCGCGCTCGAGCGGGAGTCGGCTCCGAGAGTGGCCGAGCGCTCCGAGCGCCCCGGCGGCCTGACTGCGCACCGCGGGCTCCGGGTCCTGGAGGGCGCGTTCGAGGGCAGGCCGGCTCCGGTGCACCTGGAGTTCGCCGAGACCCCACGCCGCCGCTTGGCGCAATACGGATTCGGTGTCGTCCAGCCGCTCGGCCAGTGCCTCGGGGTCCGTGTCCCCTCCGCGGGCGATCCAGTCCCGGATCTCCCGCAAGCGCTCGTTCACCGGCCGGTCTGCGCCGGTCCCGGGCCCGCGCGGTTTCTTCCGGGTCGTGCGTTTCCGCTGGGCCGGGGTCATCCCCCCCTCTACCCAAACTACGTTAATGAGGTCGCGCGGTCGGGGCCGCCCGCATCTACGCGATGCCCTCCATCGTCTCGTCCAGTCGCCGCTGAACCAGCGACTCCGGCGAACGGTACGGCCCCCGTTCCTTGTCGGACGAGAGACCCCACCGGGCCAGGAGCGCCTCGCGGCGCACCCCCATCGGGGCGAGCAACGTTTCGGCCGACCGAGCGAGGAGTTCCAGGTACGCCCCGGGGTCGTACGGCTCGTCGCCGCGGAGCGCTTCGGCGACCACCACCCGGTCCCGCCACGACCGGGCGGTCCGGTCCGCCACCAGGTACCGGATTGTCTCGCCCGGCGCGCGGGCAATCCCGTGGTGGGCTAGCTGGCGGAGGGCCGCCACCGAGTCGCTGAACGTCACGTAGGCGCCCAATTCCTGGACGATCCGACGAGAGATCAGCAGTTCCTCGCGGGGCCATGTCCCCTCCCGGATCTGCTCCGCGAACGCGTCGGCCCGGGCCAGCGCCCGCGGGACCGACGCGCGGAACTCGTCGGCGGTCCGGGCCCGGCCGAACAGCTGGAGGAGCTCTCCCTCGAACCGACGGAGTACGACCGGGGTGTCGTGCCGCCGGGACCCGATCCCCCGGAGCTTGAACTCGCCCGTCGAGTAGAGCCCGTAGTACCGGTTCGGCACCCCGAGGCCGTGGGTCACCGCCGGCAGGAAGACGATCCACCGGTACCGGCCCTCGTAGCCGAGCGGCAGGTCGAACTCCCGGCTCATCGTCTCGGCGAACCGCTCGGGGTCCGGAGGATGCGTGGGGTCGAGCGGCCGGACCCAGAGCGAGTCGACGATGCCATGGATGACCCGATACCCGCTCCGTTCGGCACTATGCAAGAGACCGGCTAGGAGCTCGCGCGCGTAGGCGTTGATCGATTCGTGGCATTCGATCCGGCCGAACCGGGCGTTCCGGTACCCCTGGTAGCCGAAGGCGGTGACCAGAATCCACTTGAGCATCTTCACCCGGCGTTGGAGGATCTCCCGTTCGAGGGGGGAGAGCCCCGGTCGCCGGAGCCGCGCCTTGTACGCGAGACGCCGGACCAGGAGCGGTTCCAGAGTACGGGGAATGAGCCCGACGCGCCGGTCGCACGACCGGTAGCCGAGCCCCGGCGCCCGGCGCCGGGGGTTGGGACAGCACCGGCAGTCGAGCGTCTCGGCGGAGAGGTTCTGCCGGACCATGATGTGCGGGTACAGGCTCGCGAAATCGAACTCGTCCACGTGGTCGTGCACGCCGACCGGCGGCAGGAAGATCACGCCGCCCCGGTCCCCGTCGAGGAGCTTTCGACCGGATTTCCATGCCTCGGGGCGGTTCTTCTTCCACGGGATGTGCACCCCCTCCTCCCGGGCGTGGGCCATCTCCATCGCCGTGAAACAGGTCCCGGGAGATTGACGGGCGACGGTCTGGAGCGACAGTCGGGAGAGCCGGGCGGCTTCGATGAGTCCCGGCAGCTCCGCGTCGCCCCAGAGGAACGAGTTCCCGGTGTCGAGATGGAACCGGCCGGGCAGAACGAACGCCGCTTCCCGGTGCCGGATCGTCCCGTAGGTCTGGTACGAGAAGGCGGCGCGGGACGGCTGGAACCGGGCCGGTTCCCGGCCCAGGAAGAAGGTCGTCTCGTTGAAGCCGACCGCCTGGGCCCGCCGGTACAGCCACGGAATGTCGGCGCCGTCGCCATCTTCGGTGAGCAGCACGTCCGGGTCCTGCCGGACCACCTCCTCTCGGACCGTTCTGAGGAGCGCCTCTTCCGGCCCCTCGAGGATCACGTTGCCTACCCGGACGGTGGAGATCGATTCCGTCCCCCGAACGAGACCGTCCCGTCGACATCCCTGGAGGTTCACCTCCAGCTCGGCGGCCCGGATCGGAGGCAGCGCGTAGTCGATCGTCTCCGCCGGTTCGAGCGCCGCGACGGTGTCGGCGTCCCACCGGACCGGCGCGAACGGGTAGAGCTGGTGCTCGAGATGGTAGAGATGCGGCGGGGTCAGGTCCACGTCGTAGAGGTGGAACCGGGTGTATCCACCCCGGGCATCGATCGTCGTGGCGACGCGCCGGCGGTCCGGGTTCCGGCGCGTGACGACCGACAGTACCCGACGCGGTCGCCGGTCGTAGAGGGAAGGCCGGAGGACCTGGAAGGTGGCTTCGGCGACTCGGGGATCTTTCTCCAGCTCTCGCGCAAGATCCGTGAGGTCGGTCCGGGCTCCGTCGACCCAGAACGGCGGGAGGAACGGCTCGGCGCGCCGGGTGATCGTTCCCCGGGCGCCGTCCTTCAGCCAGAGGACGACCGAGGTTCCGTCGCGTCCTTCGGTGACGTCGAAAAGCCAGCCCTCCGCCACCGGCGTGCCCTCCGGGTCGGTCGACCGCTCGGCGCCACCGGACGACGACCGGAAGCCGGGGGCGACGCGTCCGCATCCTGCCGTGTCCGAAGGTCGAGGAGGATCGACAAGAAGATCGTCTCGGTGAGGTCCGGCGAGCCCCCGTACGTCGATTGCGGAATGTACCGCCGCACGGACGTGCGGAGCTCCTCGAGCGCGGCGCGTTCCTCCGGCGTGGGCAGGAGCGCCGCGAACCGGTCCCAGCGCTTCAGCCGTTCCTCGAGTGCCTGCCGGTAAGTGGGAGCGGTGCGGCCCACGGGTTCACCTCCTGTGTCGCGTCGGGCGGCGCGAACTCTTCCAGCCCCCGTTGACCGGGGGCCCGGTGTACCATCAAGAGGCGGCGACCTTCGCGGGCGGACCCGAGCTCGACACCCGCGGGCCGGGGAATCAATCGCACCAGGTCGGAGAACCGGGGGCCCAGTTCGGCCAAGCCAGGAAACGCGGCGAATCCCCCGGACACCGTGAGGAGCAGGGGAAGTCCGGTTCCTTCGACCAGCTCCGCGAGTTGCTCCGACACGTGACGGAGCAACGGCTCCCGTTCCTCCGGTGGAAGTTCCTCCGGATTGTCGAACAACGCCGGCAGCTCGTGTCCGATGAGGAGCGTGGGCCGGCGTCGCCGGGCCTCCGCCGACCATCCGTCGACGAGCGCGACCAATTGGTAGGCCGTGAAGGCCCGGGCCAAGTGAATGCCTTCGAGGACCGGGGTGGGCTCGAGTCCGAGCGCCTGGCCCTGCTCCGCGATGCGATAGGGATTGAATCGGTTGGCGCCTTCGAGCAGCGAGATCCGACCTTTCGCGAGCGCGCTGCCGGCGTAGAGCAGCTCGAGCAGCCGGTCGATCGCGGAGGAAGCGCCGGCCCAGACCGTCGCTTCGCCGGGAGCGAAGCGCTTCCCGAGCCAGCCGAAGAGCGCCGGTGTGGTGGGGAGTACTTGCCGGGCCGGCAATCGGCGACGGATTCGTACCGGGACCCGTGGAACCGGTCCGACCGGCCCGGCCGGGGTCGATGCCGGCCCCGAAGCCGGTACCAGGTCGGGTATGGACCACGCCGAGTGGAAGGAGGCGAGTGCGGCCGCCGCTCCTCGAGACACCATGACCCTCGACCGAGTACGAGCGGTTCGGGCGCATCTTAAGCCAGCCCACGGGGGACCTGAAACGGTCCGAGACGCCAGCGTTTCAGCCGGTGTTTCGGGCTTCGCCGGTGCTATCCCCCCGTCCCACCGTCAACCACACACTCCTGACCGGTCGTCGGCGTGAAGCCCGTCACCGCTCCCTCGGTCAGGAACTCGCCGGGAGGGTCCTCAGGGTGAGCCGGTAGACTCCCGCGGCACGGCCAGCCGGTTGAGCTCCTCGTGGGTGATGGCCCCCTCGACCAAGGAACGGAACGAGCCCTGCGTAAGGACCTCCTGACTGATCCGCTTCAACAATCCCATGGTCGCGTACGAGGCGGCCGGCCCGAAGCTCACCCGCCGAACCCCCAGTCGTTCGAGTTCCGCCAGCGGAGGAAGCCCCGGCCGCACCATGACGTTCACCGGACAGTTCACGGCCTTCACGAAGGTCGCGATCGCCTCCGGTTCGGCCAGCCCCATGGGGTAGACGCAGTCGGCCCCGGCGTCCCGGAACGCCACGGCTCGATGAATCGCCTCCTGCAACCGTTCGGCCGGGTCGCCGGATCCCAGCCGAAGAACATCGGTCCGCGCGTTGATCACGAGGGGAATCCCGACTTCGGCGGCCATGTTCCGGATGGCCTCGATCTTCCGAACCTGACTCCGGGTCGAGAACAGTCCGCGACCCGATGGATTGCGATGGTCGTGGTCCTCGAGGTTGATGCCTATCGCTCCGGCGGCGACCACGGACCGTACGGTGGCCGCGACGGCGCGGGGAGTCCGTCCGTATCCGGAGACGATATCAGCGCTGACCGGGATGAAGAGCCTCTGGGCGATCCGTCCCACCGCCTCCACGAGCCCGCGGCGGGGCATCTCTTCCCCATCCCGGTACCCGAGCGACACCATCAGGCCGGCGCTCGTGGTGGCGACCGCCGGAAACCCGGCGTCCTCGAATACGCGAGCACTCGGGACATCCCATGCGTTGGGAAGAACCAGAGCTCGCGGCTGATGGTGCAGGCCCCGGAATACCTCTGCTTTCTCCGATTGAGTTGTCATTTCACGGCGGTCAAATCCCTCCGTCCCAAAACCTCTCACCCCGGCGTGTTGTCGCCACCTGACCTTTCTTCGGACCTTTCAGTGCCGCCGATGACTGCTCTCCGGATTCACTCCCAAGATGCGCCGCTTCCGAGGCCGGGGGCTGGTCGCTACGCTCGGCGCAAGAGTTCCGCCGCCAGCAGCACCTCGGTCCCGGCCAACCCTTCCGACAAGAAGAGCGTGCGTTGCCCGGCCGCGGTCCGGCCCGTCTTCCGACCCGACACAATGTCCGCGAGATCGATCACGCGGGTCCACGCCCCCGTGCCTTGCAAGATGTGGGGCTCGGAGTACGCCGACAACTGAGCGGGCGAGTCCGAGGCGACGACATCCGCCTGCTGGGCGACTGCGGGCCCAATCTCATGTTCGGAGGTTGTCTTGCTCCCCATCGTCGTGACGTGCGTGCCCGGCCGGATCCATTCCGCCTCGATCACCGGCCGGGCACTGTCCGTGGAACAGATCACCACGTCCGAGTTTTCCGCTGCCTCCCGCGCCGTGTCGACAGCCCGGGCCGCGAGGCCGTACTTTTCGGCAGCCCGCCGGGCAAACTCCTGTCGATGAGCGGGCGTGGGACTGAACACCCGCAGACCCTTGAGCGACAGCACCGAGACCGCGGCGTCGAGCTGCGCTTTCGCTTGAAGTCCCGAACCGATGAACCCGATCCGCTCGGCGGCGGGATTGGCGAGGTACTTCAACGCCGTTCCGCCGATTGCCGACGTCCGCAGAACGCCCAATCGGGTACCGAGGATTGTCCCTTGGAGTGCTCCACTGCCCGCGTCGAAAACCATCGTCACCTGGGTCCGGTCCGGGTGAACGCCCCCGTCCTCCTTGGCGCCGGGAAACGTGTTGTACACCCGGAACCCGACCGCCGAACCCCCGACGTCATCTCCTCCCACGGTGAATGCCAGCGTCCCGCGCGAGAACCGGACGTAGAACCGCGGTGGCGAGACCAGGTGCCCCTCGGCCTTCGCGCGGAAAGCCCCCTCCATGACGAGAATGGCGTCCTTCATCGGAAGGAGCCGGTCGACGTCCGCGTCGGTCAGGGTCTTCAACAGGCCGCCCGGGCCCCGACGCGGACCCGGTGATTTCAGTCTTGCGCGGCCGGGGGACGCCAAATACAATCCGGCTACCGGGAATCGCTCGAGGATTCGGATGGAGGTTCTCGGACTGGACTGGGTCGGGACACGCACGAACCGTTTCCCGGAAACCGTTGCGTTCTTCGAGCAGGTCCTCGGACTGCCCATCGGCGAGCAACGGGAGGATTTCGTTCGACTCGACCTGCCGGATTCGTCATGCCTCGAGGTGTTTGGACCCGAGGATGCGGACCATCCGTACTTCACGACCGGTCCGGTGGTGGGATTCTCGGTGGAGGATCTGGAGGCGGCCCGCCACGACCTCGTCCGGCACGGGATCGAGCTGCTGGGTCCGACACGCACAGAAGCCGGGCCGGCACGCTGGCAGCACTTCCGCGCCCCGGATGGCTACATCTACGAGGTCGTTTCGAATCCGGAGCGACGAGCCCGGGGCCCGCCGGTCGGTCCGATGGGGATCACCCATCTGGCGTGGGTCGGGACGCGCACCGCTCGGTACCAGGCGACCTGCGCCTTCTTCAGCAACGTGCTCGGGCTCGAGGTCGTGGAAGAACTTCCGGAGCTGACCGAGTATCGTCTGCCGTCGGGAGCTTCGGTGGAGGTATTCCTCGCCGGCAGTCGTCTCGACCATCCGCACTTCTCCACGGGTCCCGTGCCTGGGTTCGGCGTGGAAAGTATCGACGCCGCCTTGGCCGCCCTGGGGTCGGCGAAGGTTCCCCTGCTTCAATCGAAGCGAGGCGCGGAGAGCGGATGGGCCCATTTCCGCGCGCCGGACGGTTGCATGTACGAGGTGAAGGGCCCTCGACGGGCGGAATCGGGCGTCGGCGTTCACTCGTAGGAGACGTCCGCCCGCAAGTACGTCCAGGTGGCGAGAGCCAGCACCACCAAGGTCTCGATCAACAACAGGAGCACCTGGTAGCCATCGCCCGTCGTCAGGGTACTCGTGTAGGCGCCCCGCACCGCGTCGGCCACGTACGTCAAGGGATTGATCTGGAACAGCACCCGAAGCACGGCCGGGAGGGCGTTGCTCAAGGGATAGAACACCGTGCTGGCGAAGTTCACCACGAAGAGGAGCAGGATCTGGATGCTGTTGTAGGCCGTGTTCGACTTGATGAGGGCGCCCAAGAACAGCATCAACGACCCGAAGAAGATCGAGCCGAGCACGATCGTTCCAAACATGACCCCGAGCGACGCGAGGGCCGTCGGGATCGACCCGATGAGCACGAACGCGACGGCGAGCATGACCGCCGCTCCGCCGAGGCCGAAGAGCATCGACGTGAACATGATCCCGAGGAGATACTGGAGTCGGGTGAACGGGCCGACCAGGAGCTGGGCCAGCATCCCCCATCGGCGGTCGGCCCAGAGCATGCTGCCGCCGACGGTGCCGGCCATGATGACCTGGAATGACATGATCCCGGGCGTCAGGAAGGAGAGGTAGACGTCGTGGCCCGCCCCGGACGTGAGCGAGGCGAATCCGTATCCGAAGAAGACGAGGTACATTCCCGGAAGTCCGATCAGGATGACCAGGCTTCCCGGGTCGGTGTTCACCCGGATATTCCGGTAGATCAAGCGGAGGAGGTTAGGCAGCGCCATTCGATTCCCCTCGGTGAGTGACCTGCCGGAGGAACACGTCCTCGAGCGTGTTCTGCCGCACGTTGAGCCAATCGAGCTGGATCCCTGTCGTCTGGGCGAGCTCGACGATCTTCGACAACACGTCCTTGGGGTCGTCCGCGAGGATCACCGCGCTGTTCCCGTGGGCCGTGACCGTCGCCCGAGAGCCCAGTCGTTGCACCAACCCCTGGAAGAAACGCGCCGAGTCTCCGCCCGCCACCGTGAGGTCAATCGTCTTTTTGCCGCCGTAGAGGCGCTTCAGGTTCTCGACGGAGTCGAGGACCAGGATCCGGCCCTCGTCGATGACCGCGACCCGGTCGCAGAGGTAGTCCGCCTCTTCGAGATTGTGAGTGGTGAACACCACGGTGAGGCCGCGCCGGACCTCGTCCCGGATCGAGTCGAGCAGGGTGCGCCGCATGATCACGTCGAGGCCGACGGTCGGTTCGTCCAGGAAGAGGACATCCATGTCGTGCATGAACTCGCGCGCGACCTGTACCCGGCGCTTCTGGCCGCCCGAAATGTCGAAGGCCCGGCGCTTCCTCAGTTCGCCGATCCCAAAGCGTTCGATCAGCTGTTCCCGGCGACGGACCCGTTCCGTACGGGGCAGTCCCCAGAGCACGCCGTACACGTCGAAGTTGCCCTGAACGGTGGTGAAATCGAAGGACTCGGCCTGCTGCACCACGCCGATCCGGCCCCGGATCTTTTGTCCGTCGCGGGCCGGGTCCATACCGAGCACCCGCAAGGTTCCGGACGTCGGTTGGATCAACGTGGTCATCGCCTTGATGAGCGTCGACTTTCCGGCCCCGTTCTTCCCCAGGAGGCCGAAGACTTCGCCCCGGTGGACGGTGAAACTCACCCCATCCAACGCGAACTTTTTCCGGTCGTAGGTGTGCCGAAGATTTTCCGCGAAGGCCACGGCGTCGTCGGGGACTTCGGAGGCTAAGGGCCGAGGGGTGCCCGGGGTCGCCATAGGTGCGCAGCCCGTGAACCGGCACCGCTAAAGGATTTGGGTAGTGTCGCCGACTTCGACCCGTCCGGAGCAGTCGAATCCTCCGACGCGGTGGGATCACGGAAGCCAAGATGGGGGCCGAACACACGGGTGGAGGGAACCCACCCGAACCGGCGCCACCCGCTCCCAGGAGCCCGACCCTCGGGCGGGGGACGAGCAACGCTCTAACGCTCGCGGTCGTCGGGATTGTCCTCTATATCGTCCTCGACGTAGTCGCTCAGTTGCTCCCTCCGCACTACAGTCCCATCTCCCAGGCCGAGAGCGACCTAGCCGTTGGGCCGTATGGCTACGTCATGACGGTCAACTTCTTGGTCCGCGGTCTGCTCTCGTTCGCGTTCCTGGTTGGCGTAGTCGGGGCTACCCAGTTGGGGAGGACCGCCCGAGTCGGACTTGCGCTGCTCGGGATCTGGGGTGCCGGCGCGTTCGTTCTGGCCGCGTTCCCCACCGACGTGGGCACGGTGGTGACCGTGCACGGCACGATTCACAATCTCACCGCCGCCGTCGCCTTCACAGGGGGTGCCTTCGGGGCGCTGTTCTTGTCCCTGCATTTCCACGCCGAAGAGCGGTTGCGTCGCGTCGAAACCGTGGCGCGGCTCCTCGCGGTCCTTGCCGTCGTGATGTACTTTGTTACCCTTGGCGCGCTCTTCATCCGCCGGCTCTCTCACGTCTTCGGGTTGGTCGAGCGCGTCTTCATCGGGCTCGTGCTCCTCTGGATCCTCGTCGTGGCGCTGCAGCTCCTTCTCTCCGACCGGGCCCGCGGAATCTCGGCCCCTGCCTAAGGAAGCCCGCTCAGGGAACGAGTTTCCCGGCGGCCGCCCACGGCGGCGGCGGGAGGTTGAGGAGCTCCGAGAGGCTGCGGGCGTTCACGGCGGCGTCTCCCCGGAAGTGGTTGTTAAAGAACCCATAGATCGCGTCGGTCTGCGCGGTGAGTTGCTCGAGCCGGGGGACCCAGGCGCGAAGCTCCCCGGGCTGGTACGTGTAGTCGTACCAGATCTCCTTCCCGTGCCCGTGCCAGCGCACGTAGCTGAACGGAGCGGTGACCGTGAGGTCGATGGGGAGCAGCGGTTCGTCCACGACCACGTACGCGAACCCGAACTCCTGGAGAAGCGCCTTCGACTCCGGCCGGAGCCAGGACCGTTCGCGCGGCTCCACCGCGACGGGGATCCCCTTCGGGAGGCTTTCGTAGAACCGTCGCACCGTGGCCGGTTCGAACGGAAGCGACGGCGGCAGTTGCACCAGGGCCGCGGCCAGCTTGTGGGACTCTTGAAGCGGCTTCAGGAACCGGGCGAATTCGTCGATCTCGGGCTCGGCGGCCACGAGCTTCTTGTCGTGCGTAATCGTCTGAGGGAACTTGAGCGCGAAGCGGAAGTCCTTCGGCGTCCGGCGGACCCAGGACTGGGCGACGGAGACCGGCGGGAGACGATAGAACGTCGAATTGACTTCCACGATGGAAAAGAATCCCGAGTAGAAACGGAGCTCGTCCCGTACGCCTCGTTTGGGATAGAACCGGCCGACCCATTCCGGGTAATCCCAGCCGCTCGTGCCGAGATAGATCGCTCCCACGGGCCTTCATCCAGGTCAGCGCATTGAGGGGCAAATAGGGGCGGGGAGGGAGTGAAACACGCCGCCGGGTGTGAGCGCGTGCCTCGGTTCGGCAAAGGCCAAATAGCCCGGCCGGGGTGAGTCCTCCGGCAAAGCCCCACAGGTTACAAAAATGGTAGTGGTCGACGTAGAGCTCGGGAAGTGCACCGGCTGCGCCCACTGTCGAGACGTGTGCCCGGTCAACGTCTTCGAGATGAAGCCGCGCGACCAGTTTCCTGACGTCGTCGATGACCCGGCCATCGGGGCCAAATTCCAGTTCCGGGGCGAGAAATCCGCGGTCATCAACGGACCGGAGTGCATCGTCTGCGAAGCCTGCCTCTTCGAGTGCGAAGGGGAATGCATCACGATCACCGACGACGAAGGCAACCTCCACCACTCCACCTACAAGTGAGACGGACGAAGGGCCCCGGCCCGTGCGTTTCTGACGCAAGCGCCGCCGGCGCTCGGGCAACGGCTAAATAGGGTGGTTCCCCGGCGGGGACGCCGTGGACGATTCGGGGGCGGGCATCGGCCAAACCGCGGTCATTGGCGAACGCGAGCTTGCCATCGGGTTCCGTCTCATCGGGCTCCAGGACGTGGTCGAAGTCACCCCGGCGACGGCCTCGGC
>JASHPV010000152.1 GCA_030037875.1 Thermoplasmata archaeon
GCTTCAGCTGGCCCCCCAGCCCGGAAGACGTCGTGGCGTAGAATTCGAGCCCGAGGAGGCGCTCCTCTGCCGGGGGAAGCCATCGACCCGATGACATGGTCGAGGACACACTTCAGCACAAAGAACATAGCCCCACCGTACGGTCCATCTAGCTGGCCACATGATTCGAGCGACGGCGCGCGTTCTGCGCAACGTAATCGAGATGGAGGTCGGCGGCGAAGCGTGGACCTGCCAGCCGGTCGCGGAAGGGACGGGCGGAACTCTATCGCGCCGCATCGCGTTGCTGTTCTCGACGCGGTACGAGACAATCCGGGCGAGTGACGGAGGTAAGGTTCACTCGACGGTGACGTACCAACCCAAGAAGGACGAGATTCTGATCCAAGTGGGGGAGCAGAAGTGGCGAACGAAGTCCACGGTGTTCGGTCCCATTACGTTCGAGTACGCGAACTCTTCCTACACGATCAATGAGAAGCTCACCGGCCGGTTTGGAATCCTCAAGGGCACCGAGCTTGTCGCGTCGGGAGAACTGCTCTTCCGAACCGCGGTAATCCGAGACTACCCTCCGGAAATGGAAGGCTTCCTCGCGAACCTGGCCCTCGGCTATCTGATCCGGACCCTCTGGTGGGCCACCCTCCGGTGACCGATCGGTCCGATTAGATGACGGTGCCGACCAGGACGCTCACTCCGAGGAGCAACAGGACGCTCAGGGTCAAGGCAGTGAACGGGCGGTCGCCCACCCGGGCGAACAATCCCACGGAGATGATGACCCGCATCAGGGGAGTCGCGATTAGGACGATGAACGCGAGGAAGAGAATATCCACCGCGTGGCCGCGGGCGACGCCGGAGATAAACGCGGCGCCGGAGAATGCCACGCCATGGACCGAGACCGTAACGAAGGCCGCGGTCGGGCCCGCGAGCAGCAGCGCGAGACCTATGACTGCGAGCCCCGCGGATATCCCAACCCCAACTCGCAGCGTGAGGGAAATCAGCCGGGTCATGGCGGGGGGAACGTCGTCTTGGATGACGGGGGACCGTGGGGGACCCGAGGAATTGGTCCCGATCATGGAAAGGCACCAAGCCCCCGGAGGAGCAGTACGAGGGCGGCGAGCCCCAGGATGGGTACGAACAGGCGCTTCAATACAGTGGCTTCGGCGGTCCGATGGATACGGGCTCCCATGAGACTCCCTGCCAACAAGCCGATCACGACGGGAGCCGCGAGACCGACCGCGAGGTGCCCGGTCAGCAGATAGACCAGCGCTCCGGCGGTCGCCGTCACGCCAATCATGAAGTTCGAAGTGGCGCTCGCGATCCGGAACGGGACGTTCATGAGAACGTTCATTCCCGGGACGTAGAACAGGCCCCCTCCGATTCCGAGGAGACCAGCGACAATTCCGGCCGTGCCCGATATGGCGAGGCCGGTCTTCGTGCCCGTGACCCGGTAGACCACCCACTCGTTCTTCTGGGCGTCGAAGTACCGGGTATGGAGGTTCAACCGGTCCGCCCACTCGTCGTGCGGGGGATTCGGTCGGACATCCACGGCCCGCGTTCTGTACATGAATATCGCCGACAACACCACGACGGGCACGAAAATGAGGGTCAGGAGCTGAGACCGGCCGGCGAGCAGGGTGACGGCCACCACGGCGCCTACCAGTCCCCCGATCACGGTGGCGACCTCGAGGAACATGGCGAGCCGCAGGTCGGACATCCCCTCCTTCACGTAGCCCGCGGCGGAACCGCTAGACGTGGCGATCACGCCCACGAGGCTGGCGACGATGGCGGTCTGCGCGTCGATTCCGAACAGAACGATCATCACCGGGACGAGGAAAATGCCGCCCCCCAGGCCCAGGAGCGCGCCCACCAGGCCGGCGGCGACCGCAAAGATCCCCAGAGAGATCAGGAACTCGATGGGCGAGATCGCGAAGGAGAGAAACTCCAACACGGCGTCGGAGGCTAGACGGGGTGGTTTACAAGGCCGTCGCTCGGAATTCGGAAGTCGCTGACGGGGCTACGCGCGAAGACGGTGTTTCGTTTTCACCGCCCGTCGCAGGCGTCGGAGGACTCCCGGGCCCACCGCGCGCGTCGTGCCGAGCCGGCGACGATGGGCGGACGAGGCGACGGCGAACATGTGGTACGGAATGGGCGTGAGCAGCGCCGCCCCCACCAGCACGACGATCGCGGCCGCGGTGTACGTGATCGTGACCCCGTACATCGAGTAGGCGAGGGCGCCGGCGATCGTGCCGAGCAGACCGCCGAATCCGGCGATGGCGTTGTACAGCCCGAGAGCCCGGCCCCGGCTGGCCCGGCCTGCCAGACGTACGAGGAACAGGGTGCTGGCGGTGCTCATGAACGCCCAGGTCACGCCCATCAGTGCATTCAGGAGCGCCAACCAGCCGACCAGGCCGACCGATCCCGCGGCAAAGGCGACCGTGAAGATCACCGGCAGGAAGAGAGGAATCAGCGCGAACCGGGCGACAAGGCTCTCCAGGAAAACGAGCTTGGGGGAATGCCATTCCACGGCCTTGCCCGATGGGAAGAAGAGCGAGGTCGACGCCGCCGCGGAGGCGAGATACACGATGAACACCTGGGAGTCCTTGAGCTTCGCCACCTCGACGAGGTACACGGGGAACGGTCCGTAGAAGAGGAAGAACCCCACCGACATGATTCCCAGCGCCGCGAGGAACAACCATTCGCGGGGGGGAAGCGGGTCCTCGGGGGCACGCGTCAGCTCGAGAATGCTGGCTATGCGCCGGCGGAATCCTAGGAAGCGCTCGACGATGCCGCGCTGCAGGTTGAGCAGCTCGGCCACCGTCCGTCGCTCGATCCGATGGAGGGGTTCCTCGATCCATGCCCACGCCAACATCGAGGAGAGCAGCGCGAGGGCGCCGGCTGTGATCAGGAGAGAGGTGAGGGCGCGCACGAGGATCACGGAGGCCGCCCCGGTGCCGAACACGAACAACCACGCGAATCCCGTGGCCAGACCGGCCGTGGTTCCGATGCCCGAAATCAGCCCGAACAGACCGATGTCCTGGGGCCACCAGCGCTTGTGCCGGGTCTCGAGCAGAAGCATGGTTCCAATCGGCGCGCTGGCGGCCGACGCGAGTCCTTCGGCCACGTTGAGCCAAAAATAGGTGTAGATACTATGCGCGAGCGCGATCAGAATCAGCGCGGCGCCGGTCGCCAAGAACGACCCGACAAGGAAGAACTTCCGGTGGGAAATTCGATCCGATAGATTCCCCCAGAGGATCGTGAAGGGGACCTGGCTGATCCCGCTGGCGGCAATGATCAGAATCACTACGATTGGCTGTGCCCGAAACTCGACCAGCGCGAGCAGCGGGACGAGCGGGGTGGCGATCCCGTCGGAAACGGACAGCGGGAGGTAAGAGAAGAACCACAGGTCGTTCGACGATGCACGAATTGGGACCGGGGTCTTGACCTCCAAGCTGATCGCCCCGTCCGGTGCCCGGCAGGGCATCAGTCGAGGATTGGTCGCTTAAAGACTCGGTCGCTATGGAAATCTCCGGCGGTCGGAACCGGTGCTTCGGCCAGTCCAATCGCGAAAACTAGGGCGGGGGAACCCCGACGGCCGCCAGAAGTTCGAGAAAATCGCCGTCGTCGATCCACTCCACCCGGAGGTAATCTCGGAGGAAACCGTCCGTCACGCCCATCGTGCGGGCCTCCTCCACGACGAACCGGTACGCGTCGATCTCGGTGGGCCTCCGGACATAGCTCTCGGACCCTCCGAACAATTGGGCTCCACCCTGTCGCTGCAGTATATGCCGCAGTTCGTGGAAGATATCCATGAACAGTGTGAACGCGGGACTCTCCCTCAAATGCTCCAGGCCGACGACGACGCAGTCGCTCCCGGGTGCAAGGACGGGATTCCATCGCCCTCGCCGAGAGGCGGGGATCTCCCAGGGCGCCACGTACATCCAGACATCATCCTCGACAAGTTCGACCTGGGTCGCTCGGAACAGTTCGCGACGTTTCGTTTCGTCCGGCTGCAGGTGCCTCGCCGTCGGAAGGGCACCGAGCGCCGGGAACACCTTGAGAATGGGATGCCGTCCGCTCGGCACCGAGCGCTCGACGGAGAAGCCCGATGGTGGGTCCGGCACGATGAGGGGTTCCGCCGGGCCGCCCATTGCCGCTCCCGAGTTCCCCGCGGGGATAAACGTCGCGCCGGAAACCGAGCGACAGCATATTTGGGAGGCGGAAAGTGACCCGGACAATGCGGGGGCTTCGAGGTGAGTCTACTCGACCTGTCCGCGTAAAGGGGATTCGGATCGGCCACTCGACGGCGCCCGACGGGTCGACGGGTGTCACGGTGGTCCTGTTCCACGCCCCTGCGCCGGTCGTCGTCGACGTCCGGGGGGGCGCCTCGTGCACGTACGATACGGCCTCGCTGACGGTCGAGGCGACGTTCGGCCGTCGATGGGCGATATTCTTTGCCGGAGGAAGCATCTTCGGTCTAGACGCTGGACGAGGTATCCGGACGGCCCTCCTCTCCACGGGGGCGGGGGTGCGCCCGTTCCAGAATCCGAATCGGGTCGTGCAGATCTCAGGCGCCACGCTGTTCGACCTTCCTGGGGCCGAGGGCCCGATTACGGACTATCTTCCGCTCGGCTTCGACGCCGTCGCCCACGCCTCCGGGTCCCGCGTCGCGGTCGGGAGAGTGGGCGCCGGCGCCGGTGCAATGGTGGGCAAGTATCTGGGAAGAGCCCGAGCTATGCCGGGTGGGACGGGCTACGCCTCGGGAAGACTTCCGGGTATGGGTTCGACTTGCGCTCTCGTGGTATTGAACTCCGTCGGGGCGATCCGGGACCCGAAGTCGGGCCAGTGGCTCGCCGGAGCACGAGGACCTTCTAAGAAGATCGTCCCTCCCGATGCGTCCCGATTCGGACGCCCTCGGGATGTGGCTCGGGGGACGAACCTCGTGCTTGTGGTAACGGAAACGTCCCTGGACCGCAGAGGCTTGTATCGACTAGCCCAGCAGGCTCACGACGGACTCGCGCGCGCCGTGGTGCCTTCCCACACGGCGACGGACGGCGATGTCGCGTTCGCTGCCAGCATCTTCGACAGGGCGGGTCCTGTCCGAGAGCGATATCCCGGGGCGACCGCCGACCGAGTGGGAGCCTACGCCGCCGAACTCGTGGCCGAGGCAGCGGCTGTCGCCGTGCGTTCGACGCCCCGCTAGCCCCCGCCGGAAGGCGGGCCGTGTACCGTGCGGCGGAGCGGGGTACCCCGCAGTCCTCGGATCAGGTCGATCCGGGTCACGATGCCGCGTAGCTCCCCGCGGTTAAGGATCAGCACGGCCGGGTACCGCGTCAGGATCGATGCCAGCAGGTCCGCCGGGAAATCCTCCCCCACCTGGGGATACGCCTCTTCTTGAACGTCATGAACGCGGACCCGTCGGCCGTTCGGCTGCGCCAGGGCCCGCAGGAGGGACGACTCGGACACCGCGCCGGTGACTCGCCCGCCCTCCACCACCGGGAGCTGCGAAAACCCCCCCTTTTCCATGACGCGGGCCGCTTCGCCGACGAGCGAGATTCCGTCGACCGTGGTCACGTCCCGTTTCATGACGTCCCGGCTCCGGAGGTGGGGCGAGGCGTGAGATTCGAGTTCCTCAAGGTACGACAGAATCTTCTGTACCAGCTCGTACGAGGGCCGGATCTGTCCCCGCTCGATCCGGGAGATCGTGGCGTCGCTCCGACCGACGGCCCGTGCGAGCTCCCCGAGGGACAGATCGAGCGAGATCCTCCGCTTCCGAATCTCCGCGAGGGAATCCATAGCGCAGGGCTACCTCCCCCTTCTACTCCAATCTTGCGCCGCCGCCCGTGGGCAGGCGGCGGAGCCTTGGCTCGATCCGGAGGCGTCCAGCCGGGCGAAACCTACAAGTCGGGCCGAGCCGTACTATGGTACGGCTCTGTGACGGCTCCCCCGAGACGAATTTCGTGGATCGTAGCGCCCCCGGAGACGTGCTGCCTCTGTAAGGAACCGCTCTCCCGCGGCTCGGAGGTGAGCTCGTGGAACGGGGTCCCGGCCCACCGGGAATGCGTTCGAATTCATTTGGTCCAACGGGATCCGGCCTTCCGGGATTGGACCCACGAGGGCGAATCCGCCGACGAGACGCCTGACGCTCCGGACGAGGCGACCCCTCGTGAGGATGACGACGAGGAGTTCGGCTGAAGGCCGGAATCGCCCCCACCTCCCTCCCCAACCTAGCGGGTTTTCGCGCCCCGTCTATCACAGGCTTTAAGAACTGAATTCGGTATCGAATTCGACCGTTTCCCCTCGATAACGGCGCAGAACTGCAGGAGGCCCAAATGCCGGAAGTCGTAATCACCTGCGACTGGACCATGATGAGCAATCACCATGGAAAGGAGTTTCTGGGATTCGGGACGACCACTCCACCGTACCTGCTCCCGGAGAGGGTGTACAAGAGCCTATTCTTCCCCAACATGCCCGCCGACGAGCACGGCTACCCCCAGCAGGCCCCGTACGGGATGCGGAAGATCGAAGCGTCCTTGATGGACGCGGGGTTCGACGCTCGGATTGTTCATCCGAGCCATCTCGACAAGTACATGCCCGGGGAGGCGAAGGTACTCCTGATCTCCGGTCACGACTACTTCGGCTTGAACCCCCCCTCGTCCACTTTCGGCGGGATCATGCGCAAGGAGACCCTCAATTGCACGAACTTCAAGCGGATGTTGACCCAGCCACACGTGATCGAGGCCCGGAAGCGGGGCATGAAGATCATCGCCGGGGGGCCCTGCGCCTGGCAGATCTCGCCTCCGACGCAGATGAAGCTCCCTTGGATCGCGGAATTCGTCTCCTCCTTCGGCGGCGTGGACTGTGTCGTGGAGGGCGAGGCCGATACCTACGTCCGCGAGGTCGTCCAGAAGGCCCTCAAGGACGAGTTCCTTCCGCCGCACGTCATCCTGCCGCCCAAGAGCGCCCCCAAGGTTGAGGAGATCGCGACAATCCGCTATCCCAGTGTCAACGGTCTCATCGAGATCGGCCGGGGCTGTTGCCGGGGCTGCTCGTTCTGCTCCGTCACGCAGCGGCCGACCCGCTGGTACCCGCTTGACAAGATCGAAGCCGAACTGAAGATCAACGCCGCGATCGGGATCAAGAAAGGAATTCTCCACTCCGACGACGTCATGTTCTACGGCAGTCCCAACGTCATGCCGCACGAAGAGAAGCTCCTGCCTCTCCTCAAGCTCGCCAAGCAGCACTACGTTCAGGTCGGTTGGAGCCACGTCGCCGTCGCCACCCTGATGACGAAGCCGACGCTGCTTCCGAAGTGCGCCGAGGTCTTGCTGGACGAGAACCAGGCCTGGTGGGGCGTCGAGATCGGGGTGGAGACCGGGAGCCCCCGGCTCATCACGAAGGCGATGCCCGGCAAGGTGGCGCCGTTCAAGGCGAGCCAGTGGCCTGAGCTAGTCGTCCAGGCCGCCGGCCTGCTCAACGACAATCACGTATTCCCCGCCTGCACGTTCATCGTGGGACTGCCGCAGGAGACCGAGGACGATGTCCTGAAGACGATCGAACTGTTCGATGACCTCTGGGATTTCAAGGCGATCCTGGTGCCGATGTTCTTCGTCCCGCTCGGGCACCTGAAGACGAAGGACTGGTTCAACCGGAGCATGCTTTCCGACGTCCAAGAAGAGCTCATGAAGCGGGCCCTCACCCATGGCCTGCGACAGTCCCCCGGGTTGATCCGGGACTTCTTCGACATGGAAGGCAAGAACACCGGCCTCTATCGGGCCGCGTTCCGCGGCTTCGTGGGCTTCCTCGAATGGGTCGCCAAGGCTAACGGACTCTGGAGCCAGCCCAAGGGTGTCGCGCCCAGCCTAGTCAGCCCCCTTCGGCACCCCGAACAGCTCCCGATGCCCACGATCCCACTACGAGAATAGGCGGGGACCCACCCGCGGTCGGGCCAAAGGCCTATTCCGCGTCGTCCGGGAGGGGATGTCCGACAGCGGTTTCGGACCGGTCCCTCGATGTGGGCTGATAGACCGGTAGCGGTGCGGCCGGCCGGCTCGCCGCCGCGCCTCGCACGCTGAGATGGGTCTCTTCCCCGTTGCCGTCGTACGCACGCCACGACCCCATACCGAACGGGTAGCCGAGGATCAGGTGCCGCCGGCCCCAATGGCGAAACATCATCAGGTCCGCGTCGGAGGGATGGAGGGCGCCGGAAGGGTGCGAGTGGACCGTCCCCATCACCCCGAGGTCGACCGGTAGCATGTACAGCTGGAAATTCGCGTGGCGCGTCCCAGACGTGGTGCCCGGGAGCAGCAACAGGTCCGTGATGACTCCCGGTTCCTCCGACCGGAGGATCCCGCCGAACTCCTTCGGATAGCTCGACTGGGCGCAGGCGAGCGCGGAATCGAGGCAGTTCCGGCTAATCGCGGTGGGGGTGGAACCGAATCGAGGACCCCCGGGTGCGCGTTTACGATGAGGTCGGAACATCCGAGTCCTCGCTGACCTCCTCGTTCACGCTGTCGACCCCCCAAGGCAGAATGTGCGTCCCGTAGAGGCGCGGGAAGTAGCGAGAGGCGAACCGGACAAAGACCGCCTTGCGGGGCGAGCGGTAGCAGAGCACCTGCGAACCTCCGGGGAGCCGTGTCTCGCTCTGACCGTCGACGACGACCACGGCGTCCTTATCCGGAGCGACGAGACGTACGCTGACCGTGTGGGAGGGTTCCACGATGACCGCTCGAGGGGCGGTCTGGAACGGTGCGAGTGCGGTAATGACCATGGCATCTAGGGTGGGCTCTATGACCGGTCCAAGGGCGGACATAGCGTACGAAGTGGACCCCGTGGGTGTGGCGACGATGATCCCATCGGCCCGCAATCGGCCCACCGGCTTTCGATCGATACCGATCTCGAACTGCCGCATCTTCGCCACCTGCGACGTGTGGATCACCACCTCGTTCGTCGCATCGGCGAGATGAAGCTCGCCAACCTGCGTCGCGATTCGCATTCGTTCTTCCAGGAAGTAAGCGCCTCGAAGGAGCCGTTCGACCGCGCCCTCGAAGTCGGTGCGGTTGTCGCCGTCGACCTCGGCCAAGAATCCTACGGTACCCGCGTTGACCGGCAGGATCGGTGCCGGGCTGCGCTGCAACGCGTACAGGAACGTTCCATCCCCGCCGAGTGCGACCAGCACGTCCACTCGTAGCCGGGAGAGCGGCTCGGAACCCGGAGACAATTCGGGAACCAGCTCCGACGTCTCCTTCGACGCGACCACCTCGGCGCGGTTCCCCACCAAGGAGACTAGATGTCGGGCAAGGTCGAGCGCTTTGGCCTTGTGGGGGTTGGCGTGGACACCGATTTTCACAGGTATCCCTCGGATACAGCGTGTCGGGCGAAGGAGGGATCGCCCCAGGCGAAGACGCTGGTGCGCTGGTCAAGGTTGAGCGCGAAGGACTCGAGCGAGTGCTGCAGAGCATCGGTGATGCCGCCTCCTGCCTCGCGCACGACCAGGTATGCCGCCGCGATGTCCGTGACCCGCAGGTTCCGACCCTCGTTGTCGTTCTCGAAGAAGTAGGCATCCGCGCTGCCTTGCGCGACCATGGCGAGCTCGAGCGACGCGCATCCGAGCGAACGGACCCGTCTCCCCTTCTCCGCGAGGTGGGCCGCTCTCGGAGTGGAGTGCCGCCCCAGGTTGACGCAGAAGAGCTCCGAGCGGGCTTCCCACGTACGCGTTCGCAACCGGTGGCCGTCGCGGAACGCGCCGTGGCCCCGTTCCGCCCAGTGAGTGACCCCGTTGTCGAGGTTATGCACCACCCCTACGTCGATATCGCCGAGGGTGGATTGCCCCAAGGCGAGGGAAACCGTGGACATGGGAAATCCCCTCAACGCATTGTGACTTCCGTCCACCGGGTCGACCACAAGGAGACGGGATCCTCCCCGTTGGACGAATCCCGCCTCTTCGCTCAGGACGTTCCAGTCCACCCCCTCCTCTTCGAGGGATGAGAGCACTTGGGCCTCCGCAATCCGGTCCAGTTCCTCGGTCGGACTTCCGGCTGCCCCTATGGCAACGATTTCGCCGCGGTGGGGCGTGGCACCCGACTGGCGCACGGTGTGTCGGACCGCGTAGGCGATGCGGAACAGAATCTCCAGCTCCTCCGTGGTCGGTCGAGGCACGCCGGCCCGGACCGGGGCGGGGGTATTAGGGCTGTCCCGGGCCGAGTTTGGTGCGGGAAACAACGGTCGTCTTCGAGGTAGCCGTTAAATCTACACCTCAGGTCGCCGACCGAATGGAGCTCCAGTTCCTGGGAGGGGCCTCCCAGGTCGGCTCGCTGGGCTTGGTGGTCCGGGACCAGGGTCGCACGATTCTCTTCGATTACGGACTGACCCCCAGCGACCCGCCGGAGTACCCCCGTCCCGCGCCCTCCCATCTGGACGCGGCGTTCCTCTCCCATGCCCATCTTGACCACTCGGGAATGACCCCGGTCCTTTCGCGTCTTCCCCACACCCGGGTCGTCGCGACCCCGGTAACAGCGGCGGTGACCGAGCTGATGGCGCGGGATACGCTCAAGGTCGCACGGCTGGAAGGATACCTCGAGCCGTACACCTCGGAAGACATCCGGAGCCTCGGAGGACGCTTCTACCCAGTGGACCGACGCGGAACGTTCCGGCAGCACGGGCTCGAGGTCGAGCTCTTTCCGGCGGGGCACATTCCCGGCGCGACCATGTTTCTCTATCGCGGGGAGAAGGACCTCCTGTTCACCGGAGACCTCCAAACGATACCGACTCACTTGGTGGACGGTGCCCGTCCCCCGGAGTGCGAGATTCTGGTCATCGAGTCGACGTACGCCGGTCGGGAGCATCCCGATCGACGAGCCACCGAGGACCGATTCCGTGCGAAGATCGAAGAAACGGTCGACCGAGGGGGAAAGGCGATCGTGCCATCCTTCGCCGTCGGGCGAGCCCAGGAGGTCATCATGGCCCTCGCCCAGA
>JASHPV010000153.1 GCA_030037875.1 Thermoplasmata archaeon
CGACAATCGCCCAAAACTCGCACGACTATCGACCGCTCGGCCTCGGGTACGCGAACCTGGGCGCTCTCCTGATGCACTACGGGTACCCGTACGACTCGGAAGAGGGCCGGACCCTCGCGGCGGGGGTGTCGGCGCTCCTCTCGGCCGAGGGATACCACATGTCCGCCGAGATCGCCAAGCGGGTGGGCACCTTTCCCGGATTCGACCGGAACCGGACCCCGATGCTCCGCGTGATGAACAAGCACCGCTCCGCCGCGGAGAAAGTAATGAAGGAACCCACCGAGCTGCGCGCGATCGTCACGGCCGCCACGGACCGGTGGCACGACACGGTCAAGGCCGGAGAGCTGTGGGGATACCGGAACGCGCAGATCTCGGTCATCGCGCCGACCGGGACCATCGGCCTCCTGATGGGCTGCGACACGCTCGGACTGGAACCGGAACTGTCGCTCCTCAAAGTCAAGAACCTCGTCGGCGGCGGTACGATGCGGATGCTCAACCGGACGGCGAAGACCGCCCTCGCCCGGCTCGGTTATTCCGCCGAGCAGCAGGCCGCCATCTCGAAGCACATCGAGGAGACCGGCACGATCGAGGGGGCGCCCGGGCTCAAGTCGGAACATCTCGCGGTCTTCGATTGCGCGCTCGCCCCGGCCGGCGGCAACCGCACCATCGCGCCGATGGGCCACCTCAAGATGCTGGGCGCGGTCCAGCCGTTCCTCTCCGGGGGCGCTTCCAAGACGATCAATCTCCCGAACGACGCCACCGTCGAGGACATCGAGAAGATCTATCTCGAGGCCTGGCGCCTCGGAGTCAAGTCGGTGGCGCTCTACCGGGATGGCTGCAAGGCCTCCCAGCCCTACGAGACCGGCAAGCGCGCCGCCGCGGGCCCGGTCGGGACGCTGAAGCCCACCCGGGAGCGGCTGCCCGATGAACGGGATGCCATCACACACCACTTCTCCGTTGGCGGGCACGACGGCTACGTCACCGTGGGCCTCTATCCGGACGGCCGGCCCGGGGAGCTGTTCTTCCGGGTCACGAAGGAAGGCTCCACCGTGAACGGCCTGATGGATTCCCTCGGGATCTCGATGTCGATGGCGCTCCAGCACGGCGTGCCCCTCAAGGACCTCGTCCGGAAGCTCGCCCATCTCCGGTTCGAGCCGGCGGGCGCGACCAACAATCCGAAGATCCGCTTCGCGAAGTCGATCCCGGACTACGTCGCGCGCTGGCTCGCCCTCGAGTTCCTGACGGAGGACGAGCGGCGGTCGATCGGCCTCGAGACCGCGGCGGAGGGCAACGGGAACGGCCACGGCAACGGGGTCGCTGCCGGAGGTGCCGCGAAGGCGGCGACCCCCGCCTCTCCGTCGACGTTCCAGACGAAGCCGCTCGACGCCTTCACACCGGCGGCGGAGCTCCACATGACGGACGAGGATGCGCCCTCGTGCGCCGTCTGCGGGGGGATCATGATGCGGTCCGGCACCTGCTACGCCTGCACCGTCTGCGGCTCCACGAGCGGTTGCTCGTAGCGCCGTTCCCGACGCGCCGGCCGGTTCAGCGCGCGACGCCCGCGGTAGGGGCCGGCGCCGGGATCTCCCCCGCCGGTCGTGGATGACGGCTGGGGGCCCGGGCCTGCTGGTCCTGACGGCTGCCGTCGGCCCGGAACCGGAAGTTCCGGAGCGCGAGCGAGAACCCGGCGCCGGCGATCCCGATGACCGCCACCAGGGCGAAGACGATCTGGTACCCGATCACATGGTAGTTCTGGAAGCTGAACCCCGGGAAGACCTCCGTGAACGCGTAGCTGGCCAGGATCGACGTGACGAGCACCGGCCCGAGGGCGCTGCCGAGGGTCCGGAACGTTTGGTTCATGCCGGTCTGGATGCCCATCGTCTTCGGGTCGACCGAGAGCACGATGACGTTCGTCATCGAGATCAGGACGGCCACGTTCCCGACCATCATCGGGATCGCCAGGAAGCCGATGTCGAAGGTCGACCGGTTGAATTCGACGAGCGACAACGCTCCCGCGATGATCAAGAGGAACCCGAGGATCATGATCGGCTTCGGCCCGAACCGACTGATCGCTCGACCCAGGAACGGGCCGGTCACCATCATGGCGATCACCGCGGGCACCAGGACCAGCCCGGCCTGGAGCTCGCTCAGGTGGAAGCCGGGGGAGGGATACTCCCCGAGGATGATCAGCACGGTGAACAGCAGGAACATGGTCATCCCGACGATCACTCCGTTGACGTTCGACACCGCGATGTTCCGTTCCTTCAATGCCTGGAACGAAACCACGGGGCTCGGCGCAAGAGGCTCCCAGACAAAGAAGAACAGGAAGAATCCGGCGGCGATCAGGAGGAGGTCGGGCACGCCCCAGGGGACGCCCAGGAACCGGACCGCGGAGAGGTTCGTCCAGCCCCAGTAGGCGCCCTCGGTGATGCCGAGCATCAGGAAGGCGAGGCCGGCGCCGAGGCTGACGATCCCGGGGAAATCGATGGCCCGGGCGTACCGGATCTTCGACTCCCGGATGTAGAGGGCAGCGAGGATGAACGTCGCGATGGCGATCGGAATGACCGTGTGGTAGGTCAACTGCCAGCCGTAGTTCTGGGCGATCCAGCCCCCTCCCACGAGACCGGCGGCCGCGCCGGCGGCGAACATGCCCGAAAGGATGCCCTGGGCCTGACCGACCCGCGCCGGGGGGAAGATCTCAGGCAGCATGGCAAATCCGAGCGGGAACATCGCCAAGCCCACGCCCTGAATGGCTCGGACGGAGATCAGGCCGTAGATCTGGTCCGGACGGCTCAGGCCGAACGCGCCCCCGATCTGGGGGGTGAATCCGGCCACGCTGACCGCGACGGCATAGATTCCCATCGCGACCAGCAGGATCCGTTTCTTGCCGTACATGTCGCCGAGCTTGCCGAAGATGGGCGTCACGACGACGCCGACCAGCAGGTACGCCGAGAGGATCCAGGCGATCGTGCTGGCCTGCGTCACGTGGAAGAAGGATTCGAAGTTGCTGAACGCCGGTAGCACCATCGTCTCGACGTAGGTGACCATCAGGGCCATCACGGCCAGGATGAGCAGTACGTTGCGCCCGTAGCGCGCGTCGTACGTTGCGGACCCGTTGGCGGGCGGAGCGCTCATGAGTGTCCCCCCGGCGCCTCGCCCACCGGCTCGAGTCTCCGCTGCAGCTCCCGGAACACCCGCACGGTCGTCGCAATGTCCTCTGGCGGGAGCCCCCGCGCCGCGACGTCCATGAGTTCCCCGATACGGGCCCAGACCCGGGACTCGACCTTCCGCCCTTTGGCGGTGAGAGAGAGCTCCACGGCCCGTCGGTCCCGGTCGGACCGATGCCGGGTCACGAGCCCCGCGGAAACCAGCTGATCCATGTTGGCGCAAACGGTGGGAGCCGACAGCGAAAGGTGCCGGGCGACGGTGCTCAAGGACGCCGAGCGCAGGCTCGAGACGAGATGAAGTGTCCAGAACTGGCCGGAGGAGATCCCCTCCTCGGCGAGCGCGGGCTGGAGATGATGCACGACGATCCGCATCACGTCGTGGACACTGTTGACGAGCTCGTTGGGGCCGGGGTGCGAGGGTTCCCTCGGGGTGAGAATGGTCGCAGCTACCATGGGCTCTCCTGAGAATTAGGACTTCGAATAATTAGGGAATATAACTATTCTCGGGCACCGCGGAGTAACCGTTTCGCCCTGCGGGGACATTGAATCACGCCAGGGCGTATCGAGCCAGCTCGACGACGTCGGCGAACGGGAGGGAGTGCTTCCGGGCGCGAGAGTTCGCGTCCCATCGGGCTTCGATGGCGCCCTCCGGAAATTCGGGAAGGTCCCCGGCGTTCCGTGACTCGAGCGAGGTCGGCACTCCGCGTCGAGCGCATTCGGCGATCAGGACCAGCGCGCCCACGGGCCCGGACGTCACGGTCACCACGTCCTCCGAGCCGACGGAGCGCTGCTCGATGCGCGCCGTCTCGTCGTGATAGTACGCGAGGCGAGCCTCCGCTTCGGTCCGCGCCCGCGCCCCCGTTCCTTCCCGAGGCTTCCGGGACCGAGGCGGTTTCGGGGGAAGGTCCACGGGCTTCCACTCCACGTCCTGCTCGGCGCTGAGGAATCTCTCCAGCAGGCCGGCGTCGATCGGGAGCGACTCGGACGTCGGCGTTACGACGCCCCCCTACGAGGCCGCCACAACAGGCAGTCCGGTCGGACCACGCATGGGCCGCATACGCTCAGGTCTCGTTCCTTCGGACAATCGCCCGATATTCCCGTGTGGCAGAGCACGAAGTCGTACTTGATGGGGTCCACGGGGTCGACCCGCCGGAGCTGCGCGGTCACTTCTTCGACCGTGGCCCAGTTCCGGGTACGCCGCTGGGTGAGTCCCAAGTGGTACGCGATCCAATGGACGTGAAGGTCGAGCGGGATGCGCAACTCGGACGAGGGAACGCCGGGCCACACCCCGAGGTCGGGAAAGCCGGTCCGGCTCATCCAGCGCACGTAGAGGGTGAGGCGCTTGCAGGGACTATGAGAGCCTTCCGTGGGCGATGGAAAGAGGGCCCGGTACCCGCGCGGAGCCCGGTCCGTGGAGGCCGCCGGTCCTCGAAGCGCGTGAGCGAGCCGGTCCAATCCCACTGCGAAGCCGCCTTCTTCCAAGCCTCCACGAAACAGCTCGCCGATCGACCCATACTCCTGGCGCACGGCGGCAATCCGTCCAGCCATGAACGCGAGCTGGTCGCCTCGAATCCACCGATGCCGGAACGACCGGAGCGCGGTGCGTGCGCGGGCCACGCCTCCCGGCTCTGTGAGGCCGACAAAATCATGACCGATCCGGCGCTCCAAGTTCGCGAAGGCGCCCCGGATCGCCGTGACGTTTCCGATGGCCAGGGTGGCTGCGAACAGGCCCGCTACCTCGGCCGAGACCGGGTCGCTGGCTAACGGACGGACGCAGGAAAGAGGATCCTGGGCCAGCGAACGCTCGAAGGGAAACTGCCGATACAGGGCCTCGAGATGGGCCGGGAACTCGGGAGTCGGATGATGGAGCGAGCTCGCCACAAGGTCTCGAGGTCGCCTATCCCTTTACCGTTGCCCGGGCAGAATGGGCCGGTCGCGGATCTCCCTGCCACCCCGATGTGGTAAGTAGGCTCCTTCGCTGAACGGCTCCGATGCCGGTGATCGGCGAGACGCTGGTCGAAGGGATCGACCGCGAGTGGCTCGAAGGAGAGGCGCGGCGCGACCCGGTCGCCCACGCGTGGGCCCTCTGGGACCTGGACCACGAACCGGGTCGATTCCGGCTCGTCTCTCTGGTGCGTCAGGGACGCACGGTCGGGTACCTCCTCATTTGGTATGCGGGAGATGCGCCCCGTGTCCATTGGGTGAGTAGCGATCCGGCCGATGGCATGCTGGCGCTAGGGCTTCCTCAACCCCCCGTCGTGGCCATCGTGCCGGAGCGTGTGGCGTCCGCCGTCCGTGAGCGACTGCACTCGACCATAAGCTACCCGCTGGACATTCTCGTCTGCGCCGGCCGTACGCTGACACCGCCCGACCCGCGCGTTCGACGGCTTCGCTCTTCCGACATGGCGGTCTTGACGGAGTTGGTGTTGCGAAACCCGGGCGTCGAAACCGCCGGCTACGCGACGCTGGACCTCGAACGCGCACCGGTGTGGGGCGCCTTCGAGGCGGACCGCCTGGTGGCCATCGCCCGCATTGCGGTGCAGCTGCCCGCCGTGTGGATCGTTACGGGAGTCTTCACGGACCCCTCCTTCCGGGGACGGGGACTGGGTCGTGAGGTGACCGCCGCCGCGACGGAGGACGCCCTTGCGGCCGGCGCTCGGGCGGCGCTCTACGTCCGGGCTGACAATGCGGCGGCGCAGACCATCTATCGCGAAATCGGGTTCGAGCGGGTCGACCGGAGGATCTGGATCGATGCCGGCGCCACCCGCACGCCATAGAGCCCACCATTTAGACCGGGCCGGCTTTCGGTAGGCCTCCGCCATGTCGACGAACACGGAGGTCGCCCAGATCTTCTACGCGATGGCGGACCTGCTCGATTTGCAGGGCGAGCGGTTCAAACCGGACGCGTACCGGCGCGCGGCTCGGTCGGTCGAGTCCCTCGGGGAGGACCTCCGAAAGGTGGCGCAGCGCGGCGGGCTCGATCAGATTCCCGGTGTGGGGGAGCAACTCCGGGAAAAGATCCTGGAGTACATTCGGACCGGGAGGATCTCGGCCTACGAGAAGCTTCGCGCGACGTTTCCTCCCGGCGTGTTGGAGCTCATGGCGATACCCGGCATCGGCCCGAAAACGACCGGTCGATTCTACACGGAACTCCACCTCGACAGCCCGGCCGCCCTGGCCCAGGCGATCGATCAGGGTCGGTTGAACGGGCTCGCGGGGTTCGGCCCGAAGAAGATCGAGAACCTTCGTGAAGCGCTCCGCGCCGTCGCGGCGGCGCCGCCGTCGAGCCGGATTCCCCTGCTGGCGGCGTGGCGGTTGGCCCGGTCGATCCTACAGGAGCTCTCCCGCCGGACACCGGTCGATGCCCTCGAGATCGCCGGGAGCGTGCGCCGGTGCCGAGAGAACTGCGGCGACCTCGACCTCCTGGCCACCTCGGCGCGACCTCCCGAGACCATCGCCGTCTTTGCCGGCCTCGCCGGGGTGCGCAAGGTGGTGATGCAGGGGGATACCCGCGCGACGGTGATCCATGACCCGGGGATTCAGATCGACCTGCGCGTGGTGGAACCCGTCAGCTTCGGGGCCGCGTGGCAGTACTTCACCGGCTCGAAGGACCACAACATCCACCTCCGGACCTTGGCCCGCGATGCGGGGCTCAAGATCAACGAGTACGGCGTGTTCCGAGGGGAGAAACGGGTCGCGGGAGCCACGGAGGCGGACGTCTACGACGCGATGGACATGCAGTGGATGTACCCCGAGATCCGGGAGAACCAGGGGGAGATCGAGCTCGCACAGCAGAAGAAAATCCCCTCGCTCATCCAGATCGAACAGATCCGGGGCGACCTCCATCGGCACATCCCGGACGCGCCCGACCGGTCCTGGATGAAGGACCTCGTGACCGAGGCTCGCCGTTGGAAGTTCCAGTATCTCGGGTTGGTCGAGGCCCCCGGCGGAAGCGCGGCCTCGCATCGGTCACGGATCCAGGAAATCCGACGGCTGTGGAACGAGGCCCAGCCCGAGGGTCTTCGCCTCCACCTCGGGTGGGAGGTCGTGCTGGGCAAAATGATGGACCCGCCGGACCCGGAGTCCCTTTTCGATTACATCATCAGCGTACCGGACAAGAAAGGCAGCGCCATTTCGCCCAAGCCTCCGACCAGCCCGCTGTTGCGACGACCCCTTTTCGTGGGCCATCTCTCGCTCGGCGCGCCGGGGGCCGAGGTACCCCGGGAGGCGGCCGGGCCTTGGATCGACTGGGCCCAAACAAACGGCGTAGCGCTCGAGCTGACGGCGGCGGGCGCCGAGGAAGGCCTCGACGCCGGTGGGGCGCGGTGGGCGCACGAGGCGGGGGTGGTGCTCGTGTTGAGCGCCGGAGCGGGAGCCCTTTCCGAGATCGAACTGACAGTGTGCCGAGCCCGGCGCGGATGGGTTCCCCCGGACGGCGTGCTCAACTCGCGGGCCGACGCGGTTGGAGCGACCGCCCCGAAGGTGTCGAAACCGAAGCGACCGCCCCGGGTCGGACGAACGGAACGGCGGGGGCCGGCGGCCGGGGAACGGACCGATCCTTGAAGCAGGTCGTGCAGAGGTGGGCCTGCGGCCCGGACGACGTGCGCCAATAGCATCTCTCGCACAGGGCCCGGCCGCAATCCACGCATGATTCGAACTGAGGCGGCGATCCGAGCGAATCTCCACAATCGGTACATCGGCGAACCGCCGACGTAGCCGATGGAGGAGCAGGGGGAGTGGGGATCCGCGTCAGTCGCAGAAGAAGTCGGGACGAGAGCGTCTCCGGTTCCGGGGAAGGGGCCGAGGGAGGATTCGTGGGGGGTCCAGACGGAGCGACTCTCTGGAGGGCGTCCATGCGATCCACCAAGCGAGAGACCGTCTGGCCCGAGGGGGCCGTCGTCGGCGGCCCGAAGGAAGTGGATTCGTCCGCGAACGGGATCAGCAAAGTGGAGCCTCGCGGCTCGGAGGCCGCGAGCCCCGCCGGGACCGGCGAAGCACGGGCCGACGTAGGGGAAGCTACCGCGACGGGTTCAGCGGAGGCAGATGATGTCGAGAACGACGGTTCCGTGGCCACCATGGCGGGCAGGGCCATCAGGCTGGGTTCCGAGGGCTCTTGCCGGGGAAGCGATGGGGTCGGAAGACTTGTCTCGGGCGTACGGCGCTCGCGGGCGAGGGCGACCAGCGAAACGCCTAGCACGATGAGGCCGGCCGTCACGAACACGACCTCCATGAAGGGGTCGCGCAGGACGGCGGGGGCACTACGCCACTGAAGTCCCAGGGCCGCGAGGGCGAGAAGAGCCGCGCCGAGGAAGAACATCCCGCCCAGGCCTGTCGTGCGCCGCGCCTCCGGTCCGGTCATGAATGGTACAGGGGCCCATAGGGGGTACTCGAACCCCCTCGAAAGGGTTGTGTTTGTTCTGGAAGAGGAGCACGGGTGCGAGTCCACGACGAAATTCATGTACCGGAGCCACGGGCTCGCTGACACGTGTACGTCCGCCCGCGCTATCGCCGCACGGTGACTCCCGAGGAGCCGGAATCGGCCCCCACGGTCCCGGCCCAGGCCCAACGACGGTCCCACGTCGCGGTGGTCCCGGCCGTGATCCTGCTCGCGGTAGGATGGTACCTCGCCCACTACTCGATCATTTTTCCCGCGATCCTCGGGTTCTTCCTGCTCAGTGGGGCCTTGGGCCTGCTGGGCTCCCGGTTGAACCCCCTGTCAACGGCCTTCTACCTGACGACGAAGCCGTCGTGGAGCGCGATCGGCACCGTGTTCCTGTCCGGGGCCGTGCTGCTCTGGATGACGTACGAGTACTACATTCACGCCTGGGGACCGCTCATTCCCCGGTTCCCGGCGTTCTGACCGACCGGACCTAGGCCGCGATCATCCGTTCGAGCGCTTGACGGGCCTTGGCCGCCGTGCGGGCCGGCACGTCGATCACGTAGCGCAACTGGGCGAGCGAGTCGCGGACATCCGTGAGGTCGATTTCCTTCATGTAGGGACATATGGCGCCGCGCGAGAGCGGCAGGAACTCCGTGGACGGGTTCAGCTTCTGCATCCGGTGGAGGATTCCGACTTCGGTGGCCACGATCACCGTCGGGGCCCGGGTCTCCTCGGCGAATCGGACCATTCCGTCCGTCGAGAGCACTCGGTCGACGCTGGACAGCGCGGCGCTGGCGCATCCACACTCGGGGTGGGCGATCACGGGCGCCCCGGGATGCGCGAGGCGGGCCTGGTCGATTTCTTCGGGGCGCATCTTCGCGTGCACCGGGCAATCCCCGGCCCAGAGGTGCATCTTGCGACCCGTCTTCCGGCGTACGTAGTCCCCCAGGAACATGTCCGGCAGGAACAGGATCTCCTGGTCCGGCGGCAGGGAGTTGACGGTCTTGATCGCGTTGGAGCTCGTGCAGATGTAGTCCGACTCGGCCTTGACGTCCGCCGACGTGTTGATGTAGGACACCACGACGGCGCCCGGGTGGTCCGACTTCCAGGTCCGGAGCTGGTCGGCCGTGATCGAGTCGGCCAGGCCGCAGCCGGCCTTCAGGTCGGGCAACAGGACGGTCTTCGTCGGATTCAGGATCTTGGCCGTCTCGGCCATGAACCGGACCCCGGCGAACAGGATCACCGGGCGCTCGGTCTCGGCGGCTTTCCGGGATAGGTAGAGCGAGTCGCCCACGAAGTCGGCGACCTCCTGGACCTCGGGAAGCTGGTAGTTATGGGCGAGAAGGACCGCTTGGCGCTCCTCTTTCAGCCGGCGAATCTCGTCCTCGAGCGACATGTCCCCCTCCGGCGAAAGAGGACGACGAGGCGGCTCATAAGGGGAGTGTGACGGGACCTCTATCTCGAACGACCCCGGGACCGGGGCTCCACGATGAGATGGAACGGTACGGCCGGGGCCGAGTGGGTCAGGCGGCCCAAGCTGGCGGCATCGGCCCCCGCGCGGGCGTACGACGCGATGTTCGTGGGGCCGACCCCACCCGACACTTCGACCTCGACGGCGGTCCCACCCGGGCGCCGTCGGATCTCGCGAACTATTCGCCCCACCGTTCGGGGAGATTGGTTATCGATCAGGAGACGCCGGGCCCCGGCGGCAAGGGCCTCGCGGGCTTGTGGGAGGGAACGGACCTCGACCTGGACGAGGTCCGGCCGCCGCACCCGTGCGCGTGCGCGGCGTACCGCGAGGTCGAGCGGGACCAGCGCCAGATGGTTGCTCTTGATCAGCACGGCATCGGAGAGGTCCCGCCGGTGGGGTTCTCCCCCTCCGTGCACGACGGCGGCCTTTTCCAAATCCCGGAGGCCCGGGAGCGTTTTCCGGGTCGCTCGGACGCGGAACCCCCGTCGGCCGCGGCGGGCCGCGCGAACGGTGTTCGCGGTTTCGGTCGCCACGCCCGAAAGATGCATCAGAAGATTGAGCAGGGTACGTTCGACCGCGAGTACGCGACGAAGGTCTCCCGAAAGCTCGAGAACGACCGTCCCCGGACGTATCTCAGACCCGTCGGTGAGCCGGGAGGAGCTCCGGAGACCCGCGATCCGGGCTAGTTCCCGGGCCGCCGCCAGGCCCGAGAGGACCCCGCGACCCTGGGCCGTCACCTGAGCCCGGCCGGGGGATCTCTCGGGAAGAACGGATCTCGTCGTGATATCCCGGGTCCACCGATCCTCTTCCAGGGCGCGCCGCAGCAGCCCCGAGGTGCCCGGTGGCAGCGGGGTCGGGCCGGCCCTACGCCGTCGGGGGCTCACGTTCCCCCTCCCGTTCTGCGACCTTGCGCTCGAGACCACGGTAATCCTCCAGCAAGTCCGGCCGGAGCCGGGACAGCGCGCGTCGATCGAGGTCGTGTATCTTTTCCCGCGCCGGTCCCAGCTGGCCGCGGGCGAGGTCGACCTCGGCGAGGCGCATCACGACCTCCACCTCGTCGCCGGGGAGACGCTCTTCCCGGAACAGACGGGCCGCCTCCTCCAGCGCCTCGGTCGCCAGGTCGAGCTCGCCGGCGAGAATGTGCAGCTTCCCCTCGTTGAGGTACGTCTGGCCGAGACCGAAACGGTCGCCGATCCCTTCGAGGAGTTCGCGTGCCGTCTGGTTGTGGCGTTCGGCTTCCGGAAGCCTCCGCCGGAGCCGCTCCAGGTCGGCGATATTGAAGTGGGCCCAGCCCAAGCGCCGCAAGTCGTGGGCCCGGTCCGCGAGCTCCGCAGCGATGACCAGCTCCTCGAGCCCCTGGTCCACTTCCCCGTGCTGGCTCAGGACCACCCCATGGCACAGGTACGCGTAGGCCGCCTCGGCGTTGTCACCCAGGTCCCGGAGCGTTTCTCCGGCTTCGTGATAGAGCGCCAGCGACTCTACCTCGCGGCCCGGGGTCATCGAGAGCACGTTGGCCAGCCGCACCCGCTGGATCGCTACCTCGTGAGGATTTCCGGTCGCCTCGGCCGCCGAGAGCGCCTCCTGCTGATGGGTGAGCGCCTCCCCGTACTCCGTGCGATAGAACAGGATCTCTCCGCGCAGCCGGAGGCCATAGACCTTCAGCATCGGGTCCGTCGCCGCCTCGACGCTCGGGAGGGTATCCTGCATGGTGCGGTCCGCCTCGTCCCACCTTCCCTGGTCGGCCAGGATCCGACCGAGCAGGAGACCGAACAGGGCGCGCTGGTCCGGCGTCGCGGCCGATAGAACCGCCGGTCGGGCCAAGGTCTCGCGCAGCACCTGCTCGGCCCGCTTGAGTTCCCCGACCCGGTCCCGCTCGAGCGCGATCTGGAGCACCAGGTCGAGCTCCCCGGGGAGGTCCTCGGGAAAGGCCCGGCGGTGGGCCTCCAACGCCTGCTCGTAATGCACCAGGGCGACGTTCGAGCTGTGGGCCCGACGCGCGAACTCGGCCGCGCGCCGGTTGTACTCGACCGCTTTCGCATCAACGCGGCCGAGGTAGTAGTGGCGTGCCAGCGAGAATATCGTCGCCAGGTCGGCGGAGCCGATCGCCTCGGTGGCCTCCCCGACCCGCCGGTGCAACAGACGCAGCCGCGGCCCCGTCAGGCGGGAGTAGAGCTCGAACCGGACATCCTCCCGAAGGAACTCGAACACTTCGCCGGGTTTCTCCCGAAGGATCCCGAGCTCGACCAACCGCTCGACCCCCTCGGCCAAGTTTTCCTCGTCCTGACCGGTCGCCTTGGTCAGCAGCGGGAACGAGACGTCCCGGCCCGCCACGGCCGCGAGCGTCAACAGCTTCAGCTCCGGTTCCGTGACTTCCTGCAGCAACGTCCGGGGCTCGAGCGACAATCGTCGTTCGTCCTCGGCACGGTGGGGGCCCCGGAACGCCGCCTCCCGTCCCCGGATGAGCTGCTCCAGCAGTACCGGAATGCCTCCGGTCGCTTCGAACCACCGAGTGACCTCGGGAGCCTGGAGCTCGCGCTTGGGATCGACCCAGCGAACGAACTCCGGGACCTCGCGCTCGGTGAACGGGCGAAGCGTCAGGCGTTCCGCCTGACCGGCCCGGACCCATTCTTCGACCGACGAGCCGAGCTCGGCGGGAAGACGCCCGGACGGCAGCGAGGTGGCGAATACCCACAGCGGCCGTTCCGCGAGCTTGGGAACGAGAAAATCGAAGAACTCCATGGTCGCCGGGTCGACGAACTGGAGGTCGTCGATCGCCAACAGAACGGGACCCGACCGGGCCGCGAGGAGCAGCGGCTCGGCGAATCCCTCGTAGAGTCGCTGGCGGTTCGAGCGGATGTCCCCGGCCCCCTCGCTCGACGATAACAGGTGAGCGGCGAGCGGGGGAAGGTCGGTCCGTCCCCGTTCCGCGTCGGGGAGGAATCCGAGGGCCGTTCCGACGGCGTTCGCGGTGCCGGAGATCTGCGCCAAGGGAGAAGGTCCGTCGACCGTCGTCCGCGCGGCCGGTTCCTCGTCCGCCTGGGGCCGGAGGATCGCTTCCTGAAGGACGAGGAAGGGTGGGGGATTCTCCAGGAAGGGCGTTCGGGCATGGAAGACCCGGAATCCCACTCGCTCGCTCTCTTCGACCAGGGCCATGAAGAACGCGGATTTTCCCACGCCGTTCGTCCCTTCGAGAACGGTCAGGCCACCGGCCCCGCCTCGGGCACGTTCCCGACGGCGCAAGATGGCGTTCCAGACCTCCACCCGGCCGATGGGCGGGACGGACGCGGACCGGTTCTCCATCGTCCCCAACTATCGGCGGGTCCGGTGTATATGACGATAGCCTCTCGGGAACCGAGGGACCCCCGCGACCGCGGGGCCGGCCTACCCCGGTAGGCGGCTCCGGAGCTCTTCCATCTCCCGCGTCAGGTCGGGCCGGAGTTCGGGCAACCGACGCTGGCCCAGTTCGGCCAATTGTTCCCGAACGCTCGGCCAGTTCTCGCGGGTGGCCTCGACTTGGGCGAGCCGGAGCAGCACTTCGACGATGTCGGCCTCCATGTTCTGTTCCTCGAAGATCGTGAGCGCCTCCCGGAAGGCCTTCTCGGCCCCGTCGGGGTCGTTCCGGGACCGACGGATCTTGCCCTCGTAGACGTACGTTTGGGCGAGGCCGAACCGGTCCCCGACCCGTTCGAGGTGCTCCCGAGCCTCGCGATTGTGGGCCTCCGCCTCGTCCAGCCGATTCAGGTCGTGGAGGGTGTCGGCGAGGTCGAACAGCGCCCATCCCGTACGCCGAGGGTCGTTGGCCTCTCGCGCGAGGCGGAGGGCCTGCTCGAAGGCGGCGAGCGTCAGCTCGGGTTGGCGGGTCATTCCGAGGGCCACCCCGATGTACAGGTACGCTTCAGCGGCCTCGGCCTTCTCCCCCATCTTTTCGAGCGACGCGGCGGCGGCGCGCAATCGGTCGATCGAGGCCGCGAGCTCTCCGGGGCGCATGGAGAGGGCCCGAGCGTAGCGAACCTCTTCCAGCAGCGTCTCCCGGGCATCGCCCATTTCCTTGGTCGTGGCGAGCCCTTCGGCGTGGTGCTTGAGCGCGCCGGCGTAATCGCCGCGGAAGTAGGCCAGCTCTCCGGCCAGGCGTACTGCGACGAGACGAACGGGAGGGTCCCATTCCTGCTCGGCGCGTACCCGGATCAGCTCGCTCACGAGGTGGTCGGCCTCGTCCCATCGGCCCTGGTCCGAACGGACCAGGGCGAGGTAGAGCGGCAGCAAGTCCTTCTGAGGGGGCGTCGCGGCGGCCATCATGTCCGACCGGTCCGTGATCTGACGCAGGGTCCGCTCGGCGCGGTCGAGCTCGCCGACGCGCCGCAGCTGCCGGACCGTTTCGAGCAGGAGGTCGATTTCCTCGCTCAGGTGCTCGTCGCGGCATCGGCGATGCGCTTCCAGCGCCCGCTCGAGGTGGAGGAGGGCCACGCCCGGCAGGTACGCGTCGGCCGCGAACCGGGCCGCCAGTCGATTGTACTCGAGGGACTTGAGGTCGACCCGACCCAGGTGGTAGTGCCGGGCGAGGGCGAACACCGAGTCGACCTCCTTCGGGCCGCCGGCCTCGATCGCTTCCGCGACCCGGCGGTGAAGGATCCGACGTCGCGTGTCCGTCAGGCCGGCGTACAGCTCGTCCCGCAGCTCCTCCCGGGCGAATTCAAAGACCTCGCTCTCGGTTTCCCGGAGGAGCCCTTGATGCACCAGTCGCTCGACGGTTTCGGCCAGCACCTCTTCGTTCTCGTCGGTGGTCCGGGTCAGAATCGAGAATTGGCTCTTCGAGCCGAGGACCGCGGCGATGGTGAGGATGCGTCGTTCGCTCTCCGAGAGGGACCGGATCTGATGACGGAGGAGCTCCGCCGGGTCGCCCGGGGGAACGGCCTCGGCGGGCTCCGGTACGGGCGACGCGTGGATCAACTGCTCGAGGAACAGCGGATTCCCCGCCGTCTGGGCGAACCAGCGGTGCACCTGCTCCGGGGGGGTGGTCCGGTCGGGGCTCGCCCACCGCACGAAATCGACCACCTCCCGCTCGTTCAGCGGCCTCACGCTCACGCGACGCGCGCCCGATTCGACCAGTCGCTCGAAGCTGGCCCGGGCCCGGGCCTCTAGGCGTTCGAACGGTGGCGTCGTGCCGATCCACCACAGCCGCCGCGCCTCCAATCGCGGCGCGAGGAATTCCAGGAAGTCGAGGGATCCTTCGTCGGTCCACTGAAGGTCCTCGACGGCCACGAGGACCGGAACCTGCTCCGCGAGGGAGAACAGCGGCGTCGTCATCTCGTCCATCAGCTGGAGGCGGTCCGCCTGGAACGAATCGCCGAGCGCCACGGATCGGAACAACGAAGCGGACTCGCCCGATTCCCCGGGCCGGAGCGCCGCCACCGGCGCTCCACTCATCCCGAAGGCCACGCTGTTGGTGACCACCGGCTGGGCCAGATATGGGAAGGCGAAGGGAGCGGCCGCCGTCGCGCCGAGCGCGGCCGCTTCGCGGTCGACCGCCCGCACGATGGCGCGGATCAGCTGGAACGGAGCCGGGGCATGCGGCTCGGACCGGGCGGAGATCACCCGGAAATCGTGGAGCGAGCTCTCCTCGGCGAGGGCGTGCAGGATCGTCGATTTCCCGACGCCCGTCTCTCCTTCCAGCAGGGTGATGCCGCCCTGTCCTCGCTGGACCTCCTCCCGCCGGAGAACGAGGCTCTGGTAGAGGTCCGAGCGCCCAATGAGAGGACGATCGGGCTGGGTCGGTTCCATCGGACGAGGATGGGCGTCCGGGACTATTTCAGATGTGGCGGACGATTGGGCACGAAGGGCAGCGGAACCACGGTCGCCGCGACGGGTCGTCCCCGGATATCGATGGCCATCGGGGCACTGTCCGGCGCGGGATGAGTGGTCACGTACCCCAGCGCAATGCCGCGCTGCAGCGTCGGGGAGAATCCGCCACTCGTGACGCGGCCCACCGGCTGGCTGCCCGACAGGATGGCTTGGCCGTGTCGTGGGATCGCCGCCGGATCCGTCAGGGTCAGGCCGACCAACCGGACCGCGACGCCGGTCTCCTTCTGTTTCGACAGGGCGTCACGGCCGACGAACGGGTGGTCGAATTCGACGAACCGGTCCTGCCCCGCCTCGAGGGGAGTCCGGTCCTCATGGAAGTCCTGACCGGAGAGCAGGTACCCCTTCTCGAGCCGCAACGTGTCCCGGGCACCGAGGCCGCACGGTCGGGTGCCGCTCGCCACGAGGCGTTCCGCGATGTCGTCCGCCGCGGCGCCCCGGACGAACAGCTCGAACCCCAGCTCGCCGGTGTATCCCGTCCGGGACACGAGCGCGTGCTCTTGGAGAGGGTGGGGGAACGGATCGTCTTCGAGAACCCCGGCGTTCTCCGCCGGAGACTCCCGAGTCCAGCGAAAGTATCCGGCATGGAAGGGGGCCAGGCCCCGGAGCGACCATCCGAACAGGCGTTCGAGCGTGGCCCGCGATTCCGGGCCCTGCACCGCCAGGATCGCGACCTCGTCGTTGTGCGACTCGACCTCGGTATCGGGCCGGCGGTGTTCGTGGAGAAGGTCTCGTATCTTGCCGGCGCGGGCGGCATTGGGTACGACGACGAACCCGGGGGGGGCTTCTCCCTGTCCCTTGTCGACGCGGGTGAGGATCAGGTCGTCCACGATCGCGCCGGCGGCGTCGAGCAGGAACGTGTACCGGCACTGGCCCGGAACGATGTTCGAAGCGTTCGCGGTCGTCCGTCGGGAGAGGAGCGCGGGCGCGCTGGCTCCCCGGACCGAGAGGATCCCCATGTGGGAGACGTCGAAGAGGCCCACCGAGGACCGCACCGCCCGATGCTCGTCCACGATGCTCCCGTAGTGGAGCGGCATCTCCCATCCGGCGAAGGGGACCATCAGCGCGTGGTGCCGAAGATGGAAGGCGTAGAGGGGCGTCCGCCGGAGCGCCACGGCCTGCGGCGCCGGGGTCTCCAGCACGCCCGGGGCCTCCGTCATGTGACGATCTCCGCCAACCGGTCCTCACCGGCCGCGCGGCGTATCTCGATTGCGATGCGCCGGCCCGTGCTCATCGGCGTCCGCCAGAGCGCGTTCCCGTACGGATGTCCCAGGGCGAGGTGAATGTTGGTACCGCCTCCGATTCGGGCGGCCACGTCGAAGACCGTGGGCTTTCCATCGCGGTCGATGCAGGTCTGGAGGGTGAAGGGACCGAGGATGCCGGGGGCCGCGCGGGTCCGCGTCACATCCACGAATCGCTCTCCAAAGTCGAAAATCTCCTCCAGCAACGATTCCCGGACGGTGAGGGTCCCGTGCCCCACGACGGTGTACTGGGGGATCGCGTGCGCGCCTCGAATCTCGAGCTGCTGGGCCGCCGGGAGCCGGACGAGTCCGTCGAGCGAGCTCTCGCGCCGCTCGTCGACCCCCAGGAGCTCGAGCCCGTCCTCTCGAGGGACGAGCGGGGAGAAGAAGAAATTGAAATTGAAGACCGGCCCCAGGATGTACTGCTCGATTCGGGCCGCGGCGAGGTCGGCCGGGGCGATCGTCCCGGCGGCGATCAGCGACTCGCTCTTCCGCTGGTACTCCTCGAAACTGGCGGCGGTGAAGAATCCCCGCTCGAGTCGACGTGTCGCGTGAGGAAGCTTCACGATCACGAGTCCCTCGATCTCCTGAGGGGTCGGGATCCGGGCCGGCGAGGGGATACCGGCCTGGGCGAGCAGAGCGTAGTAGTTCTCCCGCTCGGTGCGCTCCTCGATCCGGAGCAGGTTCCGCGACCCCACCATCGGGACCCGGAGGGACGTTTCGAGGAGGTCGATGGGCACGTAGGAGCTCAGCGCCCGGTTCGGGACGAGGAGCACTCCGTGGTCCCGGAGCCGGGCCTGCGATTCGGGGGCCGCCGCGTCGACGAACTTGGGGTACGTCCAAACCTCGTCCACGCAGCCTCGCGTGACCCGGCCCTCGGCGTCCCGGTGGGTGCGATAGTATCGGGAGTAGGTCCGGTCGCGGCCCTTCTGCGCCAGCACGAGGGTGTGAAAGCCCTCCTCCACCGCCCCGTCGGCGATGTCGAGCGCCGAATGCGAACCGACCGCTCCGACGATCGGCGGACGCGGGTACTCCGTCAGGAGCGATTGAATCTCCGCCCGGGGAATTGCCATTGGAAGCGAGGACCCTACAGGAGCTTAAGCGCTCGCGCCACGCGTTCGGGCGTCATCGGCAGTTCGTAGACCCGGGTCCCCGTCGCATCGGCGACGGCGTTCGCCACGGCGGCCGGCACGGGAATGATCGGAGGTTCGCCGAGTCCTTTCGCCCCGAACGGGCCGGCTCCCGCAAAGCCCTCGATCGCTTCGACGTGGATCGGGGGAACGTCCCGAATCCGGGGAAGGCGGTAGTCCAGCAGGCCGGGGTTGGCGAGCCGGGCCTCGGGCGTCCAGAGCATTTCCTCGGACAGGGCGGTTCCCAGCCCCATGACGACACCGCCCTCCACCTGCCCGGTCACCGACGCCGAATCGACCGCTTTGCCTACGTCCTGGAACGCCGCGTAGCGCACGACGCGCACATGACCCGTTTCGCGGTCGACCTCGACCTCCGCCAAATGGACGGCCGCCGTGAAGTCCTGGTAGGGATAGACCGTCCCCGTGACGACGCGGGACGCGTCAATCTTCCGTTCCGAGCCGTAGTGCTTGCCGTGAGCTTCGATTCCGCCGGCGGCACGTTCCTCCGGGGTCAGAAGGTCGACGAGTTTCTGTCGCCGCCGACCGGCCACGACCAGAACCCGGTCATTCTTCATCTCGAGCTGGACCGTCTGGGCGCCCGCCCGCGTCGCAAGCGTGTTCGCGAGCGATCGGGCCGCTTTTTCGACCGCTTGGCCCAGCGCGCCCAAGGTCCGGCTGCCGAACACGCCGGAGTCGAACGGCGCCGTCGCGGTATCCCCGTACTCGACACGGATGGCCTCGACAGGCAACCCCAGTACACGCTCCGCCACGAGCGCCAGCCCCTGGACCACGCTTCCATTCCCGATCTCTCGCTCCCCCTCGAGAATCGTCAGGCCGTCGGGCCGCAGCCACAGTCGGGCCTCGCCGCCGGCCCCCACGCCCGTCGACCAGAATCCGGCCGCCACGCCGATGCCATGTCCCGACGGGAGACCGGCCCGCCACTCACCCGCGGTCCGGGCCGCGGCCTCCAGGCCGGCCTCGAGGCCGATCGGGCCGACCGGCTGGTCGTAGGCGGTCCGGTCTCCCTCGCGCCACGCATGCAGCTTTCGAAACTCGATCGGGTCGACCCCCAGGCGACGGGCCAGGCCGTCGATGTGCGACTCGAGCGCAAAGACCGACTGCGGCGCGAACGGCGCCCGATGGGGGCCGAAGGGCGGTTTGTTCGTCTGCAGCGCGAATCCTTCGATCTCGTAGGCCGTCGTACGGTATGGACCGAGCAGGAATCCGATGGAATAACCGACCGCGAAGTCCCGCCCCGGCAGCGACGCGCCGGTGTCCAGCAAGAGACGAACCCGGCGGGCCACGATGCGACCTCGGTGGACGGCGGTGTCGAGACGGATGATCGAGGGAAGCGTCGTTCGTCCCAGTTCGAACTCTTCCTCGAACGTGAGCGAGAGCTTCACCGGGCGGCCACTCGCGATGGCCAGCAACACGGCGTACGGCTCGAGGAACGCGGCGCCCTTGCCCCCGAAGCCGCCTCCGACCCAGGTTCCTTCCACGACGAGGCGGGATTCCGGTATCCCGAGAATCGATGCCACGTCATCGCGAAGGCCGAAGGGGGTTTGCGTGGAGGAGCGAATGTGGAACGTGCCGTTCCGGACCTCGGCGAGACATGCATGCGGCTCGATGGCCACCTGGTGGACGCCGGAGGTGCGATATGTTTCCGAATGGACGAGTTCCGCGCTACGGAATTTCGCGTCCACGTCGCCGAACCGGGCGTGCACATGCCCGACCACGCGCGGATCCTTGGCGGCTGCCGGGGAGGGCCACTCGGGAAAGATGTCCTCGATCCGGGCATCGACGCGGAGCGACTCGACTTCCGGCTCGATGGTGGCGGCGGCTCGACGGGCTTGTTCCAACGTCTCGGCGGCCACCGCCGCCACCGGCTCTCCGCGGTACCGGATCTCGTCCAGGGGGAAGACCGGACGCTCCGCCTCGAGAGCGGCCTTCGGCAGCAGCGTGCGCAGGTCCTCCGGCCCGACCACGGCCACCACGCCCGGCATCTTGCGCGCCGGGCTCAGGTCCATGCGGACGATCCGACCGTGGGCGATCGGCGACCGGACGAGGGCGGCCCAGAGCATACCGGGCGCCTCGAGGTCCGTCCCATACTCGAGGGCCCCCCGTGCCTTGGGCTCGGCGTCGCTGCGAATCACTTCAGCGCCTCCCGTGCGGCGACGACGGCCTTCTGGATTGCGCGATATCCGGTGCACCGACACAGGTTACCTTCCAACCCATCGAGCAACGAGGCGACCGAAGGCGGTGTGCCATCACCCTGGAGTTGACCGGCGAGCGCGACCACGAATCCCGGAGTACAGTAGCCGCATTGCACCGCGCCGGCCTCCGCGAACGCCCGGATCACGATGCGCCCGACCTTTTCGGCCGCCACGCCCTCGATCGTGGTGACGTTCTCCCCCGATACTTCGTGGGATAGGACGAGACACGAGAGGGTCGGCTCGCCGTTGACGAGCACGGTGCACGCACCGCAGCCGCCCGTCCGGCACCCTTCCTTCGTTCCCTTGAGCCCGGCCCGCCACCGCAAGGTGTCGAGGAGCCGTTCCGCGTCCGGTACGCGCTCGAACTGCTGGGGCTTGCCGTTGATCGTAAGAGTCAGCGGTCCGTCGCTCACGATGCGGCCTTCCGGGGATGCGCCGCTTTCGGCATCCGGTCGAGGGTGGTCTGGATCGCGCGACGGACCAGGACCGTGACCAGGCGACGGCGGTACGACTCCGTCGCCCGCTTATCCGAGACGAACTCGGCGCGACGCGCGGCCTCCTGGGCAGCGAGTTCCATCTCGAGATGCGTCGGTCGCGCCGACCGAAGCATCGCCTCCGCCTCGCTCAACCGGCGCGCGCGGGGCTGGAGGCCGCCTAGGGCAATCCGCCAATGGGGTCCCTCGGGCACGAACGCCGCCGCGACGCCGACCTGAGAGATGTCGTTGACCGGTTGGACGCGCTGCCAGAGGTAGGCCGAGGGCGCGGAGGAAGGCAAGATCACCGATTCGATCAGTTCCGCCGGTCCGAGCGAGGTTCGCCGCGATTCTTGGAGCACGATATCGATCGGATGCTCTCGTACCCCGCTCGGGCCGACGATCCGGGCCCGCGCGTCGAGTGCCAGCAGGATCGGGATGAGGTCCGACGCCGGGGAACATCGTCCCAGATTTCCTCCCAACGTCGCGCGACTCCGCAGGGCCGGGCTCCCGACGTCCCGGATCGCTTCCCAAAGGCCCGGAAGCCGACGTTGCACGTGCGGATCGAGCTCGAGGGCTCGCAAGGGGAGCGTGCTTCCCACCACGAGCGAGTTCCCTTCCCACCGAAAATAGCGCCAGGGGAGGTTCCGGAGCGAGAGAACCTGCTTCGGGGTAATCCGAGCCTGTTCGATATCGGACAAGAGGTCGGTGCCGCCGCCGAGTACAGCGATGTCCCCCGCGGCCGAGCGTGAAAGGAGGCGAATCGCCTCCTCCGGAGTCGATGGCTGGACGAGTTGAAAGCTCACAATGAGCACGACGGGACCGCGACTGATAGCTTTTCGGTGCGCCGGGCGCTGCGACATGTACTTTTATCCCCACGACCGGCTTCGCTCCCCGTTCGTCATGCCGTTCGAGCTCACGTTACGTTACACGACCCCCCTCACTCCGCTCCCCGATGTCGACGAAGTGCTGCAGGAATTCCTGCGGATGATCGGGTACCTGCCGGAGAGCTACGATACCCGCGGAGGAACGGGACCGGTCGAGAGCCGGGTCGCGTATCGGCTCGTCCGGGACTGTCTGATCCGCGCCCCGTCCCGTCCGTGGTACATCGACGAGATCGTGGCTGTCCTGAAAACGTCGAAGCCGACGGTGTACCGTCACATCAACAAACTGAAATCGCTCGACCTTCTCGAAGAGGTCGGCGGATCCACCGACGGAAAGGGACGCAAGGGGTACCGTCTCCGGTACGGGAATCTCGCCCGTGCGTGGGACTTCACGGAAGCGAACGCCCAGAACGCGCTCAAGCGGTACCGGGAGACGGTGAACCACCTCCAGGCTCTCCTCGAACATGCCGAGAGCCCCGCACCGGTCCCCTCCAAGGCCGCCGCGCGGGCCAAGGGAATCCTTCAATAACTCCGACGACCGACTCTAGGCAGGCAGTGCCATGAGTGGGACGACCTCGACCGGGACGGCGAAGAAGGGTACGATTGCGCTCACCGTGGGCTCGAAGGTCCGGGTCCGGTCGGCGAGCAGCGAGAACGAATCCCTCGTCTCCAACGGAACGTTCCGCGGACTCGTATCGATCGGAGGAGACAGTTCCCTCGCGATCGAGCTCGACGGTACCGTCGCGGAAGAGAAGGGCCGGACCCGGCTCATCCCGCTCAATGCGCTGCTCGCGCTCGACGTCCTCGAGGCCGCCAAGGCCGAAGAGGAAAAGCGCGCGGACCCCACGAGTCCCGGTTACTTCGGCTGAGAACCGTGGACTCCCTTCTCCGGGAAAATAGTACGGGCTTGGTGGGAGCTTCGCCGCCCCGTCCGCGGCGGCGGGCGGATTCGAACCCACGTCTTCGGCTTCGAAGGCCGAAAGGATAGTCCAGACTACCCTACAAGCCCGCGGCGGTTCGGACGCGCGGTCGCCTATATGGGCGTTCCCGGCGCGCGAACGACCCGGTTCCGTCAGAGATCGTCGGGGGGTTCCTCGACCGCCGGGATCCCCTGGAACGATTCCAGGGTCGTTTGGGCCAGGCTGCCGGGGAAGAGGGTGGCCAACGACGTCTCAAGAAGCTGGATCCGCTGCCGCAAGTACGGCGGGACCCCCGTCGTCGTGGCGAGGCGTTGGGACAGCCCGAGGTACTTTCGCACCGACGCTTCGAACACCGTGGGTTGCAACGCTCCCTCGCAGACCTTTCCTCCCCGCCCCCGGGCGGTACAACGGCCTGAAAGAGGCGGCCGGCGATAGGACGTCCCGCAGACCTTGCACCGGAACTTCTGCGTCGCGTAGCTCTTGAGATTCCCCATGAGGTCGGGAAGGAAATGGGCGTTGAGCACCAGGGAGACCGCCTCGCCGACGTCGACCGCGCGGATCTGCGACGCGACCACGAGGGACTGTTCCACGATCCGGTCCATCGACGGGGCCTCCCGGTACGCCGAGCGGACCGGGCCCCCGGCAATATCGGTGGTATCGTGCGTGAAGCCGTACCCCGAAAGCGAGCGGTCCGTCCCGACCCGGCTGCTCACCGTCTCGATCAGGGGTTCCACCTCCTTGGCGGTCCCGCCCCGCGCCGCGGCCCGGTAGAACTCGAGCGGATACCGGAACGCGAGGTCGACGTTGTGCGCCTCGCTGTCGACCTCGGTCGCGTTGAGACGGGTCGTCAACACGAGCGGCTTGTCCATCAGACCGCCCCGGCTGCTGGGCAGGTACGACCGCGAGAAGTTGAGCAGTACGTCGAGGAG
>JASHPV010000154.1 GCA_030037875.1 Thermoplasmata archaeon
TGGCCATCGCGCTGGATGAGATCGTCACGATGGCGCTGGGCCGGCGCGCGAAGCCATCGATGGACAACGTCAAGTCCGAGGGGCCGGGCGCCACGCCGCCGGTCTCGGAGGAAGAGATGGACCTGCTCGCGGAGGCGCAGCTCGACGAGGACTTCTCCGAGGACGAGGAGGCCGAGGAGGTGCCGTCGCCCGAGGACGGCCCCGGCTTCGAGGGAGGGGAGTGACGATGGCGAAGGAAGAAAAGAAGGCGCCGACGAAGCTGTCGGCTCAGATCGCCGATCTCGCGGCGGCCGAGGGCGTCGTCTTCCCGCCGCTCATCCTCCAGGAATTCCACGACCGCGTGCAGAACCTGCGGCTCGAACCGGCGGAGCTCAAGAAGGTCGTCCACGATGTAGCGGCCCGGTTCGGGAAGGCCCGGGTCGACCCGCATGAATCGGTGGGCATCATCGCCGCGCAGTCGATCGGCGAGCCGGGCACCCAGATGACGCTCCGAACGTTCCACTACGCGGGCGTCGCCGAGATGAACGTGACGCTCGGCCTGCCCCGGCTCATCGAGCTGGTGGACGCGCGGCGGGTCCCCTCGACGCCGACGATGACCGTCTACGTCGAGCGGAAGCAGCGCACCGACCGCGACGCCGTCGAGAAGATCGCCCTCCAGATCGAGGTCTCGACGATCCCCGACGTCGCCGCCATCGGCACCGTCGTGGAAGAGCTCAAGGTCGTCGTCACGCCCCAACTGGGACTGATGCAGGGCCGGGGCGTCAAGCGGGCCGACATCGAACGCACGCTGACGGAGAACCTCGATACCCGGAAATTCCGCCTCGCGAACGGCTCCGGCTCGGGGGAGAGCCGGCCGTTCGAGATCTTCCTGGCCGAGGCCCCGGCGCCGGCGCCGGGGAAGGCGAAGAAGGAGGACCCGGACGAGGAGATGCCGTTCAAGAAGCTCCTCGCCGCGAGCGAAGAGACCAAGCAGATCCGGATCAAGGGCGTGACCGGCATCAAGCGGGCGCTGATCAAGAAGGAGAAGGACGAGTACGTGATCTACACCGAGGGGTCCAACCTCGAGGACGTCCTCGAGATCGAGGGCGTTGACGGCGACCGGACCACCACGAACTCGGTCTTCGAGATCTACAAGGTGTTCGGCATCGAGGCGGCCCGGGCCGCGCTCATCCAGGAGACCTCGCGGACGCTCGCCGAGCAAGGACTCACCGTCGATATCCGGCACCTGATGCTCGTCTCCGACGTGATGACGAACGAGGGAGACATCCGGGCGATCGGCCGTCACGGGATCTCGGGCAAGAAGACCAGCGTGCTCGCCCGTGCGGCCTTCGAGATCACGGCCGCCCACCTGCTCCGGGCGGCGATCACCGGCGAGGCCGACGAGCTCAAGGGCGTCGCCGAGAACATCATCGTCGGTCAGCCGATCACCCTCGGGACCGGTGCGGTGAAGTTGGTCTACCGGCCGACGGTGGCGCCGAAGACGCCGCCCCAGGCCGTCGAGCCGGCCCCGCCGGTCGAGGCGGCGGACCAGGAGGAGCCCCTCGTGCCGCAGGGGTCCTGAGGAGGAGCGATGGACCTCGGTCACGCGCTCAAGGTCGCGCTCCAGACGGGCAAGGTCCGGATCGGAGTGAACGAAACGATCGACGCGGCGAAGGCGAAGCACGCCCGCCTCGTCATCGCGTCGACGAGCTGTCCGTACGAGCCGTTCCTCCACGAGAGCCGGTTCGAGAAGGTCCCGGTCTACCACTACCCCGGCACGAGCGTCGAGCTCGGCGCCGCCTGCGGAAAGCCGTTCCCGATCAGCGCTCTCGCGATCCTCGACCCGGGCTCCTCCGCGATCCTTTCGCTCGAGACGTCGTAGGGCTTCTCCAGCGGTCGGGAACCCCTTCCATGGCCGAGATCTCGTTCGATACGGAGACCCTCGGGCTCATCCGGCTCTTCGAGGAGCGCACGGGGGCGCGCGTGAAGGACTGCCTCCACGCCGAGGACAAGGTGGTGTTCCTGGTCTATCCGGGGGAGATCCCGAAGGCCGTCGGGCCCGGCGGCGCCGTGGTCGACCGGCTGAAGGACCAGACGCATCGGGAGATCCAGGTGGTGGAGTACTCCCCGGATGCGGAGGTGCTCGCCCGGAACGTGTTCTTCCCGTTCGGTCCCCGGAAGGTGGAGTTCCAACCGAAGGGAAAGGGCCGGCACGTCACCGTCACCGTGGACCCGGCCTGGAAGGCCCGGGCCATCGGGAAGGCCGGCAAGAACCTCAAGATCGCCCGCGCGGTGCTCATGCGGCACTCCGACATCGTGTCGGTCAGCGTGGCGTAACGCATCGCCGTCCGTACTTCGATACGCGCCCCTGAAGATTGAAAAGCCGGGTCCGCTCCCTTCCGCTCCATGGCGCCGTCGGCCGGGAACCGGATCCAGGCCGTGATCTTCGACCTGGGCGGCACGCTGCTCGATATGCGAGATTTTCCGGCGCTCGAGGAGATCGCGAACCGGGCCGGTATCTCGGTCGATGCCGACACGTTGGCCCACTGGACGCTCGAGATGACGTCCGAGAACGACCGCCAGGGGGACCGGTGGAGCTGGGAGGAGTTCTGGGGTCGCGTCGTGGAGGGGGCCGCCGGAAGGCCCCTCCCCGAGGCGCAACGCGCGGCGTTCTTCCGCGGCGTATCGGACCACCCGTTCCCCGCGCACCTCTACTCGGACGCCCGGATGTGTCTCGACGAGCTCCGGGACGGGCATCTCAAGCTCGGCATCCTGACGAACCACGTATCCGAACAATCGGCCCGGGAGCTGCTGGCGCACGAGGGCGTGCTCGACTACTTCCAGACCGTGGTCGCCTCCGGTACCGAGCGGGTCGCCAAGCCGGACCCCGAGATCTTCCACCGATGCGTGGCGAGACTCAAGACCGAGCCGTCCGGGGCCCTATACGTCGGCGACAAGCCGAACACGGACGTGCGGGCCGCCGAGAAAGCCGGCCTCCATGGCCTGTGGCTCCATCGCGACGGAACGGGGTACGGAGAGGACCCGCCCGAGATCACGTCCCTCGCGGAAGTGCCGATCTGGATCACGCAGTTCG
>JASHPV010000155.1 GCA_030037875.1 Thermoplasmata archaeon
CCCACCGGGTCCGCCGAGGTCAAGAAACGGGCACGCGAGATCCGAGGCCGGGTCCGATACGCCTGAGGCCTCTCTTCACCGTTCGACGCGCGCCAGCCCATCCCGCAGCGCCGCCGGGAGTTCTTCGATCACATCGGTCGCGATGAGCCCCCAGCTCCGGACTCCGAACGCCCGCAGGCCGGCTTCTCCCACCCAGTAGGTGGCCAGTCGCGCGGCGTCGAGGCTTTCAACGCCCCGGGCCACGAGCGAGCCGACCACCCCCGCGAGCACATCCCCCGTCCCCCCGACGGTCATCGCGGGATGGTGGTGGCGGTTCACGTAGGCCCGGGTTCCGTCGGTGAGGAGGTCGATCTCGTCCTTGGCGAGCAAGACCAACCCACGTTCCTTCGCGACACGACGGGCGACCTCGAGTCGAGAGTCGGGTAGGTTCTCGTGGAGCTCCATGAAGTGAGTGTCGAACTCGTGACGATTTGGCGTGGCGACGCACGGCGCCCGACGGGACGAAACGCCGGCGGCATTCCCTAAGGCTCCCAGCGCATCCGCATCCACGACCACCGGAAGTGACCGGGTCCGCAGTTTGCCGACGAAATCGGCCATGGCGGCCGCGCTTTCCGGCGCGTCTCCGACGCCCATGCCGACGACGATGGCGTCGATATGGAGGTGGTCGACCAAATGGAGGAGAGCCGGCACGTCGGACAGCTGGAACCGCTCCGTGCCCACGGGATAGACGATCAAGGTCGGTGAATACGATTGAATGTGCCCCGCGGCGGGCTCGGGTGCCGCGATCACGGCGCGCTCGGCGCCCGATCGGAGCACCGCAAGGCCCGCGAGGGCCGGGGCACCCGTGTACGGCCCCCCGCCGACCACCAGCACTCGTCCGCTTCGGGGAGACCGGGCCTTCGGTTCCGGAAGAGGGTAAAACAGGAAGACTCCGGGTCCGGTCTCGTTCACCGCGGCCGGAGGGATGCCAATCGGTCGAACGATGATCTCACCGGAGTTTTCCGGGGTCATTCCTTCCTTTACGGACTGTAGCGCCACGGTCCAGCGCGGATGGACGATCACCGAGGAACCGAGCCCGGTCGGCTCATCCACCGAGAGGATAGGGACCTCAGAACTGGCCAGTTCCAGGACCGCCTCGCGGACGGGAGACCTCGGTTCCCCGTGCTGGCCGGTGCCCAGCATGGCGTCGATCAGGAGCGCGTAGCCGGCCAGGTCCGCGGCGCGGGGGACGCCCACGCGCGTGCGAGTCGCGGGAGCGATGCGCTCGTAGCAGCGCCGGGCGGCTGAAGATCGAATCTCCCCGGGTGGCGCGACGAGCCACAGGTCGGGCGAAAAACCCCACTGCTTGAGGTAGTGAATCGCCGCGAAACCGTCGCCGCCGTTGTTGCCGGTCCCCGCGATGACCGCGACCCCGTCCGATGGGCCCCGGAGGTGACGGGCCGCCTCTTCGGCCACGGCCCGTCCCGCATTCTCCATCAGCGTGTCGATCGAGACGCCCAGCGCGACTGCGTTGACCTCCGTCACGCGGGTTTCCCGTGCGCTCTGCGGCGGAGCTTCCACGGGTCGTCGACCTCAGCTCGTTGGAGTCCCTTTCGACGTGTCGGCCTCGCCGAACACGTTCACGCTGGCGGGCAGCAGGTCGCGCCGGGCGAGGTAGGTCGCCTGCGTCCGGCTGTACCGGAACAGGATGTCGCACTTGCCCTCCTGGAATCCCCACGGTCTCAAGATCAGCAGGTCGCCTTCGCGCACCCACATTTTCTTCTTCATTTTCCCGGTGATCCGCCCCATGCGCGAGACGTTGTCCTCGCACATGACCCGGATCCGAGCCGCTCCCATGAGTTGACTGGCCACCCCGAAGATCTCCCCTCGGTCTCGACGCGGCAGGGGAAGTCTTCCGACCTCTTCGCCGCCTTCCACGACCTCGAGCGAAGTCGGGGCCTCGAGCGCGGGCTCGTCCGGAGGCGAGGCCGGGTCCGCGGGCGGCTCCGGCGGGGGGTCGGAACTCTGTTGCACGCTGATTGTCAGTGGACCAGAGTATTAAACGGGGTCCCGGGGAGGGAAGACTTTGAGCGGGTTCCGGACGAGAATTTTCTCGAGCGTTTCCGGTTGGAGCGGCAGGGCACGGACCGCCCGCAGATGGGCCCCGAGGTCCCGCACCCCGGGGCCCGGCCAGTCGCTCCCATAGACCACTCGATCGCGAATCTTCTCGAGGGCCGGGAAATACTCGAGCAGCTTCGAGGGTGGAATACTGGAGGTTTCCAGATACACGTTGGAGAACCGACGGGTGAGGAACACCGCCTCCTCCATCCAGAGGGGTCGACCTCCGTGCGCGAGTACGATCGTCAGACGCGGAAAGTCGATCGCTACGTCCTCGACCAACAGCGGCTGTCCGTAACGGTTCCGCGCCCCCGGAAAGACCGAGGTCCCTGTATGCACGATGACCGGGATGCCGAGCTCTTCGCAGGTCGCGTATATTTCTCGGAGACCTTTGAGCTTCCCATCGACGTACGCGTTCGGCGCGAACAACTGATGGGGGGGGTGCAGTTTGATCCCCCGCAGCCCGAACCGTCTGACCAGCCGTCGTACCTCAGCCCCGGCCTTCGGCCGTGTGGGAAGGACCGAGCCGACGGCGATGAGGCGGTCCGGGTCCGCCTTCACGAAGTCCCGCACGAACTCGTTCGCTTTCTCGGTGTAGCCGATGATTTGCGGTGCCACGTAGTTGACGAGCACGGCCCGCTCGAGGCCGGCCGCGTCGAGCAGTTTCAGGAATGCTTTCGGGTCGTTGAGGAACGACTCGAAGGTTCGGGCGTCGGGGTGAGTGTCGATCAGCGCGCGGGCCTCCGGTCGCATCTCCCAGAGCGGATTGACATGGATGTGGCAGTCGGTGACGCCCATTTACCGGGACCAACGACGCCCGGCATTTGACGCTGTGGGCGCGGACGGTTCCGCCCAGAGCTCTCGGCGCGACGTGGTCTCGAGATTCTCAAAGCGCGGAGGGTTTAAGGCGAAGGACGCCCGGTCTCCCGTCCGTGGCGCGCGGTTCTAGCAATCTGACTGTCGTCAATCCGAAACACCTCGCCCGATATCTCGCCCAGGGCGAGGTCCTGTACGTCGAGACCCGGTCGACGAAACTGTTCTACTTTCCCGGACCGGTCATCGTGCTCCTCATCATGCTCGTACTCGACTATTCTGCCGCGGCCGCCTACCACGGCTGGTCCGCTTTCCCCGGACTGACGGCCCTGTTTGCGAAGGCCCCGTCGACCGACCTTCACTACGTGGAGTACGTTCTGGGGTTCATCACCCTCCTCGTTCTCCTCTGGTTGCTCGTACGGTACATCCGGTGGGTCCGAACGGTCTACGCGGTGAGCAATCACCGGATCATCATCAAACGGGGAATCGCTTCGCGCGATATCGACGACATCCCGATGAACCAGGTCCGCGGGGTGGACGTCCACCAGACGGTGGGTCAACGGCTGCTCGGGTACGGCACGGTTCGCGTCAGTGCCGAATCCGGAACGGCGAAGTCCATTGGCAACGAGGACTGGCTGGGAATCCCGAAACCGTTCCAGGTCCAACGCACGATCGAGACGGTGATGCAAAACCCGGGGATGCCGACGAGCCCCTTTGTTCAACCGACGACCGTCGTCTATTCCAATCCTCCTTCGTATCCGCAGCCTCCCCCGAAGTAACGGCCGGCCCGCGGAGCGAAATCAGCTACCCCGGACTCGGCGGATCTCCGCCGTGAGGGCGGGAACGATCTGGAAGAGGTCGCCCACGACGCCGTAGTCGGCCACTTTGAAGATAGGCGCGTTCGGGTCCGAGTTGATCGCCACAATGGTACGTGAACTGATCATCCCGACGACATGCTGAATCGCTCCGGAGATCCCGACCGCGATGTACAGCTGGGGTGAGACCGTCCGTCCCGTTTGACCGACCTGGAACGAAGCGGGTTTCCATCCGGAGTCGGTCACCGCGCGCGAGGCTCCAATGGCGCCCCCGAGCGCACCCGCCAGGTCCTCCAGGAGTCGGAAGTTTTCGGGTCCCCTGAGTCCTCGTCCTCCCGATACGACGACGAGCGCTTCGCTGAGGTCCGGACCCGAACCGGTCTGGGCGGGCTCAAAGCCGGAGACCACTCCGAGAGCAGGGAGTTGTCCCAGGTCGGGTGTAGGGTGCGCCTCCACAGAGGCCTTGGAGCCCGAGGGCTCGGGCGCTGTGAACGCGTTGGGTCTCAGGCCCAGGACGGCACGGGTTTGGTCCACCCGCACTTCCTGGAGAGCCCGGCCGCTGAAGACCGGTCGAACGGCCATTAGCGTACCGTCGGCGGCGAGGGAAAGGTCCGCGACGCCGTTCACCGCCGCGGCTTCCCATCGGGCGGCCAACCGCCCCACCAACTCTCGACCATTGCTCGTCCCCGCCACGAGGATCGTTCCCGCATCGATCTCCCGGGCGATCGCCGCGATGGCCGCCGCCCAGACGACCGCGTGAAACGCGTCGAACCTCGGGTCGGCCACGGAGAGCACCTTATCGACGCCGCGTTCCGCCACTGTCGTGGACGACGACTCCGATCCGGACCCCAGCAGAACCGCGGTCACGGTTCCGCTCCCCGGTGGGCCGGCGATCCGACGGCCCACCCCGAGCGCCTCGAGCGAGGCGCGAACCGGGGCCCCATTCCGGATTTCCACAACGACCAGGACCGAGCTACTCATGGGAGGACCTTCGCCTCCTCACGCAAAAGCCGAACCAGTTTCTGGGCCGCTTCGTCGGGAGTCCTGTATTCGATCATCTTGGCCCCGGTACGGGGTGGGGGGAGCCGGAACGCCGTGACGTGCGTTCCCGGAGCGGCCGATCCAATCCCGGCCGCGACCTCGGCCCAGGTGACCTTGTCGATAGCGATCCGTCGCGCCTTGAGGACGTTCTGAAGTTTGGCCGTCCGCGGGTCGTTCCACGCCTGCTGCAAACAGACCACGAGCGGCGTCGGCGCCGACACCCGGTCGGAGCCGCCCTCGACGGCCCGAGCGAACGTGAACCGGCGCCCGGCCGCGTCCCAGCGAACGTCCACGACCGGCCCGTAGTCCGCGATCCCGAGTCGCTCGGCTAGCGCGGGTCCGACGAGACCCGCCTCATCGTCCAGAGCCTGTTTGCCGACGAGGATGAGGTCGAAGGGGGTCTTCTGGCAGGCCACGGTCAACGCCGCGGCCGCTCGCATCGGGTCGGTCGGCGTGTCGGCCGGCTGTTCCACCCACGTCGCGGCGTCGCATCCGAGGGCCAAGGCCGACCGCAGGATTTCCTCCGTGCGCGGTGCGGGGCCGAAGGCGATGGCGCGGACCTTGGAGCCGGGAATCGCTTCCTTCAATAGGAGGGCTTGTTCGACGGCCGATTCGTCGTATCCGGTAAGGACCCATTTGACGCCGTCAGTATCGAGATTCGTGCCCGCGGCGTTCGGGCGGAGGCGTGTCTCGGGGTCGGGAACCGGCTTGATGAGGACGAGGAGTTCCATCCGGCGATCCCGTCCTACGCGTAGCGGGAGAGCAACTCGCGGGCGATCACGATCCGTTGGATTTCGTTCGACCCTTCGTAGATCTGGGTCAGCTTGGCATCGCGCAGCAGCTTCTCGACCGGATAATCCTTCATGTAGCCATAGCCACCGAAGATCTGGATCGCGTCGTCCGCGGCCCGCATGGCCGCGTCCGAAGCGAAGCACTTCGCGATCGAGGACTCCAACGATCCGCGTTGACCCTGGTCGATCCACCAGGCCGCTTGCCAGGTGAGGAGTCGGGCGGCATGGACTTCTTGCGCCATGTTCGCGAGCTTGAGCTGGATCGCTTGATGCTCGCCGATCGGCTTGCCGAACGAGTGGCGCTTGTTCGCGTAATCCCCGGCGTAGTCGACCGCCGCCTGAGCGATGCCCGTCGCCAGGGCCCCGATGGGCGTGCGCGTATGGTCCAGCGTCTGCATCGCGAGGGCGAATCCCTCACCATCGGCTCCGAGTCGGTTAGCGACCGGTACCCGAACGTGATCGAACTTTACTGTGCTCGTCGAGGAGGCCCGGTGGCCCATCTTGTCCTCGTCCTTACCCGGCGTGATGCCCTCCGCCTCACGGGGAACGAAGAAGGCGGTGATGCCCTTGTGCCGGAGACTCGGGTCGAGCGTCGCGAACACGGTGTAAAGCGCCGCGTGCGGAGCGTTCGTGATGAAGGATTTCTCGCCGTCCAGAACGTAGACATCCCCGTCGCGGCGGCACCGGGTCTGAAGCCCGGCCGCATCGCTTCCCCCGCCCGGTTCGGTGAGGCAGAACGACGCGAGATGGTAGGAAGCGCAGAAGGCGGGCAGGGTCCGCTTCCGCTGCTCCTCCGTTCCACCCAGCAGGATCGGTTCGAGCGCAAGGCAATTGGCGATGATCGACGTGGTCATGCCGCCGCAGGCGTGCGCCAGTTCCTCGACGATGAGACACTGGTCGAAGACAGAGAGCCCGCTCCCCCCGTACTCCGTCGGTACGTTGAGGTTCATCAGGCCGAGTTCCCAGGCCTTTCGGTACACCTCTTCCGGAAATCGACCCTCGCGGTCGCACGCGGCGGCGACCGGGAGCATTTCGGTTTTGGCAAACTTGCGGGCCAGGTCCTGGAGGCTTCGCTGCTCCTCGGTCAGGGAGAATTCGACCATCGAAATTCCGGCGTCGCCGCACAGCGGCGTTCGCTATAATACCGTTCGGACGTGCGCCGCGCGTGGCGCGTCTTCCCCGCCGAGCAACTCGGACACGCGAGCTTCGAGTCGACTCCGACTTCCGGTACGACGTCGGCCGCGCGCGACGGATCGGCGCCCCCGAGGTTATCCTCGGCGAGGGGAAGAGCCCGACCCAGCTCGTGCGAATCTTGCGGGCCCTGCATCGAGAAGGGCTCGGCGCGCTCGTGTCGCGGCCCACGGGGACGCAGCGCCAGAGGCTGATCGCCGCGCGTCGCGACGGTCTCCCGGTCGAGCTCCTCCCGGGCGCGCGGATCGCCCGACTCGCAGGCCCGTTGTCGGACCCGGTCGATCGGGGGCCCGTGGCGTTGCTGGCCGCGGGCACAAGCGATGCTCCCATTGCAGAAGAAGCTCGGCATCTTCTCGAATCCGTCGGTGTGGAAGTGCTGACCGCCTACGACGTGGGGGTCGCCGGGCTCCATCGTCTGCAGCGAGCGCTCCGGGTGATCGAGCGAAGGAACCCCCGGGTCTACCTGGTGTTCGCGGGCCGGGAAGGCGCGTTGCCCACGGTCGTCGCGGGCCTCGTACCCGCACCGGTGGTGGGGGTCCCCGTCTCGACCGGATATGGTCGAGGAGGGCGGGGGGAGGCGGCCTTGATGGCCATGTTGCAGTCGTGCGCTCCGATCGCGGTGGTGAACATCGATGGGGGGGTACCCGCCGCCCTGTTCGCACTGCAGCTCCTCGCGGGGGACCGTCGGGGTCGGGAAGTCCGTCCCCGCTGAACCCCGATACCCTTTTCTGACGTGAGACCGGTTGGCGTCCGGGATGGCGCCGAAGCCTCGTCCGCAGGACGCGGACCGCGAGGAGGAGCGCGCCGAGCGCCACCGCTTGGACCAGCTCGACGCGAAAATTCGCGAGCTACGACCCAAGCGTCACGCGCTCATCCAGGAAGTACTCAAACTCTCTGACGAACAGCGGGATATGTTCAACCGACGGGCGCCCCAGCAGGCCCGGCTCGAGGAGCTCAACGACGCCCATCGGAAGCTCGGGCGGGACCTCGGCCACATTCGGAGCGAGCTCGACCAGGCCCGGCGTGTCCGGGACGAGCGCCTCGCCACCGTACGGGAGCTTCGGGCTGCCATGCCCAAGTCCGCGCGGTCCGCGGTGGACCAGCTCAAGAAGGAGATGAACAAGCTCGAGCTCCAACAGCAGACGCGGGCCGTTCCTCTCGACGAGGAGAACGCCCTGATCGACCGCATGCGCCAGTTGCGGAAGGAGATCGCCGTGGCCGATTCTGAGGCCGCGGAAGTGGCGCGGCGCGGGGAGACTCTGCGGGCGGCCGAAGTCGCCTTCGAATCGGCCCGGGCGGATGTGGACCGACTCCGAAAAGCGCTCGACGATCAACGGGCGGCGCGAGACCAGGCCATGGAGACCCTCAAGGGCGAACTCGTGGCTGCGGGCCAGGGGATGGCACGCCTCCGAGAAATGAGTCAGGCCCGGGGCATGGTGCGGCGTCAGTTGGACGAGATCGACCGGACGCTACGCGGCATGGAACGGGAATTCGACGAGCTCCGACGGCAGTACCGAGCCCGTCGAGGCGAGGCCCGCCGAGTGGTCGTCGAACACAACCGCTCTGCCCGTCGCGCCGTCTCCGACCCCTCGGAGATGGACCGTGCCGTGGACGATCGCATGGAGCAGTTGCTCAAGGAAGGGAAGATCCGGCTGACCTGACGGCGCGTTACCCCACCACGCCGGGCGGGGGCGGGAAGATGTCGATCACGGTGACGACGAAGATGAGTACCTGTCCCTGCACCTCTTCATTGAAGTTCTCCGTGTAGGTTCCCGCCGTTGGGTCGACGGCGCTCACGATGAACTGGTCGTTGGTCGAGGAGGTGCAGGGGCCGGTGTGGTTGAAGTCCGTTCCGAGCAGGTGGCCGGCCTCGCCGGGGGTGAGCTCGTTGACGAGCGTGATGGTCCCGGCTCCGTTTGGGGTCCCGGCGATCGCCGATACGAGCACCGGCCATCCGGCGGGGGAAGCGACGTATCCCACCGACGGGAGATTCTCGATCGTGACGAAGGAGCTGTTCGCGGCCAGAATCGTAACGTTCCACCCGTAATCGGGGTCCGGGAACGTCACCCCCGTCAAGGGGGTCACCCCGACGTATTGGGCCGCAAACGCCGAGGCGGAAAGCGTGTGGATCACGGGGAGAGTGTAGGTGAGCGGCAAGGTGCGTAGACACGCCGGGTCTTGGGGACCGTATCCCAGGTCGGGCGGAACGACGATCGTGTGCGATTGATTCCCGCGAAGGCCGATGAGACCCTCCCAGAATCCGGTGACCACCGAGACGAAGGTGTCGTTCCCGATCGCGTAGCCGCTGGTGGGCGCGTTGGGCCCGATGTACACGCCGAGCGGCGTGTAGCTTGCCTCGGAACCGCGGTACTTGAACCCGACGGATTTGGGGTACGATGCATTGTTGACTGCCACCGAGTAGATCGAGGTGTCAAACACGCGCCCGGAGTCGGGGCCGCTGCCAAAATAGCCAATGTAGTTGACCGTGGCGTTTCCCCCGAACTGGGCGGTCAGGACCGAGGGCGGACTTCCGGGGCGAGAGTGGTAATAGGCGAAGCCGGCGAGTCCGCCGGCGGCGACGAGGGTGATCACGATGAGAACGACGAACGCGGTCCGGGACGGTGGTTCAGCCATGGTGAAGGAACGTGAGGGGGGTCAGTATGTCGTGGGTCTCTTCACGGGTTATCGGAGAGACAGGTGCTCCTCATTCCCCCCGCCTCCGAAAGCCCGCTTCATATAAACCCAACTGCGCGCGGGAGTTCTCCTCATTCCCGGGGCGGTCCTTCGGCCCGCCGGAACTTCCCGACCAGGGGTTCCTCGAGGGTGCCGTTCTCGGAAAGATAGTTGAGCAGCTCCTCCATTCGCTCCCCGTCGAGTCCGTGCCGGGCCGCACGTTCGGCGAGCTCGTCCATGTCGGCGTACCCGTCCGGCGACTTGTCTGACAGTTCGTCCAGGATCTCGAGGAGGCGGCCCTCTAGCCCCTGCATCCCTGGAGGCGAGGTGGGGGCCTTCGGGAGTTTCGGAGAACGGACCGACCGGATAACGTCGGCTTGCGACCCTGGCGGCCGGCTTCCCGTGATCGGTGATGGTTCGGCCACGGGGGGCCCTCCTAGGGCGATGAAGACGGCCCGAAGAGATCCGTAGTACGGCGTCGCGTCGAGCGCAGGGTATCGAGCGATCGACGAACGGGCCCCACGGACCCAGGAAGGCGAAACTCCCGCTCGGGCGAGTTCCGCGTCGGACGGGGGTGCAGGGGACCTCAACTGGAGAACGAGCTGTAGCCGCTCCAGCGTCTGGACCGCCGTCTCTGCGGTGAGCGTGCGGAAGTCGACGTCCGGCAACGGCTGAACGGCTTCCACGCGGACGGAACAGGAAGGGGCGGCACCGACGCCCCGGGAGAGCGCGGCCTTTCCGATAACGAGCGCCCGCGTGGGTTGGGAGATTTTGGCAAGGTCGGATTGACCTTGGGGTTGGTACGAGCCCGCCGTTACCAGAACCGTGCCGGTGGCATCCGACAAACGCGAACGCACGAATCCCCCGGTGGCGTTGCCTCCTCCCCCCTCCATCGGACTGACCATGCCGGGGAGCAGGACGCGGTTCATTCGCGCGCCGAGGGGAGAGATGACGTACGACGGCGATTTCTCTCCGGTTCCCCGTTCTTCGACGGACGAGGCCAACAGCTCGCTGGCGAAGACCCGCCAGGCCAGCTCTCGTCCCGTCAAGGGGGCCGCTCCGCCAGTCGGTGAGCGAGGGCCCCGACCGCCAGTTCCGGGTCGGCCGCAACTTCTTCGCAAAAGGTGGGGAAGACGGCGAGGCCGAAATCGTCGACCCGGGCCCGGCCTCGGACCCGCAGTCTTCGGCCCACGAGTTGGACCCGGAGCGCGCGTTCGATTAGGGCCGGGTCCGGATCCCGCGAGAGCCTTTCCACGAACTGAGGCAGGGACTGGCCCGTCAGCTTCTCGCTGAGGTCGCGCGGAAGGTTGACGGTGGCAACGCCGGTGCCGTCGTCGAGGAGGACTCGGACGCGAAGGTCGGGGGTCCCTTCCACGGCCCCATGGAGCCGACAGATCTCGTCCCGGAGTATCCGGGCGCAGGTAGGACAGCGACGCACCACGCCACTTGGAGCACCTATGCCGACGACGAGGCCTTCGGCTTGAATGTCGGGACCGCCGCCGCGGGACTCGAGCGTCCCGAGTGAAAGGCTCCAGGCAGACGCCGGCGGGACCGGTTGGACCCGATCGGAAGCGATACCCTCCACGTGGCTCCGTTCGTCCAGCGTGACCTCCGGTACTCCACGGAAAAGCCGCACGTAGCCGCCCGCGATGCGTACCGTGTCACCGGGCTTGAGGCGGAAATCCACCCATGACGTAAATGCGATCGCACCCGAGCCGTCTGCCAGGTGTCCGGAATGAACCTCCCGGCGCTCCTCCCCCACCGTGACGCTCCGTACGGAGACATCGACGACCCGCACTTCTAGCCGGAACGCCTCGGTCCTGGGCCTGAGCTCCGCGACCCCCTTCAGGGGGAGGTCCGCCGTGTCGGGCGAAGGAAGTTCCAGGTCGCTCGCCGGCTGGATCCGGGTCGACCACCCGAACGACAGCTCGGGTCGCTCCCGGAACTCTCGCACTTGGGCGTTCACCGCACGAAGAAC
>JASHPV010000156.1 GCA_030037875.1 Thermoplasmata archaeon
TGCACCAGTTCCCGGATTCGTATCTCGTCGCTCTCCATGGTCCCGGTCATTCGCCCGTTTTGGCTTGGAGCGGGGCCCCTTTCGAGGGGGCCGTTCCGCCGTGCTCAACCTCGAAGCTCGGCTGAAGGGGCTTAGTTCTTTGCCCCATCAGGAAATGCCCGAACCGGGGTGAGACGAGAGAGCCTTACCCCATCGACCGTCAACTTCCGAGCGCCCGGTTCTCCCGCTTTGGCTGCACTCGTCATATCGTGTCCTGAACGTGCGCCAAAACCAGCATCCTTCCCGGGGAACTTCGCCTCATCATGAAGCCAGACCACAGTGTGGGAGGCAAGCGCTCACTCGGCACGCTCGGCCTCTTCGTCTTGGGGCTTACGCTGGTCGTTGCGCTCTCCCTGGTGATGCCGGTGCGCGGGGGGACAGCCGGCGTCAGCTTGAGAACGGCCACCCAGGAGTATACGGTCACGTTCGAGGAAAGTGGCCTGCCGTCGGGTACGAGTTGGTCCGTGACCATGAGTGGGACCACTCAGAGTTCCGTTGGCTCCTCGATCGCATTCAGCGAGCCCAGCGGCACCTACGAGTACACGGTGGGGCCACCCGCCGGTTTCGGGTCTCCTTTCGTCTCGAACGTTACGGTGACGGACGCCTCGGTGACGCTGCCGGTGGAGTTCGCGCCCCCGATTTCGTATTACCCCGTGTCGTTCATGGAGACGGGTCTGACCCCCGGTGCGGTCTGGTCTGTAACATTCGCCGGAGCCGAGCGAACCGCGATCTACAACGGAACGAGCAGTTCCATCACCTACGTCGAGTCGAACGGGACGTACGGATTCACGATCGGACTCGTTTCGGGTTACAGCGCCTCCCCGAGTACGGGAGAGGTGATTGTGAACGGAGCGTCGGCTACCGAGACGATCGCGTTTACCCCAACGACGCCCCACGGGCAGGCCCCGAACGGATCGGTTTCCGCTGGGAATCTGGCCCGCGGTGGCGGAGCTACGGTCCCAGTGACGATCGAGTTAACGATCTCTGCGGCGGTTTGCGGTGCGGCTGGCGTCGGGCTTGGCCTGTTCCTCGCATTTCGCCGGCCCAACCCCCGGCGGGGTCTGACATCTGTCGCAGCGCCGTCGCAGGAGCACGACCCACCTGGGGGCCCTTAGACCCCGTCGGTCGTCCGGCGGCTGCGCCAAAATCAGGAAGGGCCTGCCTGGAGATACCCTGGCCGTGGAGCGACATCGGGACCGGCACGTCACGGGCGGCGTTTCCCCTAACGGCGCCTTGGTACTCGGCGTCGCTCTCCTAGTAGCTTTCTCGCTGGTCGCTGCGGTTGATAGCTGGCGGGACCTGGGAGCATCCCCGACAGCAACGTCGCTCCGTCTGACGGTGGAAGGGTGTGGCTCTTTCACCTGGAGCGACGCCAACTACGCGCTCTCGGGAGATTGTGGAGGATCCTTTGACGTCGATTACCGCGCCTACAACGCCAGTACGGGACCGATCACCGACAACGTCACCTTGGCTGTCGGCCCGTTCGCGGAGGTTGCCCCGTCCGGGGAGGTTGAGGCGCTCGCGGTGGCCGGAATCTATGCCGTGGGTTCGGTAACCGTGTCTCAGACCCCTCAGGAAGTCAATGTCACGGACCGGATCTCCGAAAATGTGACGACGGCAGTGGGACTCAACATGACGTCCGGGAAGCCGAACGGCCAAACTCCCGTCTGGAACTCGAGCGAGGTGTTAGGCGGGAACGGTTCGACCACGTGGGGTAATGGAGACACCGTACTGGGCAGCGTGACGTCGACCATAATCTTCCATTTCGAGAATCAGAGCGGAGGCTCAACGAACCGACTCGAGTTCGATGTGTCCGTTTCTAACTGGCCTTGGGTGAGTTCATCGGATGACCTCGGTCTCGAGGTAAGCGAGGGGGCCGTCGGCGAACCTTCAGCGGTTCATTTCGCGTACAGCCGTTCTAATGACACGATCGCCCAAAAGAGTTCGAACAACACCACCCTGTCGAGCTTGACCTTCGGGCCGAGCGCCAATACCACCGGTACTCTTCCGCAGCCTCTCAGCCTGGCGACTCAAGTGGCGCTCGTCGAGGGAAGCCCCTTGGTGGGTACGGACGCCTATGCTCTCCTCACCTTTCAGGGGGCGGGAGGGTACTCGGGCATGATCTACGACCCTTGGCTCATGTTCGGCCCTGTGACGGCAGTGGCTCCTCCCCACTACCTGGGACCCCCGCCGCCGGGGGGCTCCACCGGGAACGGGGCTCTTCTCTCCGTGCAGGCCTTGCTCGCCCTCTCCAGCGTTCTTGTGGCCGGAGCACTTCTGGGCGCGTACGCCCGCCGGGTCCGTCGTCGGCCGATTGACGAGGGTCTCAGCTCAGCCGCCTGAGCCGCCCAGCGTGGCGTGAATTCCCTACCGAGTGAGACCACCCCAGGTGGAGGAGAACCGGTCGATCCATCGGTCCTCGAACGAATCTCGGTAGGAGCCGTAGAGCCGAAGCACCAGATCGGGTCGTCGGGCTCGGTACATCCGGGCAGCGCCGGCTGAGTCCACTTCCACGATCCCGAGGGCCAGGAGGTACTTGAGATGGAACGCCACGGTCGATTTACCGACCTTCAGCCGATCTACCAATTCCCGAAAGGCCAACCCGTTTGACCGGGCGAGTTCGACGAGCAATCCTCGCTCGACGGCGCTCTGCATGGCGAGCAGCAGCTGTCGGTCGACCGGAGGCATGTCGGCGGGGAAGTAGTAGTCACGGCGGCCTCCCCGCTCCCGATACAGCAGCCCCGCCCGCCGCATCTGCTCGAGATGGTAGGCGGTTTCCCCCCACCCCAGCTGGGCCCCGCGTTGTACGGTCCGAGCGCTCGAACCGGGATGCTCGCGAACAAAGTCGAAGATACGCTGGCGGGTCGGCAGGTCGAGCACGCTACGGATTCGAGGGGGCGGGATTCCACGATCGGGACGCAACGAACGAGAGGTAGAGGAGAGCCTCGGAAACGATGAGTAGCGCTACCGGAACGGTCCCTAACTGCGAGCCCGGGATCCTTCCGGGAGAGAGGACGTCCACGGCTCCGAGAACTCCCACTAGTCCGAGCGCGGTGAGGGCCGACCCCACGAAGGCGAACCGGCGATCGTGGTAGCGACGGGCGGCGCCGAATCCGATCAGAGCGAGCAATCCGGCCAGCACGACGGCGATCGCATCCAGCAGAAGCAATACCTCGTTCATCGATACCCGAGTTTCTCCCGAGGATTCACCGGGTGCATTCTCCCACGGCACGGCAGGATGCGGCTCAGTGCACCTCGAACGTCCTCAGGAGCCGGGAGTTAGAATAGTCGATTGGCGCAAACCCCGTACTTCTTGCCCGGCCACGGGCGGTCGTGGATCGCCGGCGGGTAAGCACCTAGTCGGGATAGAGGGCGCGACCGTCGAGGCCTCGCTCCGGGAATGAGCGGAAACGGGACCGGACCTGCGGGGAAAGAAGCCGCCGAGGCACCCGTCGCGGTCTTCGAAAAACCGCCGGCCGTCATTCAATTCTTCGACCAGACCGAGGAAGCGATCCGGGTCCGTCTCGCGAAGCTGAGCTTTTTCCAGAAGGTCTTCCAACTGGACCGCGACTGGATGACCCGGATCACCATGCTCATGGTGGTCGCGTCGGTCTTCTGGGGGATCGTCGGCGCCGTCGACATCTTCGGTTGGCGGACGCAGGTCACCGCCTGGGCCCTCGGGCAGGCGCTCCACCTCTCGAACCAGGAGATCTACTCGTCGCTGACGCTCCACGGGATCCGGATGCTGTTCGGATTCGCCCAGCAGCTCGAGATGGCCCTATTCGGGATCATCTTCGTGACCGCGTTCGGCCTGACCCCTCGACACAAGTGGGCGTACTATCTCTCGGTCTTTCTGTTCAATCTGAGCCTCGTCCTGATGGAGGGGCCGTTCTACCTTTATCCTCAATTCAACGACAATTATTTTCCGGCCCTCGGATGGTACTTCTACTCGCCCCTCGGCATCCGGGGCCTCTCGGAATACGTCGCCAGCCCGCTGTGGTACATCGGCTGGGTCCTCTTGTCGGTGGCCGTGATCATCTGGGCCGGCTGGATGCTCCTCCACTTCGGAGACTGGTTCCGAACCCATCGGGGGCAAACGCGCCGCATCCCTCCATTCGCGCTCTTCGTCCTCGCGGCCGTGTTCTTGATTCCTCTCTCTTACGCGACCGTCCTTGCGTCCTCGACCTGGGACTTGTTCAACTACTTCGGCCTGGGCCCCGTGAACCCGCTGGTGAACCAGGTACTGTTCTGGTTCTTTGGCCACGGACTCGTCTACATCCTGTTTCTGATTCCGATCACGGCGTTCTATTTCCTCGTCCCGATTTTCGCGAAGCGTCCCATCTACAGCTATCGCGCGGCGTTCGCGGCCGCGGTGATCTTCACTATTCTCACGCCGGTGCTCTCGATCCACCACCTCTACCTGACGCCGGTCCCGCCGTGGGCGGCCTGGCTCACCATGGCGCTCACCTTTCTGATCATCATTCCGTCCGCGATTACGTTCTTCACCGTCTGGATGACCACGAAAGGCGTGAAGAAAGGGGACTGGCAGTGGAACGCGGTCACGCTCTTTCTCCTGCTGTCGTTCGCCGGCACGATGGCCGGCGGACTCACCGGTCCCGACAACAACACCCTGTCATTCGACATCGACCTCCACAACACACTGTTCATCGTCAGCCATTTCCACGCCATCGCCCTTCTCTCGATCGCAGCGGGCGGGTTCGCGGTCGTCTACGCCGCCTTCCCGCTCCTGGCCGGCCGCCTCTGGTACTCTCCTCGCCTCGCCCGGGCCCACTTCGTCTCGACCGCCATCGGGTGGAGCGGGCTCGTCTTCTTCATGGACCTGCTCGGCTCTGATGGGATTCTTCGGCGGTCGTTGATCTTCCCCCTGACGACGACGGTCGTCGCCGACCAGGTCTGGCTCACCGTCTTCGTCATCGTGTCGATCAGTGCCCAACTGTTCTTCGTCGCGAACGTCCTGTTGACCTTGTTCAAAGGGGAGCTCCTCACCGTCCAGGGGCTCTCGCTGGACGAGATCGTCCGGAAGATGGCCCAGTCGACGCACCCGAAACCCACCGTTCCGATCTCCGATGTGAAGTTCGATCGTCGGACCCCCCGCCCGCGCCGGGAGCGGGCGGAGCGGATCTGGATCACCGTCGTCGTGGTCCTCATCGTCTCGGTGCTGGTCGCGACTACCCCGCTGTCCCTCTCCGACTCCACGGCGATCAGCACGCCGGCCGACCCGCCGGCCGGGAGCGAATACCTGAGCCTGGTCGATCACCAGTACTACTGGGCGGTGCAAGAGAGCGGGCCAATCGTCGGCTCGTTCTCGGATGTGATTGTGGTCCATGCCGGACAATGGGTCGCCATCAATGCGACAGCCCAGGGCGCCACGGGCGGCTTCTATCTCCCGTTCCGGAACCTGCCCGTGGCGGACATCCAGGTGATACCGGATGCGATGTCCTATTGGGTCTTCCAAGCCCCATCGATTCCCGGCGTGTACGCGGCCCCCGATTCGGAGTACAACGGACCGTGGTTCGGACAGGATGTGGCGGCGATGATCGTGCTCCCGGACACTGGTAGCGCTTCCTTGTCCGCGTATCAGGCGAACGGCGGCGAGGGGGATATCTACAACCCCCCGGTGATGGCCGCGAACGGCGCGACCCTGACCAGCGACCAGGAAGGTTTGTTTGACAACTCCGTGCCGGGCCCGACGCTCACCTCGGCGCCCGGTCCCGTCTCGTTCCACTACCTCATCCCGACGTCGAGCATCGGGATCGATAACTACCTAGTGAACGTCACGACGACGAATCCCAACGGCCAACTGAACTACGTCGTGGCGCACAACTACGTCCTACCGTACGAACTCGGAATCTACTCGATCAACACGACCGGCGGGAACCTCGTGCCGGTAACGACCCAGCCGCTCCGGGTCGGCTCGGTGCTGGATGAAAATGCCACGCTGGCGGCCGGCGTCTACGTCTATGGACTCGTCACGCCGGTCGACTACGTCTACGACCCGGCCGGGGAATCGACGTGGATGACCGGCTCCGACCAGGGGCAGATCATGGGGTTGTGGGGAATCCTCTGGGTGAGCCCGTGAGCGTCCCTGTCGAGGCCCGGGAGCGCGGTCGGACGCCGTTCTTTTGGTTCGCCATGGCGATCATCGTGGGCGCGGCCTTCGCCCTCTTCATGGGACTGTCCTACTACAACACCCCCACGTTCACCGCCTCCGCCCTCCCGACGATCGCGGGCGTCGGGATCGCGGTCGTGGCGTTCCTCATCATCGGCGCCTTGGCGCCCCCCAACGAGTAGCGACCCCCCCGCGGGTCCATGACCGAAACCCTCTCCCGCATCGGCCGGGGAGGGAGACCCGGTGGGGCCGTACGTTTCAGGCGAACTCCCCTATCGGTCGGAGAAACTTGACAACGTATCCATCCGGGTCGTTGAGCGTGAAGGCCGTACCGTAGGGCCACTTCCGGAGCCGGGACTCGATCTTCGCCCTTGCCTTCTTGGCCCGGGCGTACACTCCCTCCACGTTGCGCAGCTCTACGTTGACGATGACGCCGGCCCCCAGCGGAGTGCTGACCCACTTGTCGTAGCCGCGATACGCGCCACCCCGACCCCATCGAGTGATCCTTCCCAGAGCGATGACCGCGTCGCCGATCCCGACACCCGCGTAGGAGAGCCGACCATCGTCCCCCTTCCACTTCCACCGGACCGTGAAGCCAAGGGAACGGTAGAACGCGACGGAGCGGTCCACGTCTTTGACGTTGAACATGACGCTGATCAGGCCTTTCACGGGGGGCACGCTCCGCTACGACCACCGCGCCGGGCGCGGCAGGGAGTTCGGTCGCACCGATCAGCCGTGAACGTGGGCGATGGTCGCCGCCGCGTGCGCGGCCTTCTCGTCGTCCGTAAGCTCGCGCAGGTGGACCGAGACGGTCAACGTGCCCGAGAACCTCAACGAAAGCGGAGTGCCGGGCACGCTGAGGGTGAACCCCTTGAGCTGAATGTCCAGCTGGCTTTGCCGGTCCGTCAACGCGTCGATGATCCCTTCCACCATGTCCTTGCTGATCGCTTCGCCACCTTCGGTCATGTTCGTCGTGGAACCTCTAAGAAAGAGGAGGGATTTCAACTTCGCGAAGGCGGCCGGTGCCGGGCTTCCTTATCGGTGATGGACTGGGGGGCGTCTCCGGGGGCTGTCCGCCGGGCCATCACCGACCACATGAGCGGAATGAGTCCCTGCTGCCGGGTGAGATGCCAGTATCCGTGGGCGTCTTGCTTCATGAACGGATACCGATGCCAGTAGCTGAACGGATACTCCCGGACCGAGGCCACTTCGAGTCCGTTTCGGGTCAAGGCCGATAGGGTCTCCGCCACAGGATGCATCCACGAGTAGCTGACTTTGTGTTTCATCTTTGTCCGAGTGGCGTACGTCCCATCGTATTCTTCTCGCGACGCTCTGGTTCCGAAGTAGGGGATCTTGGGTTCGAGCTTCGTGATCGGCGGGTCGTTCGGAAAAACCTCCGCGAAAGGATGGTCTTCCAGCAGGTAGAAGCGCCCGCCCGGTTTCAGGCACGTGGTGACGATCTCGGCCCAGCGGTCAACGTCGGGGAGCCAGCACATCGCTCCCTTGCCCGTGTACACGATATCGAATCGTTCCTCGAGAGCCCGCGGGAGGTCGTACACGTTCGACTGGATGAATCGCGCCCGAAGCCCGACCTCCCGGGCGAGCCGCCGGGCCGCTTGAACCGCGGCCAACGAGAAGTCCACGCCGGTCACGCGGGCCCCGCGCCGGGCCCACGAGAGGGTATCGAGGCCGAAGTGGCACTGCAGATGGAGCAGGGACTTCTCGCGGACCGACCCCATCTCTCGGATTTCGAGGGGTTGCAGCGTGGACCGACCTCGGAGGAAGGAGGGGACATCGTAAGCGGGAGCGGCGACGTGCAACGGAACGCTCTCGTCCCACTTGCGGCGGTTGACGCTCATCCGCCGACGGTCGCTGGCGCGCATGGCCCTCCAACCCGGCCACCATATCAAAACCCGGCCCCGCCCATCCCGTGCCGGAAAGGGCTGGAGTCCCGGCGTCGCCGCGAGGGCGGAAGGCCTCTCGGCCAGGGTCAGTATCCGCGGAACACTTCGTAGTCGATGTCGTCCTCTGGAACCCCCAGCGGACCCGTCAGGATCATCACGACATCCTGCACCATGCTGGGCAACCCCGCGACGTAGTACCTCGGTCGGTCCAGGGTTTCAGCCGTCTCTCGGATCCACCGGGCACCGATCCGACCGGTGCGGCCGTTCCACTTTTCCTTCGATTCCTTCGGGCGCGTGACCGTGTACTGCACCTGGAGCTGCGGGGACTTCCTCGAAATCTCGTCGAGTTCGGCCCGGAACACGAGCTCTTCCGGCACACGCGCTGAATAGAGCAGTCGCCGCTCCTGGGGGTCCCCGGTGTCGGCCGCGTACCGATACATGCCCCGGAAGGGAGTGATCCCGATTCCCCCGGCGAGGAATAGGCTAGGGCGCTGCCCGTCGAGCAGGAAAGCGCCGAGCGGGCCGTACACCTCGGCGGTGTCGCCCGGCGCGAGGCGCTCCAACGCCCTCTTGAACGGGGTATCAGAGATCTTGCAGGTCACGGAGATGAAACCCAGCTCGGATGGGCTCGACGATAGCGAGAAGGAGCGGACCGGCCCCCAGGGATCGTCGACCCCGGGAAACGCGAGGCGGATGGCCTGGTTCGACCGGTAGCGGAAACTTGTCCCTTCCGTCGAAAACCGGAAGGTCATCGCGGTGGCGGACTCCCTTCGGCTGTCGAGGAGCGGGAGAACGTATCGCTGGGGTCTCGGCAGTTCGAATGGGGAGCCCTCGGAGACGTGCACGGTCGGAGGGACCGCCATCGCTCTATAACGACTGAGCTGCGCAGGGTTTGGTCACAACTCGAGGTGCCTGGCGGTCGCCCCGCTCTGCCATCCTACGGTTCGGAATTTCTGACGTTGCGCGTCGGCGGAAAATCGGACCCGATGCCTTCTCGAAGTATAACTGGCAAAAAGACACAACTAAATCTACGAGCCGACGACTTGGGGAAGCCGGAAGCCGTTACGATGTGGCGAACAAATCGGAAGTTGGGCCAGCGGGGAGGCGTCGTGCTTGACCTTGTACTAGCCGCGGCGTTGGTCCTGTTCGGCGCGTTCGCCCTGGACCACCTGGGAATCACGTTCCACCAGATACTGCACGGGGCGGCCCGCTTCTTCGGACTCTAGCGCTCGCCCGGAAACAGGTCCTTCGCCGTGGGCGTTTCGGGCCCTTCCCTCAAAACTATCACCCCCACCGGGCGTCACCCCGGCCGGAGACGGTAACAATGTCCCGCAAAGTGAAAGCAAAACCCGACGGGTACCACACCCTGACCCCTGGTCTAACGATCAAAGGAGCCGACCAGGCAATCGAGTGGTACACCAAGGTCCTCGGCGCGAAACTCCTGAGCCGGATGGCCACCCCCGATGGCAAAGGGGTCTGGCACGCGGAGCTTCGGATCGGGGACAGCGTACTGATGCTCGCTGATGAAGCTCCGGACATGGGTTCGAAGGGTCCCGAGCACGAGGGGCTTCACTCCTCGGCGATCCATGTCTATCTCGAGGACGCCGACGCCGTGTTTCAGAAAGCCGTAGCCGCCGGGGCGAAACCCACCATGCCGCCGATGGATATGTTCTGGGGCGATCGGTACGCCCAAATCACCGACCCATTCGGCCACCGGTGGAGCCTCGCCACTCACACCGAGGATGTCCCGGTCGGGGAGATGGAGGCTCGGGGAAAGGCTTGGGCGGCGAAGATGGATTCACAGAATCGTTGATTCGGGGGCTGGGCAAGCTCTGCCTATCCTGGAAGCCCACGATCAGCTAGACCCTGGGCGTTGACGAGGGTCGACCCCAGCGCTTTGCGAAACGCTTGGCCGTCCCGCGGGATGGCCCTCTCGTTCGATCCTTAGGGCTTCAGCCCAAGGCATCGACGATATTTTCGTGGGTAACGATGCCCACGAGCCGTCCACCCTCCACGACGGGCAGCCGCCGGATGGTGAAGACCCGGAGCAGCCGGGCCGCTTCCCCCATCGAGGCGTCGGGGTCGACGGTCACGACCCGCCGAGTCATGACCTCCTCGACTTTGGTCTTCTCCAGGCGGCGAAGAGACCGCTGCAGCCGTGACACGGTGGTTCGGCTTTCCGCCTCGAGCAGTAGGTCGAGAACTCCGCGAACCGACCCGACTCCCAACGCCCGGTCGAGGTCTGCGAGAATATCGAACTCGCTGATGACTCCGACGACCCGGTCTCCGTCGTCCACGACGGGCAAGCCCGAGACATGCTTGTCCCGCATGACCCGGGCCGCGTCGAGAAGCGACCACGCGGGTCGGGCCGTGCAGACCTCCCGGGTCATGATCGCCCGCACCGTCAACGCGCGAGCGCGGTCGGCCGGAGGAATATTCGTAAACTCTTCGGGATCGGGGGCCGGGGCTTTGTTGGCCGCGCTGTGGGACACTGCCTTCATACGTTGCAACTCCCGCTGTCGCTTACCCTTCCACGGAGAGTTTCTGCCCTTAGAGTCGAGGTCAACTTCCGTTCACCAAACCAGCCGACCGGGCGGAGAGCTTCCTTCTAGGAGGAGCTCGGTCCAGTAGGAAGTTCCTCGGGCGTCTCGCACCCCCCAGGCATGTTGCCGAGGGCCAGAATCGAAGCCGTCAAGCACGAAAGCTCCTAAACGGGGCGACGGCTCTGTCGGGCCGTGCGCCGTCGGGCCGACCCCCTTACCGCGAACCAACACCGCAAGATCGGCAGTGACCTGTTCAACTACACTTGGTCTCTCTTGGACAACAAACACCGGACCCAGGAGCAGAACCTCGAGATGGTTCATGCCGCTCACGCGTCGCGCTACCATTGGGGCCACGTCGGAACGCCGCTCAACTTGTCCATCGGGGAGTGGCAGCTTTCCCGGGTCTACGCGACCTTGGGACGGGCCGAGCCCGCACTGTTTCACGGTCTGCGATCGCTTGAGTTCGCTCAACGGGGAAGACTGGGCCGGTTCTATCTGGCCTACGCGTACGAGGCCCTGGCCCGCGCAGCTGCTCTGGCGGGGCAGCGGGCCGCCCGGAATCGCTACCTCCTTCTCGCTCGGAAAATCGGCGATACCGTGCGTGACTCGGACGATCGCCGAATGTTGTGGGAGGACCTGAACACCGTCCCCTGAGCGGCGGGGTTCAGCGGAGCGGCGGGATGCAGCGAGTCCGGCGAAACGTATTTTGAGGCGACCCGCTGTAGCTGCTCTCGATGACGAGCGGCTCTCCTCTCGGTGCCGTCGGCGCCCGCCCGACCGAACTCATGTTGTACCGCTGCCTCGTCTGCGGGTATCAAACGCTCAAGGCGGACGAGATCTCGGACCATTTGATGACCCACGCCGAGGCGGCGAAGTATTCCTTCACGAGCGTCGTGAAGGACTAATCCTGGTGGCCGTCACGCGGCGCCCGGCGGCGCGTCGAACCCACTCCCAAAGTGACTAAATATCGAGACTCAGTTGCCCTCCCGCCGGGCCAGGGAATGGGTCTTCTGAGGCGGCTCCACCGGTCGCGCGGCGCGTCGCGCAGAATCTCGAGCGCACGGGCCCTCAGCAAGGCGATGGCGATCGTCATTCTCACTTTGACATTGGTCATCGCGGGAGCCGGGACCTACGTTGCGTACTCCGGAGTTCGTACAACGTGCGCTCCGGCGGGCGACCCGGTCTGCGTCCCCAGCAGCAGCTCCCCCCACGACATGTCGCTCCTCGTGCCGCTGCGCACCACCCAGGAGGACGTCCCGATCCCCGTGACCGCGATCCTTCCCTCCCAGTACCATGCTTCGAGTTTTGTGTTCAACTTCGGCGATGGCACCACGAACACGACCTCCTCTCCCACCGCCATTCACACCTACACGACCCCCGGTGTGTACATCATCTCCGTCACGGCCGACGTGAACGGCGTCACGCACGACAATGTGCATGCCCTTGCGGAAGTTTCGGTCGCCATGTCGTATGCCACGGACTCTCTGGGGACCGTGCCCACCCCATTCGGCTCGCTGGTCTCCAACTCCACTTCCTCGGTCAGCCCGACCTCCCTGCTCCAAATCGGTGAGAGCATCGTGTTCCAGGGGATGTACACGCTCGCGCCGACTAACCCGCTCTACTCCTTGGGTACGCCGACGATCAGCTCGACGGGCGCGACGATCAGCAGCGCCAGCAACACCTCCCAGTCGGCCCAAGCCACGCTCTCCTACAAAGCGGCCGGCACGTACGTGGTCTCGTTCGTCGGCTCTGGCGTTTCCCCCGGGCTTCCCACGGCGTACGAAAATTTCAGCTGGACCGTCGAGGTCGCGCCGTCGGGGCAGAACTACGCCTTCGCGGGCTCACCGTCGTCTGTCGATCCTCATCCGGGCCAGATCATCTCCTACGAGGCCTACTCCGGGGGAGCCACCACCTTCGACCCCGCCATCGATTACGACCTGGCCGGCTACGAGGTCGTCGGCAACGTCTACCAGCAATTGGTACTGTACAACGGAAGCGAAGCCGGTCCCAGCCCCAATGACTACATCTCCGAGATCGCCACCTGCGTTCCCGGGTCGTCCCAATGCGCCTCGTTGTACGGAGGCGACACCCTGCAGCAGGGCACGAACTACACGTTCGTGATCAGCAGCGCCCCACAATTCTACGACCCCTACGACACCGTGAACGGCGTCCACCCGTCCTGGGGCGTCTACCCGTCCGACGTGATGTTCTCCGTCCTGCGAACCATGGGCTTCTCCCTGCTCCCCTATCCGCTGTTCACCAACGGATGGATCCTCACGCAATCGTTGCTCCCGGGCGGGAACTCGACCTGGGACAACGGGACCCATGCCACGTTCAACAACACGCCGCAGTGGATGTTCGGCGCCATGACGATCAACGGCACCGATTGCCCCCAGGTGGCGCTGACGCAGGAGCACGGATGCATCACGTTCAACGCGGACGCGAACAACAGCTACGGGAGCTCGTGGCCCTTCTTCCTGGAGCTCATCTCGGACCAGCAAGGTGGCAGCATCGTGCCATGCGGGTGGTTCAGCGAGCCGGCTCAGGGACAAGGGATTCCCGGCTGGACGCTCAACAACGCGTCGGACCAGGGACCCCATCCCTGCGTGGCCCCGACGGCCGCCCAGATCCGCGCGATGTCCCCCACGTCGTTCGACCACTGGGAGGAGAACTACTACAACGCCGTCACGGGCGTGTACGCAGGCAACACGCAATGGCGGATGGTCGGGTCCGGACCGTACTACCTTTCCGGGTTCCAGCTCGGTGAAAGCTACGACCTCGGCCCCAACCCGGCGTACCAGTCGAACCCGTACTGCACCTGGTCCGAGTGCCAGCCGCCGGCGAAGCATTACGTCCCGGTCGTGCACGTGGTCTGGGAGTCCGACGATACGATCGGCGAGCAATCAATGGCGTCCGGCGTCGCCGACTTCGCGAGCTTCCCGACGACCGACACCGGCTTCCTGCTGCAGCTGATCGAGAACGGGAAGAGCAACGCCCTAGTCGTCCCCTCGCTGGCGATCAACACGCTCTTCTTTGCGCTCAATTTCAGCAAAGCCCGCGAGCACACGTACACGGACAACCTGAACTCGATCCCGTCGGACTTCTTCAGTTACATCGGGATGCGCCAGTACTTTGCCCACGCCTATCCGTACGCGTCGATCGAAACGTCCGTGAACACCGTGGACGGGATTCAGTGGGGCTTCGACTTCGGCGGGGCGATCCCGGACTTCATGGGCGATTACTATCCTCACAACATCCAGTGGCCGAGCGGCGCGCCCTGCACCAACTCGAGCGACCCGAACTGCCCGGCGTACTGGTGGGCGCAGATGCAGATCAAGGGCGGGCCCTACTACGACCCGGAAGCGGCGTCGTGCACGTCCGCGACCCCCTGCGAATTCTCCATCTACAATTCGCAAGGGGACACGTCGGAGGATGAGCGGATGGCCTTGTTCGCCTCGTCCGTGTCGAGCCTCAGCGGCGGGGCGATCCAGATGAGCGTTGTGGACATCCCTGCCACGACGCTCGCCCTCGAGGGCACGGCCGGGCCCGGGACGAACGCGCTCCCGATGGAGACCGGGGTGTGGTACCCCGATTACCCGGACCCGACCGACTACGTCTATCCGTTCTACTACCCCGACGCGACCTTCACCCTCCCGGAGGCCACCGCCGAGGGGCTCGACTCGTCCTACGTGATGACGCCGCAGCCAAGCCCCTTCAACTCCACGCTGCCGACCGGCGGTGCCTGCCCCACGAACTACAACTTCTACGTGAACATCTCGAAGGCGGGATACGGGGTCGTGCCCCAATCCTGCCAGGGGGCCGCTTACGACGCGATGATCGGGCTTCTGACCCACGCCGGGTCGCTCCCGGCCAACGCCTATCGGGTGCTGCAGTTCGACCAGGCCGAGCAGATCGCGAGCCAGCTGGCCCTCATGATCTACGATTACCAGACCGACATCGTCGTCCCGTACGCGTCCTGGATCAACCCGTCCTCGGTCTCCACGAACGTGATCTACGCCGGGTTCTTCTGGTGGTGGCTCGTGAACGGGAACGGCGTTCTCCCCTCGTCCTAAGTTCTTGGCAGTCCGGACCCGGTTCGCGGGCGCCGAATCCGGGCCGGCGGCCGCTCGGGAACTCTACCGACGGAGTCGCGGGTCGAGGGCGTCGCGCAGCCCGTCGGCGAAGAAATTCACGCTGATGGCGAACAGGAACACCGTGAGTCCGGGGAACAATATCTGCCACCAGGGAAACGTGCAGGTAATCCCGGGGGTCGCGCAGTCGAGGACGAACGTCTCGAGGTTCTCCACCGAGATCGCCGACAGGGTTCCCCACTCCGGAAACGGCGTGGCGGGCCAGATCGGGAAACCCAGGAAGACGATCACCCCCAGGAGCAGCGGCACCGTTCCAACGTCGAGGGAGAACTGGACCAGCACCGGGAACGTGACGTTCGGAAGGATGTGCTTGCGGAGGATGCGGCCCGGTCCGGCCCCCCCGGCCTTGGCCGCTTCGACGTACTTCTGCTCCCGGACGACCAGCGCCTGCCCCCGGACCAACCGCGTGTAGAGTGGCCACCAGGTGATGACGAAGGCCCCGACGAGCACGCCGACGCGTCCCAGGAAGCTGAGCCCGCTCCCGAGCGCCGCCGAGAGAACGGCGAGGAGCACGAGGACCAGCAGGAGTCCGGGGATGGACAGAAAAATGTCCGTGATCCGCATGATCACCTCGTCGACCGTCCCACCGTTGAACCCCGACAGCGCCCCGAGGAGCATGCCGATCAGCGCGCCGCTCCCCACGATCGTCACGGAGATTCCGAGCGACCAGGGAGCCCCTTTGATGAGCCCGGCGGCGATATTGTAGAATAGACCATTTCCCGGTATCGGGGCGAGCGAACCGAGAGGTAACGGACCGATCGACAGCGGGGAGAGCGTGATCGTGGGCGGCACGAGCGAACTTTCGAGGGAGGAGACGAGGTAGCATCCGGCCCCCGGCGAGAGCTCGGGCGCCGCGTAGGTGCAGACCTTGACGCAGCCCGTCGCGGTGGAGAGATAGGTTCCGCAGTACAGGGTCATCGACTCGGACGGCCCCGGGTAGAAGAACGACCCCAGGGCCACGACGACGAAGAACACGAGCAGACCGAGGCCGACCATGGCCAGGGTGTTCTGCTTGAGCACGTGCCAGGTCCGCTTGAGTTGGTCCATCCGGGCGCGAAGGGCGCTTCCGCCCGCGGTCTTTGTCGGGGCCTTCGCGTTCTTTCCTGAACGAGGGGAAGGGGCCTCCGAGGATGCCGGCATGACCTCAGCCCAGCCTCACCCGGGGGTCTAGGTAGGCGTAGAGGATATCGACGATGATGTTCGCAATGACGACGATAATCGTGAACACGATCGTCGTTCCGAAGATGACCCCGAAGTCGTAGGGGGGCCGGACGGAGTAGGTGAACAAGAGGCCGATTCCCCTCAGGCCGAAAATGAGCTCCGTCACGGGGAACCCGGCGATAAAGAACGCGAACGTCAGCCCGAGCACGGTGAGCGTCACGTTCAGCGCATTTCGTCCCGCGTGGTGCCGGATGACCTGGCGTTCGGGCAATCCGATCGCGCGGGCGTGCTTGATGTAGTCGAGGCTCAGCACCTCGAGCATGCTGTTGCGCACGAACCGCAGAATGCCCGCCACCGAGCCGAACGCGACGGTGAATGCGGGAAGAATCAGCCGGCGAATCGTGTCCAGTGCGATGAGGGGTTGACCGTGGATCAGCGCGTCGATCGTCGGGAAGTGGGTCGGGGAGGTCTGGCCATACTGGCCGATCCAGCTCGGCTGAACCCCATTGTAGGGGGGACAGGCGTATCCGGTCGGGTCCGGGGGCAGGCCGTACCAAAGGTCCCACGGCGTCGCGGTTCCTCCACAGATGTGGGTGAAGCCGCCCGTAAGAAGGACCGCGCCGAGCAGGGTACCCCCTGCGAGCAGGAAGGTCGGCAACGCGAAGCCCGAGAAGGAGAGCAATCGGGCCCCTTGGTCGAAAGGCCGGTTACGGCGAACCGCCGCTCGGTAGCCTATCGGGAAGGAGAGGAACCATATCATGACCAGCGACAGGGCGGCGAGCTCGAGCGTGTACGGAAGATACCAGGAGAGCACCGTCAAGACCGGGATCCCCCCCGGAATACCGACCGTGGGCAGCAGACTGTGGGCCGAGGTGTACCCCCACTGCCCCGTCAATAGGTTGTACATGTACCGGGCCCACTGCACGGGAATGGGCTGATTGAGCCCGAGCACCCGGATGCCGTTCCAGTACCAGGGGTTCGGGCAGAACCGAGAACCGTTCGTCGGGGTGAGCCCGAACCGGGAGCAGAGGACGTAGGGCCCGGAGCCGAACTTCGACTGGCCGAACTGAGACTCGAGCCGCTGACCCAATGGAATCGCGCTGACCAGGATGAAGGTGATCGTCATCACGCCGAGAAGGACCGGGATCAGCAACAGGACCCTCCGGATGATGTAGACGTGAAGTCTCATTCCGGTTCACCGCCCCCTGGGCTCGCCCAAGTTAACGCGTCCACTCCCCGGACCCCTCGCACGCGTTCGTCCGCTGGTCCCTCACCCGCTGGGGTTTGATGAGCCCCGGGCCATCATTGCTCCGTAGAAGCACTCGGCAGGTTCGATAGTCTACCCCTACAAGAACAGTAGCTTCGGGCCCGGGTGCGGTCCTTCTGAGGGGCCGGGAACGGCAGTCCAAGCGCCGGAACCCAAGACCTTCCGGATTGAAGGCCGGACGGGCCGGCACGGGGTTCGTCCGGTACGCTTAGGTGCGCGCGTACGTGCGGTTTGGTTGCATCATGACCCCGTCGTCAGACGTCGCCCTGGACGACATCCTATCGATTCGCAACGGCCATTTGTTCGTCGAGGAGGTGGCGGCCGAGGAGCTCGCCCGACGCTTCGGTACTCCGGTCTACGTGATGTCGGAGAGCGGGCTGAGGCGCCGGGTCCGAAGATACATCCAAGCCTTCCAGGATCGCTGGCCGGAAGGACCCGTCCATGTGCTCCCCTCGATCAAGGCGAACTACTCTCTCGCACTACGACGATTGCTAACCCAGGAAGGTACCGGGTGCGACACGTTCGGGCTCCCGGAGCTCTACGCCGCGCTCCAAAGTCAAGTCTCTCCCGAACTGATTTCCGTCAACGGCTCGAGCAAGGACCGCCCGCTCGTTGAGCAGGCCCTCCGAGCCGGGGCCCGGATAACGATCGATAGTCCCAGAGAGCTGACCTTGGTCCGGGATGTGGCGCGCGAGCTCCACGTGCGCGCCCGGATACGGTTTCGGTTGCGGCCGCCGTACGAAGAGCTTCGACAGCCTTCCGACTTTCACGATGAGGAAGTGTCCGTCCGCGACGCGGCCCAGGCGTACAAGCCGGGAATTCCTACTGAGGCGTTGCTTCCGCTGGGTCCAGAGGCCCTCTCCGCCCCCGAGCTCGATGTCACCGGCGTCATGGTGCACCTGGGTCGCCACAGCACCGACCTCGCGGTGTGGAAAGGCATGGCCCGAAGCACGGGGGCATTGATCGGTCTGCTCCACGACGCGTGGGGCGGGTGGGAACCCCGGGAGATCGACCTCGGTGGCGGATTCGCCGCCCCTCGCGACCCAACGGCCCGGGCCACGGCCCGAGGGGGCCAGAGAACCCCCGGGGCCCTCGCCCCCAGCGTGGAACAATACGCGGATGCCCTGACCGAAGGACTGAGGGGCGCCCTCGCCGAATCGCGCGTCCCGACAAAAGGAAAGGTACTGGAGGTCGAGCCGGGGCGGGGACTCTACGCCGACGCAGGCATCCATCTGACCACGGTTCGCAACATCAAATCGCAGACCAAACCTGAAGCTCGGAGCTGGGTTGAGACGGACACCAGCGAGATGTTCTTGCTCGACACGCTGATCGAGAAAAACCGATGGACGCCCGTGGTGGCGGAACGGGCCGCCGACCTCTCGTCGCAGACCGCCGATATCGTCGGAATATCCTGCGGATTCGATGTCATCGTGCCCGACGCTCGTCTCCCCGTCGTGGCGGTGGGCGACCATATCGCGTTCCTCGATACCGGTGCGTACCAGGACGCAACGTCCGCGAACTTCAATGCCATGCCGCGGCCCGCGACGATCCTCGTGAACGGAAGCGAGGCGGAGATAATCAAGAGGGCTGAGACGGTCGAGGACGTGTTCCGACGGGACGTGGTGCCCGTTCGCCTCCAGCCCTCGAGCTCACCCCGGTAACGATGACCGCGCGCGGGCTGGACCATGCGTCGGTCACCGTGGCGAACCTCGACCGGTCGTTGCGCTTCTATCACGGACTGTTGAAGATTCCGGTCCTGGGACGCGGGGTGGACGAGGGACCCCCGATCGCCGGATCGGCCGGCCATGCTCGCAGCCGGTTCCGGTACGCTGACCTCGATCTGGGGAAACGGCAGATCCTCGAGCTTCTCCAGTACCTTCGGCCGAGGCGGAGACCGCTTCACCCGACGCCCTTTGCTCCGGGCGGAGGGCATATCGGCATCCTGGTTGAGGACCTGGACGCCGCCCTGGACCGTCTGCGCGCGGCGGGGGTCCATGCGCGATTCGACCCGATCCGACTGGAGGCACCCAGTTGGTGGGCAGGAGCGCGAGTAGTGTACGTTTCCGATCCCGACGGAACGACGGTGGAACTCGTCGAGCGCTCTCGACGCTCCCGGGCTAGCCGCTCGAACCGGCGAAAATGAGACGAAGCCGGGGCGTCGCAGGTGATATGGACCGGCTCCGGAACTCCCGAGGTTTTCCCCTCGGCCGTTGGGTGGACAACCATCCTTCGGTTCGGTACAATCTCGCCCTGTCGGGAATGCGAGGGGCGCTGAGGACCGTTCCGCGAATCTTGCGAAAACTCCCCGAGGCGGGTCCGGAGGACCTTCGGAGGGCCATCGCCCGACTCCATCGAGTCGACCCCGCCGAGGTCTTCTTGACCCACGGAGCCCACGAGGCCAATTTCCTCGCACTGACTTTTCTCACGCGAAACCGACAACCTTCGCGTCACGGGGCAACGATCCGGGTCGACCTTCCCGAATACCCTCCCCTGCTCGAGATCGCGCGCCTGCTCGGTGGCCGAGTGGTTCAGGGCCTGCCGCGGGCCGACATTTGGGTTCTCTCGAACCCCACCAATCCAACCGGTCGGTTGCGGTCGGCGCGGGAAATCGTGGCGGGCCGCGCGGCCTCGACCTCGGTAATCGTGGATGAAGCGTTCCGGGAGTTCACCCAGGCCCGTTCCGTGGCCGAAGCTGGGGTGGACCGCCTCTGGGTGACTGGTACCTTCACCAAAGTATACGGGGGCGACGAGATCCGGGTGGGATGGCTGATTCCGCCGAGCCACGCCACCGAGCCCTACGCGAAGTTCCATGGGGTCGCCGCGGACAGGATCCCGGCGCAGTCCGTTCGGTCCGCCTCGGCGATTCTCTCCGCGCGCCCCGCGATTCTTCGGGAGGTTCGAGGCCTCTTTTCTCGCAATCTGCGAGCGTTGC
>JASHPV010000157.1 GCA_030037875.1 Thermoplasmata archaeon
GCGGGACCGGCGCCGGACCGGGCCCGGATGGCTTTTCAGCGCTACCTTGGCTCGCGGCTCTCCACCCAGAGCACCTTCTACCAGCAGAAGGTCCTCACGGACCCGCAGCATGCATCCGCCTCGGCGATCGAGGAAAATGGTCTGGCCTTGATTGGCGGGTTGAACAAAGTGGAGGAGGGAGCCCGCGCACTCGCTGACGCTGGCGTCGACGAGCTGGCCGGGATCTTCGATTTCGGTGGCATTTCCTTGTCGGATGCCATTGGATCCGTTCGGCGCCTGTCCTCTAGAATTCACTAGTGGATTGGGTCGGGTTCGGGACCGAACGGCCAAAATCGGCCCCGCTTCAAGGTATAAGCGCTCTTTCGCCCTCGAGCCGGGGTGGCGGGCGAGGCTGCATCGCCTCCCAAGGATTCCCGCACCCGCACCTACGCAGTCGTTCTCGTGGTGGTAACGCTCACGGTGGTGACTCTCGCCGTGATCCTCCCGGTGGTCCTAAACCGTGGTCCGACCCCTCCGTCGCCGCCGTTGGTCGGCTCCAACGTACAGGTCGACGTCTACGAGTCGGGATCTGGTTGGGACGGGCAATTCGGCGACGACCCGGTGGTGGCGTCCGCCCCGAACGGATCGCTCGCGGTGGCATGGGAGGGTCTCTACGATGTCGCGCCCCCTGCAACACCCGACGGAACTCCGACCTTCGCGGCGGCCATCTTCGTGAGCTTCTCGAGCGATGGGGGACAGCATTTCTCGGCGCCTCGGTTCGTGGCCTCACCGGGGACGGTCTCGGCCTTCCTTCCGTCGCTCGCCTTTGATTCCAACGGCACCCTGTTCTTGGCGTATGACAACGCCACGGACTCGGACAATCAGGAGATCATCGTGGCCTCCGCCGCGCCGGGGCAGAATTTCACCCCGGGAATCGTGGCGGAGCGAGGTCAGGATCTCGGGCGACCCTGGCTCCTAGCTCTTCCGAGCGGCTCACTGGGGCTAGCATTTGGGTACGCAGGACTGGTTGAATGGGCGCTATCCACCGATGGGGGCCAGTCTTTCGCTCCCCCTGCGATACTCGTCGAGGGATACCTCACCGGGGCAACGGAATGGGGGGGCGGCAAGGTGACGCTCGTCGGCCTTTCCATCGGGGCATTGACCTCTCAGACGGTGGCAGTGTGGTCGGTGAGCTTCGATCCAACTGGTTCTGGTGCTCCCCAAGTGGGCGCGGCGGTCACGATCACGATGCCCTATCCCGTGGCCGTTCAGCTGCCCAACCTGTCTCGACCGGGACCCTCGGTGACGGCCGTGGGAGGTCTCCTCTACCTGTGGTACGCATCGAGCAACGAGACCGAGCTCGACCTGATGACTTCTAACACGAACGGATCGTCGTGGGGAGGCCCCTACACGATCTGGAGCCCCCGAAACACCACGATCGAAACCCCGGTGGTGGAGGAAGCCCCGAACGGGGGCTACCTCGTCCTGGGTTGGCAGAGCACCCAAGGTGGGTACTGGAAAGCCTACTCGGCCGTTTACAACGTCCGCACTGGATTGCTATCGTCCCCTGCTACCGTCAGTAACGCCGACGGTTTTCCCTCAATGGTTCGAAACTGGCACGGCACGACGATGGGCCTCGCGTTTTCGGACGCGACTCGGTTTGTCCTAGTGTGGGGAGATGGCCGGGGCCTGACTGGGACATACGGCCTGACGCACATTTACGCCAGCGGCTTGACCGCGTCGTTCTAGGATGGGGCGCCCCGGGCGAATCCTCTCTTCTCGGGCAAGAAAAAAAAGGAAGCCGGGAAGTGGTTCGGACGCTCGCCCCGCAGGGGGGCACCATCCCATCTACTGGGAGCCGCTGGGCGGCGCCGCGGGGGGACTCGTCCCGCCGCTCGACCCGCCGCCGGTTTGCTGGGGCTCTTTCCATTCGGGCGCTCCGGAGGGGGACGTCGGGGCCGGGCTCATGACCATCCGGCCCGATCGGCCGCGCCGGCGGGTGGCCACGATGATCAGCGCCACGACGATGATCAGAATGAGCAGGATCAGCCACCCGACGGTAAAGCCGCTGCCGCCGACCAGCTCATAGTTCAGCGCGGAGGGGGACGAGTTCACGACGACCGTGAACAGGTTCCCGACCTCGACGAATCCGATGCTGCTCTCGAACTCAGCCTCGATTTCGTAGGTCTGGGGCCCGTTCGGCGTGCCCGACGGGATGGTGAACGGCACCGAGCCCGAGGACGCCGAGACCGCCCAGCTCTTCAGAGCGGGCGTGGCGCCAGTGGCACCCAGGGGGAACGCATACAGGACGACGAACGTGGGGAGCGTGCTCGTCCCATAGGTACTGACCGTGTAGCTCACTTGGATCGTTTGGCCGGGGGAGAAGCTCCCATCCGAATAGGCGGAGACCGTCGAAACGCCCAACAAGAGCTGGTAGCCCGATGCCTCGGTCACATGGTCCGAGTAGGTGGCGATCGTTCCCGCCGTCGCCGAGTAGGCCCACGCCACGATGTCGTATTCGTGGGCCGGCGCTACCTTCGGCACAGTAAACTGGAACGAGTCCGATGTGACGGTGCCGTTGAACAGCGTCTG
>JASHPV010000158.1 GCA_030037875.1 Thermoplasmata archaeon
CGGGGTCAGTACCGTCGGTCGCTCGTTCACTCAGCCCGTGATCGAGACGATGGCGCGGGCGGTGAAGCGCCCGGTCATCTTCGCGCTCTCGAATCCCACCGAGAAGGCCGAGTGCACGCCCGAACAGGCGTACCAATGGACGAAGGGCCAGGCGTTGTACGCTGCCGGAGTGCAGTTCCAGCCCGTCATGTACGACGGAAAGACGTACCTGCCGGGACAGGCGAACAACTTCTACGTGTACCCGGCGGTCGGTCTCGCGGTGTACGCCACAAACACTCGCCGAGTTACCGACGAGTCGTTCATCATTGCAGCGCGCGCGATCGCGGACCAGGTCACGGACGAGCAGCGCAGCCTCGGGCTTCTCTTCCCGCTCCAGAAGGACGTCCTCGAGGCGGAGATCCGCACCGCAGAAGCTGTCGCCACTCAGCTATTTGACCAGGGATTCGCGCGTGCGGACCGACCGAAGGACATCAGCGCGTGGCTCCGCGGTCTGCTCTACCGTCCAGAGTACGCACGGGTGGCGTAGCCAAACGAACTCGCGACGCTTGGACCCCTCCCATGGCAAACCTCGCTCGGGCACCCGACAACCCGCCCGCCATCCGCGACCTTCCCATCGGGACCGGTCAGACCGGCCTTCGGAAAGAGAGCGACTCGATGGGTGAGATCGAGGTGCCGGCGGAACACTATTGGGGAGCCCAGACACAGCGGTCGCTGATCCACTTCGCCATCGGCAACGACCGGATGCCCGTCGAAGTCTACCACGCCTACGGTTACGTCAAGAAAGCGGCCGCGTTGGTCAACGGGAAGGCCGGCCGCCTTCCCCAGTGGAAGGCGGACCTCATCGCGCGCGTCTGCGACGAGGTCATCGCGGGGAAACTGGATTCCGAGTTCCCGCTGTACGTGTGGCAGACCGGCTCCGGCACCCAATCCAACATGAACGTGAATGAGGTGATCAGTAACCGCGCGATCCAGCTGGTCGGCGGGACGCTCGGAAGCAAGCATCCCATTCATCCGAACGACGACGTCAACGAGGGCCAGTCCTCGAACGACACGTTCCCGACGGCGATGCACCTCGCCACGGTCCTCGAGATTCAGAGCCGGATGGTGCCGCAAATCTCCGCGCTCCAGGACGCCATCGCCACAAAGGCGCGGGCGTGGGTCGATGTCGTGAAGATCGGACGGACACACCTGCAGGACGCCACGCCGTTGACGGTGGGTCAGGAGTGGTCCGGCTACGCAGCTCAGCTGGGCGACGCGCTCCAGATCGTGAAGGGAACCCTGCCCGGCTTGTACCGTCTCGCCATCGGTGGAACGGCAGTGGGAACCGGGCTCAACGCGGCTCCGGGATTCGGGGAAGCCGTGGCCGCCGAACTGGGGCGGATGACGGGGTACCCCTTCGTGACGGCCCCCAACAAGTACGCGGCGCAGGGATCGCTCGATGCGATGGTCGCTTCGAGCGCCGGGCTCCGGGCGCTCGCCGTATCGCTAATGAAGATCGCCAACGACGTTCGCTGGTTCGGATCGGGTCCCCGCGCGGGACTCCATGAGCTGATCCTTCCCGCCAACGAACCTGGTAGCTCGATCATGCCTGGGAAGGTCAACCCGACCCAGGAGGAGGCCACGGTCATGGTCTGCATCCAAGTTCTCGCCGAAGATTCCGCCGTTGCGTTCGCGGGATCTCAGGGAAACTTCGAGCTCAACGCCATGCGCCCGATCATCATCAACAACGTCCTCCACTGTGCCCGGATCCTGGGAGACGCTGCCGGAAAACTGACGAAGTTCAGCGTGTCCGGAATCGAGCTCGATCAGGTTCGAGTCGCGAAATACCTGGAGGAGTCACTGATGTTGGTCACGGCGCTGAGCCCGGTCATCGGTTACGACAAAGCGGCAGCCATCGCCCACCTCGCCATGGACGAGGGTCTTACTCTCCGGAATGCGGCGATCAAGAGCGGGTTCGTCACCGCCGAGGTGTTCGACCGGGTCGTAGTCCCGAAGAACATGGTGGGGGACCCCCGGCGGGACCTCGGGCTCGGCTCCTGATCCCGGTCCGGGTTGCATTCACTGCTGCACGTTCTAGTCCCGGGGTTAATCCTACTCCCGCCCATCGTGCGGGAATGACTCTAATCGTGCTGAGAGCGGAGTGTCCGAGGGGAGTTTGAGCCCCCCCGGGTGTTCAAGTCCAGTGCACCCTGCGCCAGAAGAAGATGCTCAGCCGGGACAGCGATGGGCCGTTCGGCGCGTTCGAACCAGTCCCAGGACACGTGATGCCGGCCGGCTTCGCACGACCCGGGCTTGAGACGACACGCGCTGCGCGCACCAGCTAGGTCGGAGGGCTTGGCGGACCCGGCGCGGGAGACGCGGCGGCAGGAGTTTCGGTACCCTTCCTCTTCCGTCGGGCACGGAACGCGAGGAGAGCGACCGCGACGATCACAGCGATGCCCCCGATGAGCGCATAGCCCGTCGTTCCCGAGAAGAGCGTTCCCAGATTGAAGCCCGGTGACTTCGCAGGTACCACATTGACGACCACGGTATGGGTCTGGTGATCGCCGACCTGGTCGTGGACGCTGACCGTGATGTGATACGTCCCGACTTGGGTGGGAGTGCAGGTGATGCTTGCCGCGTCCTGGCTCAGGCACCCAGGTGGTAGGCCGGTATAGGTGTACGTGAAGGCTCCGAATCCCAACGCTGGAACCAGAGCTGTACCGCCGGAGAATGTCTCGTTCGTGTCGACGCTGATCGTGAAGGGGCTGCCGGCGGAGGTAGTGGTCGGCACTATCACGTTGAAGTCGAAGATCACGTGGATACTCGCGTTCGCGTCGACCGAGCCGCCGCTCTGGTCGGCGACATGGACTGTGACGTTGTAGTAATCGGACTGGGTTGGCAGGCAGCCGATCGCAGCCCGGTCTTCCGATACGCACCCCGGCGGAAAACCGAGGTACGTGTAATTGTACGGGCCGAGACCCCCCGTCGCATTGGTAACGAAGGCCACAGTCTGGCCTAAGAGAGGCGTGGAATTCGATACGACGAGCGTCGCCGCGAGCTGTGGGTAAACCGTGATCATGAGCGTGCGGGTGGCCGAACGGCCGAACGTATCGTTCGCGTAGACCCTAACAGTGTAGTTTCCGGGAGAGTTGAACGTGTAGTATGCCGTTTGATGGTTCCAGATATCTCCATACGGAAGCAGCCAGGTGTATTGGAAAGGCCCGGTCCCGCCAGAGACGGAGGCGGTGAATGTGACCGGTGTGAGGACATCGGTCGGACTCGGGGTGGCACTCGGACTGACACTAGGCAAGGCATTCACCGTCAGATCCGTGACGGTGGAGTTGCTGTTTCCGGCGGTGTCATTCACATAGACCCGGACCGCGTAGGTGCCGGGTGCGGTGGGAGTGCACGACAGGGTAGCGGTATCGGAGGTGGTGCAACCTGGGGGCAGGCCGGTATAATGGTAACTCAGGGTTCCCGAGCCGCCCGTGACGCTCACGGAGAAGCTCGTAGCGATTCCGACATCTACTGCGGACGGGCTCGCCTCGAACGAGATGGGATACAGACTGACAGTTAACGTCGTGGTGGCATTACTGCTGATGCCCCAGCTGGAATTTTCGAAGACGCGAACGGTGTACGTACCGGGGGTCGTTGGGGTGCATTCCAGAGTAGAGGTATTGGAAGTAGCACAGCCGTTCGGAAGACCGACGTAATCATAGCTAAGGACCACCGAGCTGTTGAAACCGCCCTGCGGCCATCCCGTGACGAGGTTAGTCGGGGTGCCGACGACGACCGCAGATGGATTGGCTGAGAGGGTGGCATTGGGATTCACGGTAACGATGTGACTCCAGTAGAACCAGAAGCCGAGCGAATCGGCCACACTGAAAACGGCGGCGTATGACCCGATCCACGCGTAGGTATGATTCGTCTCGGATTCGGGGGACGAGTCATGGTCGCCGAATGACCACTGCGGATGATACGGTGCCAGACCGCCGCTGATAGGGAGCGCGTCGAACGACACATTCGTGCGTGCGGCGATGATCCCGGTAGTGGGGCTGATCCTGGGGGTGAAGGTGACGCCCGGAATCTCTCCCACCACGCTTGATTGGGCGGCACCCGAAGACCAAGGAGGATAGGCGATACCGTATCCACCATTTCCCCCGTTGATAGAGACATTGACAGTTATCGGCAAGCAGAAAAACGACTGGGGGCTATCAGTGAATCCGGTGCAATCCGGGAGCGGGGGTGTACTCAAAGTGCATACAATGGTAGAGGAATTCTCGTTCGAACAGGGCGCCGGAAGGCCGCTCCAGTCGTACGAGAGCGACGTACCGTCGTAGTTGCTTACGCCCGTAAGCGAGAACGTCGTCACTTCCCCCGATTCCACGACGGTGAAGGAACTCCCCGGGTACTCCACCGAGGGCGCGATTTGGACCTCCCCCGGATCAATCGAGATGGTCGCGCTTTGGGATGCGCTGCTGGTCACGTCGTCAGCGTCCGTGACATTCACTCCCACGACGAAGGACCCGGTGCTCGTGGGGGTACAGACAATCGATGGGCCCGCTGTGGCGACGCAGCCCGCAAAAACCGGAGTGGAATTGTATTGGTAGGTAAAGGGTCCCGTTCCCCCGTTCTCCGTGGTGTTGTACCATAACTCTTCGCCCACGACCAACACCGTTCCAGAGTAGAATTCCCAATTGGGGTAGCGCGATACCCCGGTCAAACTGATGCTCACGCTGAAGGGGTCACTCTGCAAAGACCTCGACAGTGCTGGAGTGGGAGCCTCGCGGTCGGGGGACTCGTACGAACTCGTCCCCCAAGCAATCCCGCCTAGGACCGTGAGAACGACCAACGTACACGCGCACGCCAAGGCGGGATCCGCCACCCCGCCCCTCCTTCGAATGCCGGTCATCAGGGCTCCCGGTCGGGAGTTCGTACCACACTCCGGAACCGCCATATTGATGTTCCGACGGCGTAACCGCCGTCTAGCGATCAAATCGGCCCGGAGTTGTCGCCTTTCCTCGGTGCCATGCTGACGATTGTCGTAGGGGGAATGCTACTGAATTTTTCTGATACGTCACCTACGACTGGGACCCTCAAGTGGGCCGGGGCTTAATTTAAGACAGTCCGTTCTCGGGGCGTGGCCTCAACCCGACGGCTTGCCGCCATCATGTTCACCGACATGGTGGGCTCCACGGCCTCGGCCCAAGTGAATGAAGTGGAGGCCCTCACGCTCCAAGACGAACAAGCAGGGTTGGTGCGCCCGGTATTCGCCGCCCACCAGGGCCGAGAGATCAAGTCGATGGGCGATGGTTTCCTGATCGACTTCGATAGCGCGCTCCGCGCCGTCCAATGCGCACTTGACATCCAGCAGCGGCTGCGCGAGAGGAATTCCCACCCCGGAGCAGTACCCATCCTGCTTCGCATTGGAGTCCACCTCGGAGACGTCGAGATGCGAGGCAGCGATATCTTCGGAGACTCCGTCAACATCGCGTCTCGGATCGAGCCCCTCGCCGAGCCCGGGGGGATTTGCGTCACCGAACCGGTGTTCGGCCAGGTTCGGAACAAGATCCCCAATCGAATGGAGAAACTGCCGCGCCAAGTACTCAAGAACGTACGGTTCCCTGTAGATGTTTACCGAGTGACCATGCCGTGGGAGGATCGCGTCGGTACTACCGGAGCTCTCGACGCGCATCGCATCGCGGTGATGCCGCTGGCGAACATGATTTCCGACCCCGCGGAAGCCTACTTCGCCGATGGCATGACGGAGGAGATCATCTCGGCCATCTCCAAGGTTCGGGAGCTCGATGTCATTTCCCGCACATCCGTGATGCAATACAAGAACACGACCAAGAAGGCGGCCGAGATCGGGAGCGACCTGAACGTGGGGACATTGCTGGAGGGCAGCGTCCGAAAGGCGGGGAACCGTGTCCGGATTGCGGTCCAGCTGATCGACGCCAACAGCGACAAGCACCTCTGGGCCGAGAACTACGACAGAACACTCGAGGACGTATTTTCGATCCAGAGCGAGATCGCCCAGAGCGTTGCGGCCATGCTGAAGGTCACGCTCCTCGAGAAGGATCGGAAGAGACTCGAGCGGGTCCCGACCAGGGATCCCGAGGCACACGCGCTCTTCCTGAAGGGGAGGGCGGCGCCCACCCATCAGATCGCCTCCACGTTCTATCAGAAGGCGATCGAAAAGGATCCTGAGTACGCCCTTGCGTACACCAAACTCGCCAACGCGGCTCTCCAGATGGGATTCAATGAGACTGCCCCGGCCAGAGAGTCGTCGGAAAAGGGGGAGGCGCTCGTCCGGCGGGCACTGCAGCTCGACCCCTCGCTCGCGGAGGCTCACGCGGTATTGGCCGTCGCCCTGTTCACGCGGGGGGATTACACCGGGGTAGAGCGGGAGCTAAACTTGGCGCTGGAGCTGGACCCCAACCATGACATCACTCTCAACCACCAATCGAACTGGGAACGGTTCAAGAGGCACTTCGAGGAATCTACGCGGATCGCGAGGAGACGGCTGGAACTCGACCCTCTCTCGCTGGACGTCATTCAGGATGTGGCAGCCCAGTTAGTTCTGCTTCGCCACCCGGACGACGCCCTAGAGTTGTTCACGAAGGTCCTCAAGATCGACCATGACGCGTTTTTGGCTCAGGATTACCTCGGACTGGCGTACGTCCAGAAGGGGAGGCTCGAGGAGGGAATCACCGTTCTTCGGGAGGCCATCGGCAAGGAGAAATCCTGGAGCCTCGAGAGCCCAAAGACCTACCTCGGATTTGCCCTCGGCAAGGCCGGCAGGTTTGACGAACTGAGGGCGCTGCTCGCCGAAGCTCTCGAGTGGCACGAGACGAACCGCCGAGGCGCCCTCCCGATAGCGGTTTTGTACGCGAGCTTGGGTGAGAACGACCGAGCGCTGGAATGGCTCGAAAGATCTTTCCAGGAACGTCCCTACATGCTTCCGGCCGCCTTCAGTGACTTCTACTTCGAGCAGCTTTGGTCGGACCCCCGATTCGAGACCCTACGATCTCGTGTGGGTTTGAGCGGCTGAGGTCTGTTTCCTAGAGTGTGTCGGCGGGTATTCGAATCCCCCGGGGACCAAATCCAGTAACGGGGAATTCGAAGCTTCTCGACCCGGACGTGCACGAGTGATTCGTGGACGTAGTCGGCCGACCGCGACCGCACACATACTGTTCGAAGTGTGGCGTGTAGCCATACGGCTCACGCCGGTTCTGTGATATCTCACCGAGAGTGCCGGGCCTCTGGGACACGATCCAGAGCGGCCCGAATACGGTCATCGAACCAGGTCCGGTAGAGGAATATTCTCCGAGGAAAGAGCAACTCGACATCCTCCACCTGATCAAGACCTTGCAACTCTCGCTGGACGTCCTCGGCTCCGCCGATCGATTCGAGATGGGCACCGACGTCCAACATCGGAGGCAAGGGGCCTTCGTTCCCTGCAAGGGTGCTGGAATCGACCAAGTAAGTCACGCCCGAGACCCGACGGCGCACCCAATCTGCGACCGGTCCGGAAACGTTGCCTGGTCGTAAGACGATGACGAACCGTGCGACCACGGCCTTGTTGTACGACGTGAAATCCAACATCGGCAGGTACCAGACCGCGCGGCCACGTACCAGCAGTTCCAGTCTTCGGACCAACGATTTCGGGCTGATCCGAACCGAACGAGCGATCTCCTGGAAGGTTCGACGGGGTCCAAGTTTGAGGTCGTCCAGAATCCGATAGTCCAACCGGGTGGGAGACATCGTCGGAGCCGGAGCGACGAACGGAACGCACGGTGTGACCTCGCCTACTCCCGAGAGGCGCCCGACCAGGCGACGAGCCCGATCGAGCTCCTCGGGCCGCCCGAATGCGTAGAGGA
>JASHPV010000018.1 GCA_030037875.1 Thermoplasmata archaeon
GAGGCCGAGACCCATTTCCGTCAGCGAGTAGACCACGCTGAATGGCCTCGTGCTCACGACGTTTCGTTGGACCACGCCCGCGTTCTCGAGATACTTGAGGGTCGCGCTGAGCGTCTTCGCGTTCAAGCGAGGGTTGGAGCGCAGGAGCTCGCTGAAGCGTTGCGGTCCATCCAGCAGCCGGTGCGCGATGGCGAGCCGCCATTCGGTACCGATGATCGAGATCGCCGCCATGACGGGACAGAGCGCCCGTCCCTCCGCCGTGTAGGCCTCCTTGCCCGAATGCCCGTCTCCGGGATGCGTGCGAGCGCTTGCAGACACCATGTGCTCGGCTCGCTACCAGCCGTTGTTCGAATATATACTCACCCATCTCTATCGAGTAACGTGCCTGTACCTTACTGCCTACGAACCGCGTAGAGGAGCCCGCGCTACCCCGCTCATCTTCCACTCGCCTCCGGGCTCGGTCGGAGTACTTTTCTCCCGGGCGCCCTCCGGCCCCAACATGGCGCCGCGCCGGACGGAGTACGAACTCACGGTGGAGCAAGAACTGCCCGCCGCAGTCGACGGCGCTCCTCGTCGGGCCCGGCTTACGGCCCGGTTCTCCGGGGAGTCGGACGACGTTCCACTCGACGACGCCGAACTCGCCCGGTCGCTCCGAGACCTTTCGGACCGGCTGGCCCGCGCGTCCGAGGCCGCCGGTGTGGGAAGAGGACCGGCCTCGATGCCCCATCCGGACCGACCTCTCGAAGAGCTGCTCGAGACCTATCGACCCCGGCAAATAGAGCTCGTGGAGCTCCTGCACGCTGACGGAGAGCTGACCGACGGGGAATACGCGGTGCTCCGCACCCGAGTCATGGAAACATCCGCTGGCGTGCCGGCGCCGAAGGGCCCCCTCGCGCCGATGGCATCGCCGCGGACCGGGAGCCGCTCGGTCGAGGAGTTGCTCCGCACCTATCAGATCGCCTCGTTGCGGCAAGCGGGGGCGGTCCGAGCCCGGCGGCAGATCTCGTTCGAGGAGTACATGTCGCTCAAGCGTCACTTCGCGTCGTCGGAGGCCGGGACGGCCAGTACTGCGTCGATCACCTAGCGTGCCAGCCAGGGGACGAACCCAACGAGCATCGTGCCCACGTCGGTGAAACCGGCCCGTACCGAGAAGGTCTCTAGGGCCGGTGCCGTCGAGGGGTCCGTTCCGACCCGCCGACCCAGCCAGCTCCCGGCTCCGCCACCCCGGCCGGCGATTTCGCCCGCGGTCCGGAGCGCGCCGACGTAGGTTTCCCGGCGACTCGATTGCCGCGACGCCGCCTGAAGGAACGCCCGCACTTCGGCGGCTCCTTCTCCCCCCTCGATGGTGTTGAACGTGGCGCTGGCGAAGACCGCGACGCCCCGAGACTCTGGCCGGGCGGAGGGGGTGGCGGTGGAGGGCACGGGAATGGACGGAAGGGCGGCACCGGATTCGACCTCGGGTGCACCGGACGCCCGGCGTCGTGGTTCGGCGACTTGGTCGCGTCGGATGACTTCCGCTCCTTCAACGAACTGGGACGCGACTTTATCGGGCGATCCCGAGAGGTGCAGCGACACCATTCGGCTGATCCAGCCTTGACCCGCCAGCAGGTTGCCGGCGGCCTCCACCGCATCGGCGGGGCTGGTCACGACGACCGGGCGGTGAACGTTCTTCCCTACGAGAGTGCTCGGCTCTCGACGCGTGCTTGAGGCGGCCGTTCCGGGGACCAGGTTCCTCGCCACCGCGGGCTCCTCCGGCCGAAGGGGGATGGTAGGACCCCCACCCACCCACTCGGGCCCCTCGCCGCGGTCGATTACCAGCGTCACGACCAGGGGCTCTTTTACGGCCCCGCCCAACCGGCCCCCCACCGCGCCGGTGCCGAGCACCCGGGCGACGCGTACCGCGTCGACCGGTCCGGACCGCGCGGTCACCTGCTGGAGCAGGTCCCGCCACTGGCCTGGATCCCAGCCCGTTGGGGGACCGGCGGTGACGGAGAGCGCGCCGGGGGAGAGCAGCAGGAGCAGAAGATCGTCTGCGTGGAGGTCTCCGGCCAGTTCCATCACGCTCGCGAGGGCCGAGGCGGATTGCGGCGAGCCGGGCCACGCGTCCGGCACCGAAACGCTCTGGAATTGGAGCGCGTCGGGCGGCGGTACGGCACCGGCGGTCAGTCCCTGGGTGAGCCGTTCGCCCAACATCTCCTGCGCAGCCAGGGCCATGGCTCCGCCGGCGTTTCCCAGGGCGATGAAGGCGATCTCCCGGAACCGGTCGACGGAGACGAACCGGTTGCCGATTCGGAGGATATCGTCGTGCAACCGAAGGCCGGCTCGGACCGCACGATAGGCGTCGGCGCCCTCGATCGCCGTGCGAAACGCCGTCTCGAAGGGGGAGCGAGGCTCGAAGGCGGGCACGTCCGGCACGCGAAGGACTCCGCCGCTCGGGACCCTCCGGGGGAGATATCCCTGGGGGTGAGACGTCAGCCGAGCTGGAGGCCTTCAACCAGTTGGCCCGCTCCGGGTGTGAGGAACCGGGCGATGGAAAACTGGCTAGGGTCGAGGTCGGATTTCTCTCGAAGCACTGCCTGGGCGACGCGGCGAGACGCCGCCGGCGCGAGCATGAACCCGTGGCCCCCGAAACCGCTCGCGTGGACGAATCCCCGAAGCCGGGGATCTTCGCCGATCACCGGGAGGCCGTCCGGCGTGTCGTCGTAGAAACCCGACCAGGCGCGGAGGACCCCGAGATGCCGAAGGGAAGGAAGGATCCCCACGAGGGCACGTGCCATCGCGCGGAGAAAGGCCGGAGAGCTGGGCATGCCTTGCCGAGTTCCGGGGGGATGCGCCACGGACAGTCCACCGACAATCTCACCACGCATGGTCTGGCTGAAGTAGAGGCCGTCCCGAAGACGGGTGACCATCGGGTCGAGGAAGGGCTTGAGCGGCTCCGTCGCCAGGATCTCGTGACGGGTCGCCCGGTTCGGGACCGTTAGTCCGGCCAAGGCGGCAAGAGCGCTCGACCAACCGCCGGCCGCGTTGACGACGACCGTCGCGGGCAACCGGCCCGCCGGGGTCGCAAGGCCGGTCACCCGGCCGTTCTCGACATCGATCCCCGTCACTTCGGTCCCTAACCGAAGGTCCACCCCGAGCCGGAGGATTGCCTCCCTGAGTGCCCACAGGGCCGGGAACGGGTAGAGGGTTCCGTCCGACTTGAGGTAAGTACCGCCCCGAAGGCCGCCCGTTTCGAGCCCGGGGGCGTACTGTGAAACCTCCTCCGATTGGAGGAGCTTCGCCTCGAGGCCTTCCGAGCGGAGCGTTGCGGCGACCTGGGCGAGGTGTTGCTGTTCCGCCTCCGATTCGGCCAAGAACAGGTAGCCCCCCTGCCGGAACCAGATATTGTATCCAAAGTCCCGGCCGAACCGTCGATACGAGTCCACGGATTCCCGAGCGAGACGCACCAGGGCCCGGGTCTCCCATTGTTGGCGGACACCTCCGCCGTTCCTCCCCGAGGCGCCGTTGGAGAGCCAGCCCCGATCGACCACCGTGACCGGTCCGGCACCGGCCCGGGCGAGATGGTACGCCGTGAACAACCCCATGATGCCGGCGCCGACGATCACGATCCGGTCGGGGGGTCGCGGTTCGTGGATCATGATCTCCCCGGAGCGACGATTTCGGGCGGGGATTCCGGAAGCTCCGCTAGGGCGGAGAGCGGCGTGGGTATGACCGGCGGACGTTGCCGAATGTAACCCACCTCCCGGGGGGAGCGCCCTTCTACGATCGACAGGACCAGCAACAGGTCCGGCAGACAGTATCGGCCCTGACAGAGTCCCGTACCAACTCCCGTGTACCGCTTCACCACCTCCATTCCGCGGTACCCTTGCGCGACGGCCTCGCGTACCTCGGAGAGCAGCACATCCTCGCATGGACAGGCGACCTGCTTGGTCAGCCCGACCGGGAAACGCAGCAGCTCGCGATAGTACCCCTCGAGCTCGTTCGGTCCGTCGGGGCCCCGCACCGTCGCGGGCGGAACCGCTCGGCCGAGGACCGCATCGGCCGCCGCGAGCGCGCTCGCCTCGGCCGCCACGCCCTCGGCGAATCCCGCGACCTCGCCGACCGCGTAGAGTCCGGGGACGGTGGTTCGGCATCCCTCCCCGAGGACGGGAAAAAAGCTTCCCGCGGTTCCCCTCCACTCCATCTCCGCGCCCGCCTGGAAGAGCAGCTGCGAGTGGGGTACCCGGCGGTGTGCCAGCACGATCGCATCGATCGGGACCGAGAACTCAGGACCCCCACCGCGGGCGGTGAGATGGGCCCGGCGCACGCGGCCCCGACCGGAGGCCGCTAGGAGGAGGGTACGCGGATAGAGGTCGATGGAAAGGTCGGACGCCCGTCGCGTTACCTCCGGCGAGATCGGCCCGGGCGCGGCGACCGCCTCGGTATGGACTCCGAACCGGTCCAGCAACTGGGCGGTCCGAAGACCGCCACCGACGATCAAAGCTCTCCGGAAAGGGGGTGCGCGGTCCCCGGTAGCCATCGCCAAGGCTCCGTCAGCCGTCATCACGCCGGGCCGGTCGTTCCCGGCGAACAACAGCGAAGCGTCGTAGGCCCCCGACGCGATCACGACGGTACGGGCGCGGAACAACCGACCCCGATCCGGTTCCTCCAGTGCCACCATCTCGAACGGTCGATCCGCCACCGACGCGGGAGGGGGAAGGAACACGGCCGTGACCTCGGGAAACAAGGAAACCCCTGGTGGGGGCGCCGGGATCGCTCCGCGATCCAGAAGGCCGACGGGCCGACCGCCAGTGGCGAGTCGTTGAGCGGCCTGCCGTCCGGCGGGCCCGGCACCGATCACCAAAACGTCGAGTTCGATCGCGGCAGAACTCGAGGGGACCGGGGCGGGGGCGGTCGTGGCAATAGACCCGTAACCCGCCAATCGGCGAACGACCCTCTGGAACCACGGAGTTGCCCACGCCGGTCGGCGGAACCCGTGGAGGGTGTCGAGACCGCGCGGGAACAGGAAATCGAGGACCCCCATGACGTCGTACTGGGGCGAAGGCCAGGCGTTGGAGGTGGTGACGGCATCCCCCGAGCGCGGTGTGTAACGGCACGCCCGGACATTCGGTTCCCCGTTGACCCGGACTAGGCAGTTCGTACAGTGGCCGATGCCGCAGAACGGCGCCCGGGGCCGGTGGTATCGGATCGAGCGCTGGAGCGTGGGGAGCCCTTTTCGGAGCAGGGCCTGGAGGAGGGTTTCGCCGGCCTCCGCCGACTCCGGTCGGCCGCGGAAGGTGAAGGAAGTCGGCCGGGAAGAGTCCATGAGAGAGACAACCGGCGACGATGCGTCGGTCTATTTGAGTCGGCGCTCCGCGTCCGCCGGCGAACGGCAGACGGACCAGTTCTCCTCAAGATTTCGAGAGAAAAACCACTCAAACTCACGCGCGAACCAGCATCTATATAGAGTCAAGGTGGGTCGGGCCGCCTACCGATGCGTACAGCGGACGGGGGAGAAGCCCGGCGAATTCAGAAGACGGGCGGGTCGACGTTCATTGTTTCACTGCCGAAAACGTGGGTGGTGAGCCGGGGCCTGGGTTCCGGCGATGTGCTCTTGTTCCATGGAGCGCCGGACGGCTCCCTGATGCTCCGGGCCGAGGGCGCAACCCACGGCGAGACCCCTCGCCGGCAGCTCCGGGTGTCGAACGAGATGAACCCGGAGCACCTCTTCCGACTGCTCGTGGCGGAGTACATCGCCGGAGCTCCGCTCCTCGAGATTCGGACCGATGGCCGAATGAGCGCCCGCACCCGCGAGGTAGTTCGCGGCTTTGCCCAGCGCATGATCGGCCCCGAGATCCTGGAAGAGACGGCCGATGGAGTCGTACTCCAGGACGTCATCGGCCCCAACCCCCTGCCCATCGCCTCGGTGATCCGACGGATGTACCAGATGGTCCGGGCCATGCAGAGCGACGCGATGGCCGCGTTCCATGCCCGGGACCCATCGATCGCCCGGGATGTCATCGAACGGGATTGGGAGGTGGACCGACTTCACTGGTTCATCGGGAAGCAGATCACATCGGCCCTGCGGGACGGGCGGGTGCTGAGTTCCATCGGCCTTACGCTCCCCGAGTGTGCCACGTATCTCCTCGCGTCCCGAGTTCTCGAGCGGATCGCCGACCACGCCGTGCGGATCGCGGAGACGGTCCCTCTCCTCGGCAAGGAGTCGATCCCCCCCGGCGTCCTCTCCGAGCTCGACCGGCTGGCCCTGGCGGCGGCCGAGGGCCTCACCGGCGCTATCGATAGCTTGGCCAACGAAGACATCGCCAAGGCGAACGAGGTGCTCGACGCGGCGGCGCGGGTCACTCGGGAGCGGGAATCGATTCTCAAAGAACTGACGAACAAGCGCGGCCGGCTCGCCGTCGGTCTCGCCTACGTGCTCGAGAGCTTGGAACGAAGCGCGTTTTACGCCAGCGACCTCGCGGAGATCGCGATCAATCACACCGTGCAGCGAGCGGCCCAATCGGCCCCGGTCGCGGCCACAGCGTCCGGGCCATCCCCCGCGAAGGTCCCGGCCTGAGGCTGCTCCCTCGTGATCCTCTCCAGGCCCGATGACCTATAGTCGTCTATAGAGGAGCGGTCGATTTAGCCCGACGCCCGGGCCAGGAGAGCCGCGAGCTCCTCCGGCGAAGGGATCCGTGGGTTGGCGCCGAACGACGTGGCGCTCTGCACGTAGGGAAACCAGTCTTCGATACGCTCTCGGAGCTTCCCAACGTCGACCCCCGCTCCCGCCAGCGTGGGCGGGATGCCCAGCCGGGCGTTGAATTGGCGGAACCACTCCGAAAAGGGTGTCGCGTGCTGCACCGCGGCCGCGCCGAGGGTTCCGCTCAGGGACATGTACGCCTCTCGCGCGGCGGGGAAGTTGAACTCGAGCACCCACGGTAGCAGGATGGCGACGAGACGCCCATGGGAGAGCCCGGTTCTCGGCCCGACCGCATGGGCGATGGCATGGACCAATCCGCTCTGCGCGTTCGAGATGGCGAGGCCAGCCATCGTGGCCGCAGAATGGACCGGCCCTCGCAGCTCGAGGTCGTCGGGGTGGTCGAGCGCGTCGGGGACCCGTCGCACGAGCGTCGTCACGGCTTCCCGGGCGAGGCCGTCAGAAAACGGCGTGGCCCAGGACGAGGCGAGCGCCTCGAGGGCGTGGGAGAGCGCATCGATCGCGCTGTCCACCGCGACCGCACGGGGCATGCTGGCCGGGAGCGACGGGTCGAGCAAGGCCCAATCCGGGATCAGTTCGCGAGAGGCGAGCTCTACCGGGCGAGCCTGCCCGTCCCAGAAGTGAGCCATCCAGGTGGCTTCGCTCCCGCTCCCGCTCGTGGTCGGAACGGCCACCAGTCGAGCCCGGTCGCGCAGGCGCAGTTCGGTCAGGGGCGTGAGCGACGTAAGATCGAGATCGGGTCGGGCGTACCGAACCCAGATCCCCTTGGCGGTGTCGATGGTGCTGCCGCCCCCCACCGCGATGATCCAATCCGGGGAGAACGCGGAGGCCGCGCGAGCTCCCGCCTCCAGCGAGTCGAGCGTCGGGCCGATGCGTACCGCGCGAGAGACCTCGACCTGAGCTCCATCCTTCAGGAGCTCCTCGCGGATGCGACGGTCGCCGCCCTGGTCGGCGACGGCCGGATCCACGAGCACGAACGCCCGACGCGCGCCCAGCGAACTCAGCTGCTCGATGCTGCCCGGGCCCACGCAGATGCGCGGCGACGTGAAGAATCCCATCATCGGGAGGGGTCCGCGCGGATGACGCGCTGTCTCCCACCTCCCCGCGCGACGGGGTGGCCATGGCGGGCTAGCGAATTTTCCGGCGGCATCCGGGACACGTTCCGGTCAGGGAGAAGGTCACTCCATCGACCTCCCAGCCCTCCGGTCGTCGTCGGGCGAGTTCCATCAGGAGGTGTCGATCGAGTTCAGTGAGTTCCAGCTCCGCGATGCGGCCGCAGGTGTGGCAGATCAGGTGGCCGTGCGGTGTCTCGGGTGGGGGGGACGTGATCGCGACGCCCTCAGGTACGCTTCCGGGAACGACGGGGGCCGGCGCCCGGTGGCGATGCGGATGAGGTGCCCCCGGTTTCGAGGCTCTCCCGCGGGTGCCGCCTTCACGACTCGTGTGCGGACCCTTCGTTGCCATCGCAGGACTCCGCGGCTCCGACGTCCTCCGATTATTTACGGAGTGGCCGACCTCGATCAAGCGAGGTTCGGTGGGTTTCCTGGAGACAACCCATCGACTAAATCCCCGACCCTCATTCATGCCGCGGATGCCCCCCTCCCCCGGAAAGGCCCGGCCCTCGCGTCTTACCATCGTACTCGCAGACTGGTGCCCCCACTGCGTTCCGCTCTCCGAGGAGAAGGTTCACGCGTTGGGAGACCGCCTCGGGATCCCCGTGCGTCGGTTGGACATCGACGATGCCGGCGAGGAACGGGAAGCGGATGCACTCGTCAAGGCGCATGGGGACTGGTCCCCAGATTACCTGATCCCCCAGGTATTCTTGGAATGGACGGATGGCCGGGTCGACCACATTCTTACCGGTTTTCCGGAAGGAGTTTCCCGCACCCGGCGTGCGTGGGACGACCTGTTCCGCAGCGGATGGCTGCACCATCTCGAACAGGCTCAGGCAGCATGAATCCTCCAAACTCCGGTCCGGAGAAGTTCGTCCTTTCGGCCTCCGGGTCATGCCTCTACCATTGCGCCGGTCGAACCCATCCCCACGCCATCTCGAATGGTAAGGGACCGATCGCCTGGGTCTATGCGTGTCCCGGAGGAACCGTCTCGACGGTCGCGTTCCTAGGAGGAGCTCGCCGTCCCTCGCCGGTCCGAGTTCGACGTTTTCTTCAGTCGC
>JASHPV010000159.1 GCA_030037875.1 Thermoplasmata archaeon
GGACCTGAAGCGGATCCGATACCCGATCGAGTACAACCTGAGCAGTTTCTCGCTTCGGTCGGACGTGTATCGCAGAGCCTCCGCCTCGGCGAAGGAGCTGGGCACCGAGCATTTCGAACCCTGGTTCTTCTACAATGCCATGATCACGGGTCCCGACGTCCGGCTCTTGTCCGCGCCCACCGTGCTCACGGAGTACCGGCAGCATTCCGACAACGCCCGTCGGAGGAACGTCAACGCGTACGGCTGGAGCCAGACGCTCGCCAACACTGCGCGGAATCTGGACCCGTTTATCGCGCGCCTGAAGGACTACCCGCTGGTCCGTAAGGAATTCCGGGCCCGGCAACTGATCTATCAGCTCATGGCGGAGATGTTGGGACGCTCATCGCGCCGGGCCCTGCTCGCGCAGGCCACCGGTATACTTCCTTTGATCCGTACGCAGGCGGTCCGAAGACGGCGCGACTTTCTTTTCCGAGTGTTCGCGGCTACGATCATCGGGGAACCGGTGCGGAGAGGCTATCGCGCGAGCCTCACCGGCCGGCGAGAGTCGAACTAAACTTTCCATTCACTCGGGACGCTCGGCATGGCTCTTCCGACTCGCCACGACCTGAGGTTCCCCCTGTTTCGCGTGTCTGAGCGGGATAGAAGACTCTCCATCATCCCACGGTGCTTTCGACGGGGGCGGCGAGGGGTGAACGCTTAACCTCGGTGAGGAATACAATTGGTAATGCCGCCGGACCAACGGGGAGGCACGGACTCGCCCGAAGGCCCGCCGCGATATCTCTCCAGCATCCTGGCCGATGCGCTCCGAGAGAGCACCGAGCGCCACCTGCTCGACCTGATTCGAAAAGAACCGGTTCCCCGCCACCTGGGATTGATCATGGACGGGAACCGCCGGTTCGCCCGCGATCACGGTCTGGTGGTCGAGGAGGGCCACCTGAGGGGAAAGGACAAGCTCGAGGAGCTTCTCAATTGGTGCCTCGAGGCGGGGATCCGGATCCTTACGGTCTACGCCCTCTCGACGGAGAACTTGAACCGCTCGGACCAGGAGGTCTCCCAGTTGATGGACCTCTTCGCCGAATCGTTCCGGGACATCGCCCGGGACCCGCGAGTCCATAAACACCACATCCACGTCGCGGCGATTGGGAACCGCGCCGTGCTCCGGGCGGACGTCGTCGAGGCCATTGATCTCGCCGAGAGCGCGACCAAGGACTATTCGGACTACTACTACAACGTCGCCATCGCTTACGGCGGGCGTGAGGAAATCGTCCAGGCGATCCGGCGGCTGGCGAGCCAAGTCGCCGCCGGAACGCTGCGTCCCGAAGAGATCGATGATCGAAAGGTGTCCGAGAACCTGTACACAGCCCACCTACCCGACCCCGACCTGGTTCTGCGGACCAGCGGGGAAGAACGCATCTCGAATTTCCTCCTGTGGCAGGTCGCGTATTCGGAGCTCTACTTCGCCGATGTCATGTGGCCGGGGTTGTCCAAAACCGACTTTCTGCGAGCCATTCGCGCCTTCCAGCTTCGACGCCGGAACTTTGGAAAGTAGTCCCGCACCGCCGGGCGCGCGCCCTCCGTACGATTGAGCTTGGGACCGGCCGAGCCCAAGGCTCACTTTTTCGTCAGCGTTTTCAGGAGCGCCGCCCCGTCCGGGGACCCCAGCCCCGTGCAGGCGTTCCATCCCGCTTCCGCGTCGAACGCCCCATTGTTCCCCTCGGTGATCTCCCGGAACGTGCCAGATTCCGGGGCGACGTAGACGAGGGGCTGGAGAAATCCGAGGGGAACGCCTAACGCCTGATTGAGGCGGGCGACGAGCGCCGCCCACAGAGGCGCGACCGCGCTCGTTCCTCCCACCACCACCGAACGGCCATCCACGAAAACCGAGTAACCGGTTTCGGGGTCGGCATCTCCGGAGACATCGGGGACTCCCCGACCCGCGAAATCACCTTCTCCCGTGGGAACCCCTGCCGAGTTCTGATAGGATGGGCGTGGGAAGACCTGGCTCACGCCACCTCCCGTGGCGCCCTGGCCGGTTGCCAGATCGTTCCATACCACCTCTTCTCGGATCTCATCGGTGTCCTCGAGGTCGAGCAGCAGCCGCGTCCCTCCGCATCCGAGCGCGTACGGGGAAGAAGCGGGGAAGTCAACCGCGAGAGTGCCGATCGGGCCGCCGTCACTTGAGCCCTCATCTCCCGCCGCCGCGGTGACCGTGATGCCCATGGCGGTGGCGTCTTCACAGGCCTGATTGAATACCGTGATGGCCTGTCCCGTCCACGCCGATTCCGGATTCCCCCAGCTAATGGACAGTACCGTCGGGTGGTTGGCCGAATCGTGGATCGCTGTCGTCAGCGCGTCGAGGAAACCCTGATCATTGTTGGGCGCGAAATACGCTACGAGTCGGGCTCCCGGGGCCAACACTCCGGCCATCTCGATATCGAGTTCGACCTCCATATCGGGTCCGTTCGCCGCTCCCGTGGGAGCATTCTGCGCGCCATCGACCGACACCGTGGTCACGGGGGACGGGGAGACCCCCGCGGTCTGGAAGAAGGTCTTCAGGTCCTCGGGCCGGAATCCCCCGCCGAACTCGAGGATCCCGATGCACTGGCCCGCTCCCGTGGTGCCGGTGGGAAATGCGTAGGCGTCGGCTACCTGCGAAGGGGAGTACGAGATTCCGCCGGCCCGCGCCGCGCGAAGATGAGGGCGAACCTGCGGCCGGCGATCCAGCCCAAAGACGCCAAGGATCCGATCCTCCAAACCTGCGGGAATATGGAGCGGGCCCTCTCGGCCCCGGAATGAGCCAAGCGGCCCCTCGTATTGCCCGAGCTGGGTACCAAACATCTGGCTCAATGCCGCGACCGAGCCCGAAAGACGGACGGCGCGCCGAGCGAGGTCGACGCCGATTACTTCGACTCCAGCCTGGCTAGCGGCCGCACGAAGAGCGGCGACATCCTCCTCCGCCGCTCCATAAAGACCCGAAAACTCCCCCCGAGTCACGTACTTCCGTGCGAAGGGAGGACCTCCCGCGAACGACGGCAGCGAGCGGATGGGCGGTTGGCGCTCCCTCCGACGAAGGTAGATCGTGACGTCGGTCGATTCCTTGGGGTTTGCCGGTCCAATCCGGCGATATCCCGCGGGAACACTGCGCTCGCTCCCCTCCAACTCCGTAGTAGACTCCATAACGTCCCTGCCGGCCCTCACGAGGGGCCGGCAACCCCCGTCGCCTCGTCACCCAAAGGTCTTTGGGTCCCTGGCAAAACCCCTCCCCCGCGCGGGATGGACGGTCGCGCCAAGCCGCTGCGGTTCCTTTAAATACAAGCGCAGGTTCATCGCTCCAGATAACCGAGAAGACTCTCGGGAGAAAAGAGAACCATGTTGACAGGGCAGACACCGATTCTGGTGCTAAAGGAAGGGACCAAGCGGGAGAGGGGACGCGGTGCCCTTTCGAACAACATCGCCGCTGCGAAGGCGATCGCGGATGCCGTCCGTTCGACCCTTGGGCCGCGCGGACTGGACAAGATGCTGGTCGACTCCATGGGGGATGTCGTCGTCACGAACGACGGCGTCACCATCCTGAAGGAGATGGACGTCGAGCACCCGGCGGCGAAGATGCTGGTCGAGGTCGCGAAGACCCAGGACCAGGAAGCCGGCGACGGAACCACAACGGCGGTCATCCTCGCGGGCGAGCTCCTCAAGCGCGCCGAGACGCTCATCGAGCAGAACATTCACCCGACGATCATATCCCAGGGCTACCGGCTCGCCGCTCAGAAGGCGCTCGAAGTGCTCAACGGCATGTCCGAGCCGGTCAAGATCGACGACCCCGACACGCTCCGGCGCGTCGCCGTGACGTCGATGTCCTCGAAATCCGTCTCGTTCAACCGGGACATGCTGGCCGACATCTCGGTAAAGGCCATTCAGGCCGTCGCCGAGAAGCACGAGAAGGGATACACGGTCGACCTCGACGACATCCAGATCGTCAAGAAGCAGGGCGGGGCCATCACCGACTCGCAGCTGATCGAGGGCGTCATCGTTGACAAGGAGAAGGTCCACTCCGGCATGCCTTCCCGCGTCGAGACGCCGAAGATCGCGCTCCTGGACGCCGCGCTCGAGATCAAGAAGACCGAGATCGACGCCAAGATCGAGATCAACGAACCGTCCCAGCTGAACGCCTTCCTCCAGGAGGAAGAGAACATGCTGCACCGGATGGTCGACCAGGTCAAGAAGTCCGGCGCCAACGTCGTCTTCTGCCAGAAAGGCATCGACGACCTGGCCCAGCACTTCCTGGCGAAGGAAGGCATCTACGCGGTCCGCCGGGTCAAGAAGTCCGACATGGAAAAGCTGGCCAAGGCGACCGGCGCGAGCATCGTCTCGAAGGTCAGCGAGCTCTCGCCCGAGGACATCGGAACGGCGGGACTGGTCGAGGAACGCAAGATCGGGGAAGACTCCCTGACGTTCGTTTCCGGCGCCAAGAACGCCCGGGCGGTTTCCATCCTGCTGCGGGGCGGCACCGAGCATGTGCTCGACGAGATCGAGCGCTCGATGGATGACGCGCTGAACGTGGTCGCGGTCGCGGTGGAGGACGGAAAGGTCGTCTACGGAGGCGGCGCTTCCGCCGAGGAGCTCGCCATGCACCTGCGCGACGAGGCAGCGAAGGTCGGCGGCCGGGAACAGATGGCGTTCGAGATGTTCGCCGAGGCGCTCGAGACCGTGCCCCGGACGCTCGCCGAGAACGCGGGTCTGGACCCGATCGACATCCTGATCGAGCTCCGCCAGTCGCACAAGAACGGGAAGAAGTTCTCGGGCGTCAACGTCTACTCGGGCAAGGTCGACGACATGAAGGTCCTTCACGTCGTGGAACCGATCCGAGTGGGGCGGCAGGCGATCGAGTCGGCCACCGATGCGGCCGTCATGATCCTCCGCATCGATGACGTCATCGCCTCGAAGTCCGGCGGTCCGCCGGCGGGCGGCGGACCCGGCGGTCCGGGCGGCCCCGGCGGCATGGGCGGCGGCGACTTCGGCGAGGACTGAACCGTTCTCCCGTAGTTCGCCAGGATCGAACCTTTTCCCCCGTCCCCCGGGGACAATCCCCCGGGGGGCGCGAGTTCTTCCGACCCTTAACCGACCGTTCGAAGCAGGCGGCCTACCCGGCGGATCGCCCGGGCCCTGTGAGACCTTCGGTTCTTCTCTGCGGGGTCGAGTTCGCCGAAGGTTCTCGTTTCTCCATCGGCGATGAAGATCGGGTCGAAACCGAACCCGTGGGTCCCGCGAGGGCGATGCGCGATGCGGCCGGGGCACTCCCCAGGCATCAGCCAGCGCCGGGGACCGATAGAAAGCCCGGCGACCGCCCGAAATCTCGCCCGACGGCTTTGGCCCTCAACCAATCTTAGCACGCCGGCCAAGCCGATCGTGTCGAACACGTATGCCGAGTACACGCCCGGGAATCCTCCCAGGGCCGGGATGAATAGACCCGAGTCCTCGACCAAGATTCGAGAGCCGAGGTGATGGGCCGCATCCAATTTCGCTTCCACTACCGATTCGAGCCGCCCGGCCTGGACTTCCGGCAGTTGGCGACGGCTCCAGCGGACCCTCACATCGTATTCGGACAGAATCCCGCGGACCTCACGGAACTTTCCCACGTTCGTCGAGACGAACGTCAAGTCCATGGATTTACGCGGGATACCGATCGTACCCGATGATCTCGTCGGGGCTCTTTCGTCCCTCGGGCGCGGAGGAGCCGTTGGGCTCGCCCGGGTATCCCAGGGGCAGGACCGCAATAGGGTGGATCCCTTCGGGGACCTGCAGAGCCCGGCGCAGCTTTTCTTCGTGGAAATCGACGATCCAACAGGTGCCCAGTCCTTCGGCGACCGCCGCCAGTCGAAGCTGGTGCACCGCCACGGCCACGTCGAGGGGGTAGGTGGAAATGTAGCCGCCCACGGTGATCGGGATGTCTTCCTCCAAGGCGAACGCCACGATCACCACGGGCGCTTCCGCGACCACCTTCCCGCGGGGGCACGCGTGGGCGATCTGTCGCTTCAGCTCCTCGTCGCGGACCACGACAAAGCGCCAAGGCTGGAGATTGGCCTGGGACGGAGCGAGGCGGGCCGCTGCCACCACGGCACGTACTTTCTCCTCAGGGACTGGACGGGTTTGAAAGCTCGAGCACGAGTGGGATGCTCGTATCGCCTCGTAGAGGTCCATGGGTCGGCCGAGGAAGAAAAGTCGGGGTGCTACAGGGGAGGCCTTTAGCCCCCCACCAGAGTCGAGCGCATTCGAGTGAACAGAGTGACGCCCGTCTTAAAAGCGTTTCCGAACGTCCGCGGTAGAGCCACGCGGGCCGACCCTCTCCCCTTCACCCGCGCTACCGGAAGAGCACCAGCGGGCTTCCCAGCGTGTGGATCAGCCCGCTGAACGCATGGTCCACCCATGCGCCGATGAGTACCCCCATCAAGCTCAGCAAAACGAGACCCGCTACCAGCACCAAAACGAAGGTTGCCCAGGCTTCTGCGCGGTCCATGCGTCGCACCCCGGGAATTCACGTAACCGGAAATTCCGGTAGATAAACGACGGTGTCCATTGGCACGACGCCGCCCCTCAACGCGACGCAGGTGAGGACTGCAAGGTCACAGGTTAGTCGCAAGGCCGGAAGGTTCAAGAACGCCCGTCGATAGGGCGGCCCGGCGGGGGCCCTGGTAGTCTAGCGGTCTAGGATCTAAGCCTGTCGAGCTTGGAACTCGGGTTCGAAGCCGGCGCGGAATCCCGCGACGGCGGAATTCCCGACCAGGGCGTCCGCCTCGGCCCTATATCCGTACGGTCCGGTTCAGCAGCCCGTCTCAAGCCGTCCCAGTGAGATCGGTGCGGTGACGGCTCGCAAATTCACCCACCCTGCCCGGCGCCACAACCCCTGCCGGAGTCACGTAAGCGGTCACGAACCGGCCCGGCGTCACATCGAAGGCCGGATTCCGGGCCGCGCTTCTCGACGGGGCCAGGGGCCGTCCACCGATCCGAAGAACTTCCGCCGCGTTCCGTTCTTCCACCGGGATCGAGGCACCGTTCGGGCGTCGCGGGTCAAATGTGCTCCAGGGTGCAGCGACGTAAAACGGAATTCCGTTTTCCTTCGCCACGACCGCCTTCTCGTACGTCCCAATCTTGTTGGCGAAATCTCCGTTCCGGGCAATCCGGTCGGCGCCGACGATGACCGCGTCGACCTGGCCGGACGCCATGAAGTAGCCCGCCGCATTGTCGACTATCACCGCGTACGGAATCTTCTCCTGTTGGAGCTCCCAAGCCGTGAGGCGCGAGCCCTGGAGGAGCGGACGCGTCTCGTCCACCCAAACAAAGATCGGAACCCCTCGCTCCCAGGCCACCCGAAGCGGGGCCATCGAGGTGCCCCACTCGACCGTGGCCAGTGCTCCCGCATTGCAGTGGGTGAGGACCCGGGGCCGGCGCCGAAAGAGCGGCGCTCCGGCCGCGCCGATCTGGTGACACTCCTCCACGATTCGCGCCCGATACCCGTCGGCCGCCTCGAGAGGATCCTCTCCCGCCGCCCAGGCCTTCCTGACCGTTTCGATGCCTACGAACAGGTCGTACGCCGTGGGCCGAGTCGAGCGGAGGAGACGTGCCGCCTTCTCGGGAGATTGATGGGGCTGCCGGGCCGCGAGCACCATTCCGTACGCCGCGGCGACTCCGATGGCGGGGGCTCCCCGGACCGTGAGGGTCCGGATCGCCTCGGCAACCTGCTCGACCCGTGAGAGGTGCAGGACCTGCCGTTGGCCCGGCAACTTCCTTTGGTCGATGAGATGGAGGCCACCGTCGCCGAACCAAAGGGCGCGAACCGGCATGGTCTCAGGCATCGAACGTGTGCAGCAGGTGGATCCAATCGCGGGTCACGATCTTCGGACTCTTCAGCGCCTCTTCCAGGGGGACCCCGACCACCTTCTCTCCCCGCAGGACCGAGACCTGGCCGAATCGGCCCTCCTGGATCAGGTCGACGGCGTACGCCCCGAGCCGGAGCGACAGCAACCGGTCGAACAAGGTCGGGGGACCGCCCCGCTGAATATGTCCGATCTGGGCACTGCGCGTTTCTACGCCGGTCCCTTCTTCGATTCGCTTCGCGAGGAATGATCCCACCCCGCGTTCTTTCAGCAGTTCGTGTCCGAACTGGTCGCCCTCCCCGGTGCTTCCTTTCGACGTCGCCAGTTCGATCCCCTCGGACGCGACGAGGAGGGCGTAGCCCCGCGCCGCCACCGCCTGCCGCACATGGTCGAGGAGCCGCGTCTCGTCGTACGTTTCCTCGGGCAGGAGAGTGAAATCGGCCCCCGCGGCCAGCCCCGTGGCGAGGGCCACCCAGCCGGCATGCCGGCCCATCACCTCGAGCACGATGGCCCGGTGGTGGCTCCGGGCCGTGTCCCGGAGACGCTCGGCGGCCTCCATCGCTACGGAGGCGGCCGAGTCGAAGCCGAAGGTCCAGTCGGTCCCGTTGACATCGTTGTCCATAGTCTTCGGGACGCCGACCACTTTCCCGCCGCGGCGGGAGAGCTCGAGCGCCGCCGAGAGGGTATCGTCCCCCCCAATGGCGACGAGCGCGTCTACGCCAGATGACCGGAGGGTGGCCTCCACCTTCGTCACGTCCTCCGGCGTACGGAAGGGATTGGTGCGGGAGCTCCCGAGGATGGTCCCCCCATCCCCGACGATCTCGGCCATTTCCGCCAGCTCGAGGGGGCGCACGAGGCCGTCCCGGACCCCCTTCCAGCCATCCAGGAAACCGAGCGTGCGGTGGCCGTGCGTATGAGCCCGGTACACCACGCCGCGCAAGGCGGCGTTCAACCCCGGGCAGTCCCCCCCGCCGGTAAGAACTCCGATCTTCACGCCGAAACCTCGAGATATCCCCGAGGCGCGGTGGTGAGGAACTCGTACCCCTTCTCGGTGACGAGGATGTCGTCCTCGATCCGAACGCCGCCCCGGCCCGCGATGTAGATGCCCGGCTCGACCGTCACGGCCATCCCGACCTCAAGGGGCTCTTCCACCCGAGGGTTCAAGGCGAAGCCGTCGTGCACGGCAAGACCGATCGAGTGCCCCACCCCGTGATTGAAGAGGCCCTTCCAGGGACTGGCATCGATGACGCGGGCCGCGGCGAGGTGCACCTCTTTGGCCGGGACACCGGCCCGGACCTTGTCCAGCGCGGCTTGCTGGGCCTCGGCGACCTTTTCGTGGACACGCTTCATTTCCGGGTCCGTCCGGCCGAAGTGGTAGGATCGCGTGATGTCGCTTACGTACCGCTGGGAGAGCGCTCCGAAATCGCACACGATCGATTGGCCGGAGGCGAGGGGAAACGACTGGGGGGAGAAGTGAGGTTCGGCGCCGTGGGGACCGAAGCCGACGATCGTCTCGAAACTGCGACCGGAGGCACCGGAACGGGCCATGCGGTACTCCATCTCGCCGGCGAGCTGAAGTTCCGTGATCCCGGAGCGGAGCATCGACGGAATCTCGCGAGCCACCTCGGAGCCGATGTCGGCGGCGCGGCGGAGCCGCTCGATCTCGGCGGCGTCCTTGACCATCCGGGTTTTCCGCACGGCCGTGCTGGCATCCATCCACTCCGCCGCGGGGAGCGCCCCCGCGACGCTGAGGAAATCCTCGTGGGTCAACTCATGGTAGTTGAGGGCGATACGACTCTTGGCGTCGAGGAGTTGGCCGAGGCGCTTCTCGCGCTCGTCCCGGCCCCGGATGAGCTCGACGTCGACCTCATTGTCCCGACGCGCCGCCTGCCGCGCGCTCTCCTCCTCCAGCGGGCTGGTCAAGATCGTCAAGGAGCCGTCCGGTCGCGCCACGGCGGCGCATCCTTCGAACAGGCCGCTCGGAACGTCGAAAACGTAGAAGAAGCTGGAATCCACGTGAGGGCTCGCGGCGTTCACGAACACCAGCGCGTCCGCTTCGGGAGTGAGCTTCTCGAAGATGCGCCGGATGCGGTCCTTCATGAGGCGGCGGCATCCGGCCGGGCGGCTTCAAGCTTTGCCGCCGCACCGAGGTCCTTCCGAGAGAGGATGAGCTCTCGGGCCGCTCGGACCTCGTCGACGCGCGACACCGACAGCGAATGGGGCGCGGTCCGCAGGTTCTCCGGCGTGTCGTTCACGGCGCGCGTGAAGGCCTCGACGAACCGGTCCAGTTCGTGCCGGCTCTCCGTCTCGGGAAACTCGATCATCAGGGACTCCTCCACGAGCGCGGGGAAGTAGATCGTCGGGGCATGGACGCCCTCGTCGAGCAGACGCTTCGCGAGGTCCAGCGTGCGCACCCCGCGTTCGCGCAACGGCGCACCGCTCAGGACGAACTCGTGCTTCACGAGCGGCCGGAAGGGCCGGGGGAGCAGGGTCCCGAGTCGCTTCCCGAGGTAGTTGGAGTTCAACACAGACCGATGGGCAATGTGCCGAAGCCCTTCTTCCCCATGGGCCAGGATGTATGCGTACGCCCGGACGTCGAGCCCGAAGTTGCCGAAGGCGGTTTTGATCTTCCCGATCGATTTCGGCCGGTCGTAGTCCAGGGCGAACTTGCGGCCGCGCTTGACCACCCGGGGCACCGGCAGGTAGGGGGCCAGCTTCTCGCCGGCCGCCAGAGCGCCGGCCCCGGGGCCCCCCCCGCCGTGCGGCGTCGAGAAGGTCTTGTGGAGATTCAGATGGGCGACGTCAAAGCCCATTCTCCCCGGGCTCGTGACGCCCAGGATGGCGTTCAGGTTCGCCCCATCGTAGTAGAGCATTCCACCCACGTCGTGGAGGATCTCGTCGATCTCGGAGATATCGGGTTCGAATAGGCCCGCCGTGTTCGGATTCGTGAGCATGAACGCGGCCGTTCGGTCGCTCGCGGCCGCCCGGAGCTCGGCCGGGTCCACGCACCCGTCCTTGGATCGGATCTCGCGAGTTTGGAACCCCGCCATCGCCGCGGAGGCCGGGTTGGTTCCGTGCGCGGTATCCGGCAGGATGACCTCCGTTCGGCGGTCCAGCTCCCCCTGGTCTCGGAAATACGCCCGGATCATGAGAAGGGCCGCGAACTCTCCGTGCGCGCCGGCCGCGGCCTGCAGCGAGACCTCGGGCAGGCCGGTGATGCGAGCCAGGGCGCGTTCCAGTCGCCAGAACAGTTCAAGCTCACCCTGGAGCGTTTCCTCCGGTTGGTAGGGATGGACCTCCGCGGCGCCGCGCCGCCGGGCAAGCATCTCCTGCACCTTCGGATTGTACTTCATCGTGCACGAACCGAGGGGATACGCGGAGGTATCGATCCCGAAGTTCATCTGCGACAGCCGGGTGAAGTGCCGGATCACTTCGAGTTCGGACAGTTCGGGCCATTCCAGGGGACTCTTGCGACGCAACGAAGCCGGTAACCCGGGGATCACTCCCACAGGGTCCGGGTCGTCGTCGGACGACTCCCTATCCCAGAGCAACGGCTCGTCCCAGCGGGCCTGCCGGAACGTCAACTCGCGGTCACCCCCTTGGCGACGGAGCCGCGCGCGGCCCGGGCGAATTTTTGGATGTCTTTCTCGGTCGTCAGCTCGTGAACCGCGGTCAAGAACCATTGACCCGGGGGAGCGGCTTGGCCCGGTCGAGGATCCGCCAACGGAACTCCTCCCAGGACCTTTTTCCGCCGCAGCCGGTCCAGAAACTCCTGCACCGTGCCGTGGGTCAACCCCACCGTGAATTCGCTCAGGTAGGGAGCGTCGAATTTCGGCGCTTCGAGTCCCTCGATCGCGCCGAGCGAGGTCGCCAGCGTTCGGGCACGCTCCGCCAAGGAACGTTGGAGCTCGGCGAGGCCCCGGGGTCCCACTAGCGTGGCGTAGGTCACGAACGCAAGGGCGAGCAGCGACTCGTTGGTACAGATATTCGATGTGGCCCGGGAACGGCGGATATGCTGCTCGCGGGTCTGCAGGGTCAGCGCGAACGCGGGGTGACCTTGCACGTCCCGAGTGAGGCCGACAATTCTCCCAGGCGCGAGACGCGCCTGCTCCTTCCGGCAGGCGAAGAGACCAAGCAACGGTCCACCCCCGGCCGGCGCAATTCCGAAGGGCTGGCCTTCGCCGACCACCACGTCGGCCCCCCAGTTCCCGGGGGGCTCCAAGACCGTCAGGGCCAGCGGATCCGCCGAAACGGCCAGGGGGATCTTCCCCAAGATCGACTTGAGCTCAAGCAGGCCCTCGTCGACCACTCCGAAGCCGTTGGGGATATCCGCGACCAATCCGAAAACCCCGGGACGTGCCACCGCGTCGCGAACCGCGGACAGATCCAACCGCCCGGTGCGCGCGTCAAACGGGATCTCCTCCACTCTGGCGCGGGTCCCGGCTAGATAGTTCGCGACGACGCTCTTCTCTTCCCAGGGCAGACTGGCGGGAATCAGAAATCGATCCCCCTCATGGAGTCGTTTACAGAACAACGCCGCTTCCCCTAGCGCCGTCGCACCGTCGTACATCGATGCGTTCGAGACATCCATTCCGGAGAGCTCCACCCAGAGGCTTTGGAACTCGAACAGGGACTGAAGCATCCCCTGACTCGCCTCGGGCTGATAGGGGGTGTACGAGGTGTAGAACTCGCTCCGGGAGATTAGCGCGTCGACGGCGGCCGGAACGTATCGCACGGCGATTCGACCCCCCAGGAAAGAGGCAAACTTGGAGAGGGGTCGATTCCGGTCCAGGATCTTGTCGACCGCCGCGACGACCTCGGGTTCCGAGTGCCCCGCGCCGACCCCCATGCGGCCCATTCGGAGCTTCTTCGGAACGTCAACAAACAGAGCCTCGGTGTTGGGGATTCCTAGTTCCTGGAGAAGAGCCGACTCCTCCCGAGAGCCAGATGGAATCCACCGAGGCACGTACGGAACCCCGGGGACGGTGCGAGAGACGGTTGGGCTAAAGGATTTCGGTGCCTCGAGCGCGCGGAGCCACCAACACCCCTGCCAAAATGTTCTATGGTCCCGGGAGGTGCGAGGAGAGTGCCGCTCCACGGAGGTCCCCGTCGCCGCGTTTCCCGGGCCCCCGGTCCACGACCGAAGCGCCGATTTCCAACCAACGCGTCCACTCGACCTCCCCCGTCGGTCGAGATCCTC
>JASHPV010000160.1 GCA_030037875.1 Thermoplasmata archaeon
GGAGAGCAGGGGTTCGAGCGCCAGGAACACCAGCACGCACGCGGCGGCCAGGAGCCAGGCGAAGGTGACGCGGTTCACTCGAAGACCCCATCCGCTCACCGCTTAATTTATTAGGGGACCGCGGTGCGGGCGGTTCTAGGTTCTGTCGGATGGCGAAGCCCAAGCCGAAGAAGCCGGCCCACGCCAAACGGCCCGGGGCCCGGACTCCGGCGAAAAGACCTCCGGCCCGTCGTCCGGCGGCCCCCGCCAAACGGGCCCGGCCTTCTGCGCCGAAGGCTCCGTCCAAGCCCGCAGCGACCGCGCCCACCGCTCCACCGGAGCCGGCCCTCCCGCCGAGGAATCCCGACGAGCGCAGCCACGTGCTGTCGTTGTCGTTCGTCCGGGACGGGGATGAATTTCTCGCCCGGATCGAAACCGACCGGGACCAGATCATCGAGCTCAAGAACCGGTCGCTGGACCAGCTCTTGACGCTGGTCGCCAGCGAGCTCGAAGACCTGCTCGAATAGGGCCGGTCCGCCGCGCCGTGTCACTGCGCGAAGTCGAAGAAGTGGGTTCCGACGAGGTACGTCCGGCGGCCCGCGCGCGGCGCGAAAACCTCCACGTACTCGGTGGGTTCCGGCCCGAAGATGCCCACCTCGTTCGAGCGCAGCACATGGAACTTCACGTCGTCCTGGGGGAACCGTCGGGACCTTCCGGTTCGTTCGTGCACGACGAGCTGCCCGGCCTCGACCCAGGCCTCTGAGGGCGTCTGGCCGAACGTCACGAACCACCCAATGCCGAGAGAGATGATCACGGCCGCCGTGAGTACTTCCTCGACGGAATAGTTCGAGCCGCCGGTGCTCGAAGAGACAGCGAGGTCTAGAAAAACCGCGTAGATCACGGCGAGAGCGACCAGAAAAAACACGAACGTCCGGAACGCGCGGGAACTCCCCGCCGCGTTCGCGAACCGGTGCTCGGTCAACCGGGGGGCTGGGGTCGGGACCGTTTCCGTCGAGGGTTCGGTCGCCGCGGGCCCCTCCCCGGCCCGGGGGATTCGCACAGCCCGAGCGGCCCCGGCCATCGAGCGGTAAAAGGGCGGTCGAGGGCGCTTAAGCCTGCCGACTTACGAGCGGACCAATGGCCGCCTGGCGGCGCCGAAGGACCCGGCGACCTAGCCGGTCTCGAGCGCGGAGTCGGACGTGACCGCCGCGACCGGGGCCGAGGGCCGAGGCAGCGGGCTCGTCATGTCCACGAGCGGAATCTTTCGGGCGATCTCCTTCGCCATCGCGGAGCAGCTGGAGGCGGGCACTGGCCGGTTGGTGTATCCGGGCAGAGCGAGGTCGTAGGTCACGACCCGCTTCTCGGAAATGACCTCCCAGACCGCTCGCCAGATCCGGTCGGCCGCTTCGCGCTCTCCCAGGTGTCGCAGCATCAGCTCGAGGCTCAGGATCTCGGCCACGGGGTCGGCCTTGTCCTGCCCCGCATATTTGGGCGCCGAGCCATGGACCGGTTCGAACAGCGCCGCCTTCTCCCCGTAGACGGCTCCGGGCGCCACCCCCAATCCTCCCGCGAGGCCCGCGCAGAGGTCCGACAGGATATCGCCCATGAGGTTCGTCGTGACGATCACGTCGTACTCCGACGGCTTTTTCACGAGCTGCATGCACATGTTGTCGATCAGCCGCTCGTCGGAGGCGATGTCGGCGTACTTCGCCGCCATCTCCCGGAACGCGGTCTGAAAAAGCGCGCCCGTCGTCTTCATGATGTTCGCTTTGTGGACCCCGGTCACCTTCTTCCGGTGCTCCCGACGGGCCAGTTCGAAAGCAAACTTCACGATCCGGTCCTCCGCTTTGCGCGTGAGCACGTTCACGGTCTCGGCCGCGCTGTGGTCTCGGTCCACCCAGTGCTCCACTCCCGAGTACAGACCCTCCGTGGCTTCCCGCACGACGATCAGGTCCGTTTCCGGATACCGGGTCCCCTCGCCGGCGATCGCCCGCGCCGGACGGACCGACGCGTACAGGTCGAGCTCGGTGCGAAGGGCCACATTCACCGAACGGAATCCGCTGCCGATCGGCGTCGTGATAGGGCCCTTGAGCGCGACGCCGTTCTTACGGATCGAGTCGAGAACGGCGGGAGGGAGCGGGGTGCCCGTGGCCCGGATGGCGGACTCGCCAGCTTCGACGATGTCCCAGTCGATCGAAACGCCGGTCGCCTCCGCGACGAGTCGCGCGGCCGCTGTGACCTCGGGACCGATGCCATCTCCCGGGATGAGCGTGACCCGATGTGCCACGACCGACCCCTCGGGGCCGCGGAATCCGGGTCCCTTTATGACAGTACGCGCGGCGGTCCTTCCTGGCCGGCCCTCGAGTGCTGGGGATCGGTTCTTTGGCGGATTTCGAATGGAATGTGCTTCTATGAGATTTCTTATAGGAGTAAGTAAATCACGTTTCGATGTTCCGCGCGGTGCATCCCGAAGTGTTGGCGCCCGATTGGCTTCCACCCGTTCCCCTCGGTCGCCGAGGGCCGCTTGCTTCCCTGGTCCGTTGGCTGGATGAGCCTTCCACGCCCCAGTCCCTCGCCGGCGCGGCCATCGTACTAGGTCCCCGCGGAAGCGGAACCTCGACCCTGGCCCGCCTGGCGGCGCGCGCGTGGGCCGATGGGCAGCCCGCGTCCGCCGAGGTGGTTCAGGTCACGGTCCGTCCCACGGAGGTTCATGGCGCGCAAGGCGCGGCCGGCGCGCTCCTTCGCGCGCTCGACCCCGAGTACGAGCTGCGGGGGTTTCCGGTTTCCGAGCTCCTGGCCGGCTTCCTTCGCCGTCTCCGCGCCTCCCGCCGGTCGGCCGTGGTCGTGATCGACAATCTCGGTCCGGATGCGCCCGACTTATCTCGGCTGGCGTCCGGTCTCATCAACCCGGACGGTTTCTTGCCCGAAGGCGGCAACGATGTCCCACCAGTGGCGGTCCTACTGGCCGGCTCTTCAGAGGGACTTCGAGCAGTCTCCAAGACGAAACTGCCCGGGCTCCTCGCCTCCCACACCGTGCGGCTCCTTCAGTACTCTGAAGCGGAGCTCACCTCCATCGTCCGCGACCGGGCGGAACGGTCGCTGGCTCGTTCGGTTCCGGCGGAATGGGTGGATCGCGTCGTTCGCCGGGCGGTCCGGGACCGCGGTTCGGCGACGCGCGCGGTGGAGCTCCTTCGACGGGAGCTCGTCGGCCGGTCCGTGTCGGAGCTGGGGCCTGTCTACCCGAGCCCGGGGGCCGGGCCCGAGATTTCCATCGAGCCTCCACTTCTCTCGGCGCTTGGCCAACTCGAGGAAGGAGTGCCGGTCCGCATCGGGGACCTTCGGGAACGCGCCACAGACCTCGCGCGAACCCAGGGGGAGCCGGCCTTGCCCGCGACGACCTTCTGGCGCCGGATCATTCGATTGGAACGCGCGGGGCTAGTTCGGCGGACGGTTCGCACCGGCGGCTCCGGCGGAAGTCTCTCGACGGTGGCGCTCCTCCGACCGCTGGGGGAGTGGTCGAGCCTTACGGACCCCTCTCGTACTCTTCCAGCCGGCGCGCCCCGGACCGGGCTTTCCCCATTGTGGGCGGCGCCCCTGGGGGAGTGGGATCCGGAACCGAGGGGGCGGCGAGGGGAACCGTCGGCACTTCCATTCGCGATGACGGATGACGAATCTGTTTGAGGACGGCCTCCGCGAGGGCCCGCGACCTTAGGATGACCGCCAGCCGGTCGACCGACGCGCTCGCGAGCGCCTCCCGGTCCGCGAAGCCGGCCGCGAACAACGCCCGGCCTCGGACCCGTCCGATCCCACGCAGGTGCACGAGGTCGATCAGTTCTTCCCGAACGCCGTACCGGATCCGAAGGGAGAGCTCGTCCACCGAGCGGGCGAGGTCTCGTCGGAAGCGAACCGCGAGCCGGCCCATCCCGAAGAGCAGCCATTCCGCGTCCTCGACCTTGGTGCGGAGGTCCCCGGCGCCGACGTTGAACCGCTGGGTGATCTCGAGGATCGGTCGTTCGTCGATCCACATTTCGAGGAGCGCGGCGGTCTTGAGCGTGGCGAGGAACAGGTCCAGGTCGACCGAGAGCGGTTCCTCCTCCGGCTTCAAGAGCAGCTCCGGTTCCTCGTCCTGGAAACGTTCGAGCAGCTCGGGCTCCTCTCCCCGTCGAAGGAAGAGCGGCGGGAGGTCGGGAGTGGCCGCGATGGCGGCCAGGAGCGCGAACGGCCGGACGCCCCGCGGAGCTTTCTCGAGCGCGTGCCGCAGATAGAGCGCGCTGAGGGGGTCAAGGTACAGTTCGCTGGTGAGGCGTCCGAAGGGCGTGGCCCGGAGTCGGGGACCCCGCTCGAGGAAGCCGTAGAGCTCGAGGAAGTTGCGGACCCGTTCGACCTGGTCGTTGAGCTCCTCCATCGGGAGCGTGAACCCGTAGAACGTGGCGCCAAAGAATCGCTCGAGCTCTTCCTCCGTGTCGACCTCACCGCTCGCGACCAGGGCGAGCAGATGCATCCGGAGCGCGGGCTCAGCGGCCAGCCGCGACGTTACATGTTCCGGCGCAGCGCTCAGGTACGTGTCGAGCAGCCGGGCCTCCTCGTCGGCGTCCCGGGCCAGGAGCACGGCCTCTCCCGTCGTGTCGAACCGAGGTCGTCCGGCCCGGCCGCACATTTGCTGGACCTCCAGGACCGGGATCGGAGCTTGGATCCCGAGCCGGTCGTCGTACCGGGTCAAGTCCCGGACGATCACTCGCCGCGCGGGAAGGTTGATCCCCGCGGCGAGGGTCGGAGTCGCGACCAGCACTTTCAGCCGGCGATCCCGGAAGGCTCGTTCGATCACGCGCCGTTCCGGGTTGGTCAACGACGCGTTGTGGAAGGCGACGCCCGACGGAACCATCCCGCCGAGGCGCCGGATCCCCTCGGTCTCTTCTTCGGAAACGCCCAGCAGTTCTTGGGCGGTCGCCGCGGCGCCTGCGCGCTCGGCCACCGACAGCGTGGCACGAATCGTCGCCCCGAGTTGCTGGGCGACCTGCTCGCTTGCCCGACGCGAGTTGACGAAGACCAGTGCTTGTCCCCCGTCTTCGACCACGGTGCGGGCGAGACGGGCCACCGGCTCTCCGCCTTCGGGGAGCTCCCGGGTCGTGAGGTCGGTGAATGTGATCCGGCCCTCCCGAAAGACGCCCCATCGGAGAGGGACCGGCCGGAACTCGCTCGCGATGTGGTCGGCGGCCAACCACTCCGCCAGTTCCTCGGAGTTGCCGATGGTGGCCGAAAGGGCCACGACCTGAAGCTGGGGATTCATTCGACGCAGGCGGGTCAGCGTGACCTCGAGCGTCGGCCCCCGGTCCGGGTCGCGAAGAAGATGGATCTCGTCCGCGACCACCACTCCCACTCGCCGGAGCCACGGGCTTCCGTGCCGGAGCAGGCCATCCGCCTTCTCGCTCGTGGCGACCAGCACGTCCAGCTTGGCCAGCCGCTCCGGAGGGATGTCAAAGTCCCCCATCGAAAGCCCGACCTTGAGGCCGAGCGACTTGAACGCGTCGAGCTCCTCGTACTTCTCAGCGGCCAGCGCCCGCAGCGGAACGAGGTAAAGCCCGGCTTGTCCTTGACGGAAGGCGCGAAGGAGGGCGAGGTACGCAACGAGGGACTTCCCGCTCGCCGTAGGGCAGGCGAGAAGGACGCTCCGTCCCTTCGAGATCGGTTCGATGGCGGTCGCCTGCGGGGGATAGAAAGCGTCGATGCCCTGGGCGCGCAGGAGCGGGATGACCTCGGGGTCCAGAGGGAGCCCATCGAACGGCACGCGGTCCGCGGTCCCCGGCCCGACGCCCGGCGGGCCGGGTACTGGTTTCCGAGCGGTCACGCGGCCTCGACCCGCCGGCGGTTGAAAGCGTTTGGGCTACGCGTGATCGATGAGGTCGCGTCCGAG
>JASHPV010000161.1 GCA_030037875.1 Thermoplasmata archaeon
CCATGCCCGGCAATCGCCGAACCACTCGGCGATGGGTTCTAATAGAGCGACCCGGCCCTCGCGCAGTTCTCAAGGATCCGATGGCGCGAACTCATCCCGAGCGTAGCACCCGGTCGGCGCGGCGTTGGCGCCGTCGATCGCGCGGAGTTTCGGATATCGTCGCCACCATTCTTCTGGTCGCGATCACGGTCGTCCTGGCCGCGGTTCTGTACGTATTCGTGACGCACTACTATTCTGCCTCGTCCACGGCCCCCGGACTGGGAACGGCCTTGGCCCTGGCGACCCCGCAGGATGCGGTGGCACGGAGCGCCCTTGTCGCCAGCTGCGCCGCCACGCCCTGTAACTTCTACAACATGAGCGTGCAAGATGCAGCGAAGGGATTGGAACTCCACGATCTGAACTTCGAAGTCATCGGGCAGAACGGTTCCATCACTTTGCCGACGGGCGGTATCGTCGTGGTTTCGGGAGGGAACGTCGTCGCCGGCGCATACGGGTTCACCACGGGCTGGGCATCCGGCAACACAACGGCCGTAAGTGACCTGCTGACGGTCGTCTTGTACACGTCCGGGGCTACCCCTCAGAGTCTGTCGGGCGATACGTTCCGGGTCATCGGGGTCAACGCGTATTCGGGCAGTATCGACGTCCACATCTACTAACCCGTCCGACTGGGCGGCCTCGGCGGCAAGAGCGCGCCGTAGCCTCGTGTTCGGGAGGACTTGGCGAAACCGCTCGTCGGTGCCGGGCTTCAAACCGCCGGCTTTTCCACGGTTCGCAGGGGGGCCTCGAGTCGTGTTAACACGGTCCCCGACCGCGAAATCCGCGCCGGTCCGCCGATAGAAACAATGCGCATTCATACGCGTGTCGTATCCGGGAACGTCAAATGCCGGCCGCTCCGCCGCTGGGTTTAAATAGAGAACCCGGCCCCTCACGGCTTCCTTAGGGGAGAAACACTCCTCGGAGGAAAAACGCGAATGAACATCTGGGGCAAAAATGAACGAAGCTGGCGCCGGAAGAACAAGCGCGCCGTGTCGCCGATTATCGCTACGATTCTCCTCGTCGCGATCACGGTGGTACTGGCGGCCGTCTTGTACATCCTGATCCAGCAGTATACGAAGAACGGGTCGAACGGGTCGCCGCTGGGGACAGCCTTTGCGTTCAGCGGCTCGACGGACGCTGCAAGCGCGGCGAACAACTACTACAACATGACCATTGAGCAAGCCAGTCCTACGCTGAACTTTGGGAACCTTCTCTTCCAGCTGAAGTCTCCCGGTGGATCGGTTACAACGACTGGGATTGCGGTTGTAGTTGCGAACCCGTCCGGAGTCGTTGAAGCGATGTACTGCATAGGTACCGTCAGCCCGGTCGCTGGCCTGACGACCGAGTGCACGGGCCAGGGAACCTGGGAGTACGAGGGAGCCCACTGCTCCTCCCCCGCGTTCACCACGGCATGCAGCTCGACCTCGGTGCTCAGCACCTCGAGCTTCCTGTCGCTCGTGGTGACCCCGACCACGACGAGCCTAACCGGATACACCCTTTACGCCCTCGGCCAGGGTGCGTTCTCCGGCTCCGTCTCGGGACCGATTACCTAAGCTGGGACCCGCTCCGACGTGGACTGCCAAACCCTTTCCCTCCCTCCGGAGGACGGTTCTCCGTCCTCCGGAAGCCAGTTTTTTCCAAATCGAGTAGTGCCTTGACCGGATTTCTGCGTTGTTCCTCGCCGGAAAGCCTCGGGCCCGGACGACTTCGTGCTCGGGGGAGAGGTCTCGAAGGGGAGCTAGCCCGCTAGAGGGAATCGTCGTCGGACCCTTTGCTCGCCTTTTTGTCGGGAGTCCGGTGGAAGAATCCTTTCGACTTGCGCACCGCGGGTCGGGGTCGGCCCCGAGACCGTGGAGGTGGCGTGGGCTTGTGGGGGGCGGGTTGCTTCGGCTTCCGGACGTGCCGGGGGGTTCGCACGGGCTCCCCCTCTTCTTCGTCCGGGGCAGCGAGCCAAGCCCGGAGCGTTTTCCAGTGACTGCCCCGGGGGGGTTCCTCCCCCTCGCTTTCGTCCTCGCCTCCGCCCGTTTCCCTCCGTCGGCGCTCCTCTCGCTCCTCCTTGAGGCGCCGGGGGTCCTCAATCCCCTCGACCCGGAACAGATAGTGGAGGCCGAAGCCTCCGAGGACGATGGCCGAGATCGTCAAGGCCAGGAACTGCCAGGATTGTGGGGGGACCTGTCCGGCATTCCCATCCAGGAGCAGCTTGAACGAACCGACCCACGGGACCATCCCCCGCGCCACGCCGAGGATCCATCCGCTGGCTACCAGACCCGAGATTCCGGACGCTTGGTCGGTCTCCCCTTGCGGGGGCAAGCCCGGAGCCAGGTTGTTGTCTCCCATGGTGATGAAACCGGAGTACCGGCCGAGCTCCGCCAGCGGAATGGTAACGGTGGCGTCGCGCCAGCCCACGTCGTAGAGCGTGATGCTGGTCAGGAGCCCTGACCAGCCGCAACCGTTTGGCGTCCCGGAAACGGAGTATCGGGCCCCCGGCTCCGTACCGCAGGGCAGCGGCTGGAGGGACGGGGCCGAGTAATCCTGGGTCGCGGTGTCCCAAACCAGGTACAGTATCGCTCGGTGGATGACGGGAGTTACCTGAGTCTCCCCGTTGGGATGGTACAGGATGACGTCGCCGTATTCTCCGTAGGTCGAGTAGCCCGTCTCCTCTCCCACCACGTAGGGGATGACCGAGGACGGGTCGACCTTTTTCACGAGCACCAGGTCGCCCGTGTTGATCAGCCCCACCATGTCCGCGCTTCCGTGCTGCATGCTACTGGATTCCACGACGAAGATCGGGGGCCAGATGGCCGTGTACGCGAAGAGTGAGACCAGCAGAAGGACGATGATCGCGAGCGCGAGGAGCGGCTCGAAGTACCAGCTGTCCCGGGCCCGATAGAAGACGGGCCGCCGGAGAAATCCCCAAAACCCACCGTCTCCTTTCTTCTCCGCCTCGTCCTCCTCGGGGGCGTCTTCCTCGTCGTCCAGGTCCGCGATCGTCCATGGGCGGACGTCGGAGGCCCTTTTTCGGCGCGCCCGCCGGAGTCGCTTGGGTGGGGTGGGGCGCTCCTCCTCGTCTTCCGCTTCGTCTTCGTCCGCGAGGTCGTCCGCCTCGTCGGGGAGGTCCTCGTCGGACTCCGTCGGCTCTCCCCACCGGCGCATGCAGGTCCGGCGGGCGAATTGGGCTTCTTAGCTCTTGGTCTCTACCCGAACGGTGGGGCGAAGGGCCGCCCCGATCGCAAGTCGAACCAGGATCAGCACCACGACGAAGAGCGGCAGCAGGAACAGGTCGTCGCCCGGCCACGCGACGTGGAGCGCCTCTCCGGCCCAGAAGATGGAGAACGTGAACAACAACGCTGTTGCGCCTAACCGCAACAACGGCACCTTGATCCGTCGAATCTGACCGTGAAGGAGCCAGGCGAGCACGACCAGTATCGCCCCGGCGGTGACGGCGGCCACGAGCGTTGTCACGCCGTAGCCCGGGGCCGCGAGGGCCAGGAGCACGATGACCGCCTCGGTAGCTTCCACCACGCCGACCGAGAAACCGGCCCCGAATTGGACGACGCGGTGGGGTTCCGGGACCGGGCCGGCCGTTCCCGATTTCGCGGCCCTCGCGCGACGGTACGACCGCAGGGTGCCGCGAAACAGGTAGACACCAAATCCGGCCAATGCCACGGCCGACGGCCCGAGAAGATAGCTCGGCGGAAGCCGTTCGATGGCCGCGCCCGCCCCTAGCGCGACCGCCGCGACGAGCGCCACCCCGGAGAGAGCCCCAAAGATAGCCGTCCGAAGCTCCGGGCCCCCCGCGCTCAGCGCGAAAACAAGGGCGACCACCTCGGTCATTTCGAGAAGGGTGATCAAGAACGCCGGCACGAAGACCGGCGCGTAGAGCAGAACCACGGCCTCGGGAAGTTGGACAACTCCTTTAACATCTCTTCGGTTGGGGCGTTCTCCTCACGGGTGCGAGGTCACCAATGGGACGGCTCTACGATATCTCGGCGGACATTCATCCGGGAATGCCGTCGTACCCGGGCGACCCTCCGGTGACCGTCCGGCCGACCGACCAGATTTCGAGGGGGGATGCCTACAACCTCTGTGAGCTCTCGTTTGGCACGCACGTCGGTACTCACATCGACCCGCCCCGCCATTTTCTGCCGAACGGTCTCCCGGCGGACCGGATCGACCTCGAGGCGCTCAACGGGCCTTGCCGGGTCGTCCACGTACCGGACCCCCACCACGAAGTGAGCACCGGCGACCTCAAGGGACTCCTACACGGAGTGTCCCGGGTGTTATTCCAAACCCGCAACTCCGCACGCTGGGCTCAGGGCGAAGGCTTTTTCGCCGACTACGTGGCGTTGGCCCCGGAGACGGCCGAGTATCTGGCCGCCGCCAAGTTCCGGCTGGTCGGGATCGATTCCCAATCCATCGAGAAAGACGCGACGAACCAGTATCCCGTCCATCATACGCTGCTCGAGAGCGGCTGTCTGATCCTGGAAGGATTGAGACTGGCTGCCGTCCCTCCGGGCGAGTACGAGCTCCGCTGCCTTCCGCTCAAACTGCGCGACGGCGACGGCGCGCCCTGCCGGGCGGTCCTCCTCGCTCCCTGAGGACATAAGGCGCCCCCGAATCCGTTCTTCTACGTCGACGACCGAGGCGCCTCGGCCTGGCCTGGGCGACTGTCTCCGCCATCTTCGCGTACCACCACTACGGGAGTCCGGCCCCGTAGCCGGGGCCTGTCCTAACTCCGCTCGTCCGGCGGAAGCAGGTCCGGGATCCCATCTTCGATCGGGTATTCCGTGCCACATTTCGTACAGGTCAGCACGCCGTCCAGCACCTCGCCGCCCTCCGTCTTGCGGCTCGTGAGCTTGAGGTCGGCGCGGTCGAGGGGACAGCATAAAATCTCCAACAGGTCGGGCTTCACTTCGAGTCCTCCTCGATGATCCCGTGGCCGATGAGTCGCCAGGCGTTGAATTTGCGCGAAATCGCGACCCGGCTTCCCGGGAACACCGTCACCGGCCGTGCGAGATGGATCTCTACCTCGTCTCCTCGGGCGCTGGTCACTTTGCCCGGCGCGACGGTGGTTCCCACGTTCAGTGAGACGAGCTCGTTCGAGTGGATCTTCTCGACCTTCACCTCACGCTGAACACCCACGACCCGGTCCAGCAGGGTCACCTTGACCCGGACCTTCAGGGTCACTGGCGGCAGCGTCTCGGCCGTTCCCACGAGCCGGCCCATGAGCGCGTCGGCTTTCGTGAACGAGGGGTCTAGGCTGGTGCCGACCGCCGCGAGCCCGCCCGGGTGCAGCTCCTCCAGCTCGTTGCCGCCGGACACGAGAGAGGTGATCTTGGTCCGGATCTCCGACGCGTGGCCGTTGGCCGGTCCGGCGAGGCCCGGACGCAGTTCGATCTCGTCGCCGACCTTGAGGCGTCCTTGGAGGAGCGACCCTCCAAGCACACCGCCCTGAAGATCGTTGGGCCGGGTCCCCGGTTTGTTGATATCGAACGATCGGGCGATGTACATCAGGGGCGGTTTGGTGGCATCCCGCTTCGGGGTGGGAATCACCCGTTGGATCGTGTCGATCAGCGCGTCGATGTTGACCTTGTGATTCGCCGAGATCGGTACGATGGGGGCCCCCTCGATCGGGCTACCTTTGAGAAAGGCGGTGATCTGCTGGTAGTTCTCGACCGCTTGTTCCGGGGTGAGCAGGTCGATCTTGTTCTGCACGACCACGACCTTCCGGACGCCGATGATATCGAGCGCGTACAGGTGCTCCCGGGTCTGGGGCTGCGGAACCGGCTCGTTCGCGGCGATCAAGAGAAGCGCTCCGTCCATCAGCGCGGCGCCGGAGAGCATCGTGGCCATGAGCGCTTCATGGCCGGGCGCGTCCACGAAAGAGACCGAGCGAACGAACTTCGCCTCGCTGCCATCGATGGGACAGATGGGAGTGACCGACCACCCCTCTGGTGCCTCGTGCTTGGGACACTTGTAGAACGCCGCGTCGGCGTAGCCGAGCTTGATGGAGATCCCGCGCTTGAGCTCCTCCGAGTGACGGTCGGTCCACTCGCCCGTGAGGGTCTGGGTCAGCGTGGTCTTTCCGTGGTCAACGTGGCCGACGAGACCGATGTTAACCTCGGGTTGCTTGGGGACCTTCATCTACGAAGCCGTCAGAAGCTCCGCGATAGGCTTGGAGCCCTTAGCTTCGACGACCAGGTTGACCTGGACCGTGTCCTCGCTGACCGTGTTCCCCCGGAAGGTTCGCCGCTTCCGCATTCCGTGACGGAGGGGGTGGAACCCCTGGCCCTCGCCCACCAGGACGCGAGTCTGGCGTGCGCCCGGAAGGTCTCCGCGGAGGGGGAAACCGCTCTTGTCGCTGCCGCCGGTAATCTTCAGCGTGTAGCCTGGGAGGCCCAGCGCGTCGCCGCCCACCGTCTCACCGATCCGACGACCCAGGAGCGAGGAAACTTGCGCGTCCGCTACGGTCCGCGCGTACGACTTCTCCTTCTCGGAGATGACGACTTTCAGCTCGACCATTGTCCTCAGAACAGGGCGGGGCGGCCAGTTGGGGGCCGTTTAAAAGCGTGTCGCGGCTCGACCTCCTTTCTTCGAGAGAATCGGCTTGGGTGAGGCCCCGTGCGCCACCTTCGTTTAAGAGCGGGGGCTTCGCTCGATTCTTCGGCTCTCTATGCTGCCGTCGGCGCCTACGGCGCTCTTCGTGCTCCGCGTCGTGGTGCTGCTGGCGGGTCTCGGGTTCGCCGCCTATGGGGACTGGAAGATCCGGGAGGTCGACGACGGGGTCTGGCAAGCGACGGGGTTGGTTGGCGCCGCGGCCGGATTCGTTGCGGTGTGGGGCCACCCACTCGGCGTTGTGCTTTGGGTTCTCGTGAGCGTTTGGGCGTTGGAGCACCTGTTCGCGTGGGACGCCCCCCTCGAACGCTTCTCGGAGCGCTTGCCGGGATGGATCGAGCTCGGAGTATACGCCGGCGTGCTCACCACAATCATCGTCTGCGCGGTCCACTTCGGGGTCGGGGCCTCCGGCGTGCCGATCGAGGTCATCGGGGTAGCGGCCGCCATCCTGTTGGCCCGGGGACTGTTCGAGATCGGTGTCCTCTACGGTGGCGCGGATGCGAAGGCATTGATGGTCGCCGGCTTGCTTCTCCCGGTCGACCCTACGCCGCTGTGGTCCCCCCCAGCGGCCGCCGTGCTGCTCGGGTACTACCCATTTGCCTTGACCGTCCTGATCGATGCGGCGTTGTTCGCCATCGTCGTACCGATCGCGATCGCGGTCCGAAACCTGTCGGCCCACGAGTTCACGTTCCCGCGGGGGTTCACCGGGTACACCATTCCGGTGGCCGAGCTGCCGGAGCGGTACGTGTGGGTCAAGGATCCCACGTTCTCGGGAGGAGGGACGGAGAACGAGCCGGAACCCCAGACGACGGAAGAGGACCGGGCGCTGCGCCAGCGACAGGCCGACGAGCTCGCGAAGCAGGGCCTGAAGCGGGTCTGGGTCACGCCCCAGCTTCCGTTCATCCTTTGGATTCTCGCAGGTACCTTGGCGGCCCTTGCCGCCGGGAATCTGGTGTTCGACATTCTCACCGCCCTCTGAGAGGGGCCTGACGGTCCGGAAAGCTTTTCATTCGGACACCGACTCTATCAGCTGTCACCGATGTCCCCCTCCCCTCCCGCCGGGCCCATCCGCGTACTGATCGCGAAGCCGGGCCTCGACGGGCATGACCGCGGCGCGAAAGTGGTCGCCCGGGCGCTTCGGGACGCCGGCATGGAGGTGATCTATGCCGGCCTTCGTCAGACCCCCGAGGAGATCGTGGAATCCGCCCTCGAGGAGGATGTGAATCTGATCGGACTTTCCATCTTGTCCGGCGCCCACATGGCTCTGTTCCCCCGCGTTCTGGCGCTGCTGAAACAGAAGCGAGCGTCGCGGATCCGCGTCTTCGCGGGCGGAATCATTCCGGACGAGGACGCGAGACGGCTCAAGCGAATGGGCATCCGGGCCATCTTCGGACCGGGCTCCTCGCTCGAAGAGATCGTGGCCACAGCGCGAAAGCTCGCCGGTCCTTCCCACTCATGAGCCGGCGGCCTGTTCCGCCGCTTCCCCCCGTGGCCCGGCGGGTGCTGCGGGGAGACCGGCAGGCCTTGGCGCAGCTGATCACTCAGGTGGAGAATCGCGATCCGGCGGCGCTGCCCTCCGTGCGCGCACTGTACCCCCATTCGGGTCACGCGACCGTCGTCGGGGTGACCGGACCCCTGGGGGTGGGCAAGTCCTCCCTCCTGAACCTTCTCTTGGCCCACCTGCGGGTGCAGGGAAAGCGGGTCGGGATCGTAGCTGTCGATCCTTCGAGCCCCTTCTCGGGCGGGTCTATTCTTGGCGACCGAATCCGGCTCGAACGGCCGCCCGGAGACGATGGCGTCTTCATCCGTTCCATGGCGGCGCGGGGTCACTCCGGCGGCGTGGCGCTCGCCACGCGGGAGACGGTTCGGCTCCTCGACGCGTTCGGAATGGACGTGATCCTGGTCGAAACGGTCGGAAGCGGCCAGGCCGACGTGGAGATCCGGGAGGTGGCCTCGACCAGCGTCGTCGTCGTCGTGCCCCATCTCGGAGACGAGATCCAATCGCTGAAGGCCGGGCTGTTCGAAATCGCGGACGTCTTCTGCGTCAATAAGTCGGACCTGCCGGGCGCGGATTCGGCCGCGAGATACCTGACCGAGATGACGCAACTCGTCCCGGAGAAGGGGGCTTGGCGTCCGGTGGTGGTACTGACATCGACCACGATTCCCAGCGGCGTGTCGGACCTGTGGGATGCGGTCCTGCGGCACGAGGCCTTCTTGGACGCGAATGGGTCGCGACGCGTGCGGGCGCGCCGGCAGTTGACCGACGAGATTCTCGGACTCGTTCGAGAGCGGGTAGATGCCCGATTGACGTCGGTCCTCGCGCAGGAGCCCGACCTTCAGGCGCTCCTCGACCGGGTCGTGGCTCGCGAGATCGATCCGTATTCAGCCGCCGACCGGCTCCTCGCCGAAGTTCGACGCGAACCGTAAGGACGACGGATGTCGCTCGCCACGACGATCTACGCCCTCAGTCTGGTCGCGGTAGCCATCGTGGCGTACTTTCTCTACGCTTCGTTCGCCTTCGGAGCGGGCTATCAGCCAACCCCGGCCCGCGTCGTCCGGCGCATGCTGGACCTCGCCGCGATCCGCCCGGGCGAGAACCTCTACGACCTCGGCGCCGGCACCGGCGCCATCGTCTTCGCGGCCGCGCGGAAGTATGGCGCCCGGGTCGTGGGCGTCGAGGTCGAACCCCTGCGGGTCCTGATTCTGAAACTTCGGCTCTGGTGGGGCGGTCCCCGAGACCGGGTCCGCGTCGAGTGGGGCAACATCTTCGAGGTCGACCTGCGCCCGGCCCAGATCGTAGCCGTCTTCCTATGGCCCGGAGCCATGGAACGACTCCGGCCCCGGTTCGAAAGCCAACTCGCGGACGGGGCCCGGGTCGTCAGTCACTGGCACAAGGTGCCTGGCTGGACTCCCGAGGTCTTCGACGAGGAACTCCGCGTTTACTTCTATCGATGGCCGGCCGCCCGAGGGGCCGACGCCTCTACGGGTGATAATGAAACCAGAACCCGGCCCCGACCGCCAGCACAATGACCACGATGAGCAGCCCGAGCACCCATCCTTTGTAGAGGTCCCATCGAGTATCGCGCGCTGGACCGTGCGGGGCCGACCCCATGGAGGTCGCGTTCACGCCGGGCGCCACCCCATCCCGCTGGCCGAAATGCTGAGGATGAATCCCACGAGTGGCCAGGAAGTGATCCCACTTCCGGGCGATTTCGACCCCGTGACCCCCGCTCCCAGGTGACCGGTTACGCCTAGATAGGCGATAAACGCCGCCACCACCACGGCCACCGCGATTGCCACGATGAAGAAGAGCCATGGCAACGGCTGGGGCGCGGCGACCGAGGGAGAGCCCATGGTACGGCGCACAATCGGAGAGGTCCCTTTTGTGCTTGAGGTACGAGTTTCCGGCTTGCGAGGGACCGTCCCGTTTCTTCGACCTGCCCCCGAAACCTCTCTTGCGCAAGGTTCAAACCCTGAGACCTATCCCGCATTCCGATGGCGGCTTCGGCCTATCAGCGGTACTTTGCCGAGTTTCTAGGAACCTTCGGCCTGCTCCTGTTCGGAGTGGGAACCGCCGAAATGACCCTCAATGCCGGGTTCACCTACGATACCCGCTACCTCGCAATTTCCTTCGCGTTCGGGATCGTCGTGATGGCCGGAGCTTTCGCTTTCGGCGAGCTTTCAGGAGCCCACTTCAATCCTGCGGTCACAATCTCGATGGCAGTCTCGAAGAAGATGCCGCGTGGTGACATCGTTCCGTACCTCATCGCGCAATTGCTGGGGGCCCTGCTCGGCGTGGAAGTGATACTGGCCATCGCTCAGGCCACGACCGGAAACCTTCTCTCCTTCGTGGAAACCAATGCGTTGACGTCCCAGGGCTACGCCGGGAACGGGGCGCCGGTACAGTTCGCCACCTCGCTGGGCGGGGTTTTCCTGCTCGAGATGGTGCTGACCTTCTTCTTCGTCCTCGTCATCCACCGCGTCACGCGGGACGGAAGCCCCGCCAAGATCCTCGCGCCGGTCGCCATTGGGTTCTCGCTGTTCCTGACCCAGTTGGTGGCGATTCCGATCGATAACGCCTCGATCAACCCGTATCGGAGCCTGGCCCCCGCCCTGATCTCTCAGGTCTGGCCGAGCTCACACTGGGCGATCTTGGAAGTTTGGCTGTTCATCGTCGCCCCGATCGTCGGGGGACTCCTGGCGGCCGGCGTCGATATGATCCTGTCCCCGCCCTCGAAAAGCTGAGACGGTACCTCGGCGCGCTCTGCGCACGTCGGTCGTCGTGGATCAGGATTTCGCCGTCGCGGGCGATGCGGAGTGAGCGGCCTTGGTGTGCGGCTTCTTTTCTCCCGCTGCCTCGACCTTCGGACTTTCCTCTGCGGCTTCGGCCTTCGGCTCCGCCTTCCCCTCGGCCGCCTTGGTCTCCTTGGGAGTCGGCGTCACGTACTCCTCGATGAAGCGAATCGACTTGGGGTGGACATGGGCCCGAAGACGTTCGATGACCCGCGACTTGGTCGCGGCATGCCATGCGAGGTCGAACTTGGCCCGGTCCGGTAGCGTCACCGAGAGGACCTTGTCATGCATCTCGACGGTGAAATCCTTGCCCCGGCCGTAGGTCAGGTCGATCAATGCTTGGGCTTTCGCGACCGGCTCCGTAATGGCCTCTACGACCTTGAACTTGGCCCGGATCTTTCGGCCCGCGAACGGGGGATTGAAATCGACACGTACCCGGGCCGCCGTGAAGCTCACGACCCGCCCCCGGCGGCCCCGGATGGTGAGAGGCGTACCGATGTTGAGCTCGGCATCGTCGCGCCGCATCTCCGGCAACCGTTCGATTTCGTGCATCGAGAAGAGCTCGATCTGCTTAGGGTCCCGCTCCCCGAACCCCTCGGCCGGGGTCAGTTCCTTCTCGACCTCTTGGGCGGGTGATGCGGCCTCGATGGCCTTCTCGAGCGCCGCAGGGAAATCGTCGCCCCCCACGATATGGGGCCGGGGTCCAAATTCGTAGCCGGCCGGAAGCGTGAAGTTCTCCTTCTGGGCCACGTCGGCCCGCGTCGTATCGATGAGCTCGTTCTTGCCGCCTGACTCGGACCAGAGCTCGTAATCGAGGAGGACGATGTCCCCGCTCTTGGAGTGGCCGGCTCCCGCGGCGGCATGCTCTGGCATCGGGGGCGCGCAGTCGGGGTGGGGTTTAAAGTTTACCGCCGAGGTTCGAGCGGCGACGTGGCCGAACGCGGGGGTGGCGCTACCGCGCCGTCGATCGCGCCGAGGAGCGTCGCCCAGCGGCGCCAAATTTCGACCGCCCGATACCGGTATCCCGGGTAGGTCGCGTCCTCTCGGCGGCCTTCCACCGTGAGGACGGCGGCCAGAATGGCGAGTCCTCCAAAGCCGACGAGGCACAGCGCCGCGCCGACCCATCGAAGCTCCGTAAATGGAAGGAACAGGAGCCCAACCACGCCGAGTAGTGGAAGGACGGCGTACGGAAGTACCCGGTCCACGGAGGCTTCGTACGTCGACCCCGTACGCCGCCAGATCACGTACCCGCCGTGCCCATACCGCCGTTGCTTCCGGAAGAGACTCCACCAACCGAGGTCCGAGAAATCGTGTTCCACCGGGGCGGTGGGCACATAGACGCCCCGCCATCCCGCACGCAACGCCCGGAGCGCCATTTCCTGGTCCTCGCTGCCGTAGCCGGATACCGAAAGGTCGAGCAGGCCGAGTTCACGAAAGATTCGGGTACGCCACGCGGAGTTCCCCATCGGAAGCGCGTGGGGATCCCGGCTCGCGACGCGGTCGTAGAATCGCCGAAGGTAGGCGTCATAGTACCGGGCGGCCACGTTCCGTGCGGTTCCGGCCATGGCCGGGGTGGGACCGCCGACGAAGCCCACCGTGGGGTCCGAGAACGGGGCCGTCAGCCGCTCCAGCCATTCCGGCGGAGCCACCTCGTCGGTATCGAGGAAGGCGACGAGCTCGGAATCTACCACCCCGATCGCCACGTTCCGGGACTCCGCGATGGTTCCCGGGGCCGCTACCCGCCGGATCCTCGGGTCGCGCCCCGTGAATCGCGCGCAGATCTCGGCGATGACCGGCGAATTCCCCCCGTCCGCGACGAAGATCTCCTCGGGCCGCCGGGTTTGCGCGAGCAAGCTTTCGAGCGTCCGTTCCAGCCGAGGGTCGTCCAGGACAGTCACGATGACGCCGAGGCTCCCGGGGCCCGGCGCGCCGGGAGCGTTTTCGGCCATGGAATCTTAGAGGCCCAATTCGGCCCGGCCGGTCTCTATTGCCTTATCCACCACCGCCGAAGAATCGAAGCGAGGTCTCCAACCGAGAGCGTGGATCCGCGCCACGGAAAGAAGCTGCTGGGGAATGTCCCCCGTCCACCCCTGTGCCCCGCCGGTGTACTCGATGCGGGCCCGGCCGCCGAACGCCCGGACCACGCGTTCGGCGATCTCCCGAACGGGGACCTGCTGCTCCGTCCCGAGGTTGAACACGTTCACCGGTTCCTGCGTTCGTTCCTCCGCCAGGCACATCGCATCGATGCAGTCGTCGACCCAGAGGTAGCTCTTGGCTTGCTTGCCGTCGCCCAGTACCTCGAGCCGCGTCGGGTCCCGCTGCAGTTTTCGAAGAAAATCGTAGATGACTCCGTGGCTCATCCCGGGGCCGACGATGTTCGCGAAACGGAAGATCCAGCTCCGGATGCCATAGGAGTAACTGTACGCGCTGATGAGCGCCTCCGAGGCGAGCTTCGACGCGCCGTACTGAGACTGGGGCAATAGCGGACCGTACGACTCCGGGGTCGGGAAAACCGTCGGCAGGCCATATACGACGCTCGAGGAGGCGAACAGGATTCGAGGGACCCCCGCGTGCCGGGCGGCCTCGAGCACATGCGCGGTAGCGAGGGTACCATGCTCGAGATCGAGCCGGGGATTCTCGGTTCCTTTCTGGATGTTCGGATTCGCAGCGAAATGCCAGACCTCGCCCGCGCCCCGGAATATCTCGGTCAACCCCGCGGATTCTCGCAGGTCGTGTTGATGGAATTGGACCGTCCCCTTCGCCTCGAGGTCGCTCAGACGGTCCCTCCGCCCGGAGCTAAGGTTGTCGATCACGTGAACGAGGCGGCCGGTCGCCGCGACCTTCCGGGCGAGGACCGCCCCGATGGCTCCCGCGCCTCCCGTGACGACCACCGGCGACAGATCGGTTGGAGTGGTCATCGTCGAGCCCCCCGGGACGTGACGGAATCCTATATATCAGAACAGCCGCCTAGCTCGCTGGTACTGCGTTTTCTATCGGGGAATTGGACGATGCGAACGTATGTCCGGATGATCTTCCAATCCGAGGGGTCCAACCCCCGGGACGTCCTGCGCGTCATGCGGGACCTCAACTTTGAGGAGTCGATGGGGATCCACGATTTCGTCTACAAGTGGACGAAGCAGCCTTCGATCGAGGATGTCTTGGAGCTGGTCACCGCCATGCACGGGCGCCTCAAGGGCCTCGGCGTGAATTATGAGGTCACCACCATCGCCTAACGTGCCGGAGGAAGAACGGACCCCATGGGGGAGGACCTGGATAGTCTCGAAAAATCCCTCCTCCGCCACCTCCTGACGTATAGGGGCCACCAGGTCCGGTTCGAAGCGGACGCCCATACGACCGAGTTCGGCATCTACCGGTCCTTCACCGACCTCGAGGCCGGGATCCTCAAGAACGCCCTCCGACAGCTGGAGACCGGACGCTGGATCTACCGCCGCGTCCAGTACGTTATCGGCTTCAGCGAGCCGAAGCTGGTCTATTCGCTGACGCCCAACGGCTACCGAAAGGCGTTGGACCTTTTCGGCCCGGCCTCCGAGCCCGGGCCGGCGGCGCCTCCCCCTCCGGCAGCGACCCCGCCGACCGGACCGACCGCTTCGCTCGACCCGTCGGCCACACCCGCTCGGAAAGGATCCGCCCGGCGTCGGTCCCGCGACACATCACCCACCCCTACGGAATGATCGCCCAGGAGGAGCCCCGCGTCCTCGAAGGGCCCCGGATTCGACTCCGTCCGGTCACTCCCGATGACGCCAAGCGGACCTTCAGCTGGTACAATGACCCCGAGATCGTCGCTCCGTTCGACCGGTTCAGCGTCGACACCTTCGAGGAGTTCGAGCGGTCGATTCGAGAGGCCGGGGGCGACCCCACCTCGCTTGCGCCCCGCTACGTCGTGGCGCTGCGGGAAGGAGACACCCCGGTCGGGTTCGTCGGCCATTACGTGCCGCACCCAGTGCTGGAGACGATCGACGTCTGGTACGTCATTGGGGACCGCCGCGCTCGACGGCACGGCTACGCCACCGAGGCAGTCGGGCTCTTGGTGACGCATTTGTTCGAGACGACCCCGCTCCCTCGGATGGGCGCGACGGTCGACGTGGACAACCGACCCTCGATCGCCCTTCTGGAGCGGCTGGGATTCAAGCGGGAAGGGGTTCTGCGTTCGGCGCTCTTTCATCATGCGCGATGGCACGACATCGCGGTCTACGGGGTCATCCGGGACGAGTGGGCGGCGAAGCCTCGAGCAGCCTGAACGGGACGCGTACCGCGCCGAGCGCGAGCGGCACGGGCGCGTCGAGGGCGATTTCTCCCACTTCGCGGGTCGAGCGCACGTGAGTGCCCCCGCATGGGCAGGCGTCGAGCCCCTCGATCTCGACGATCCGGACCGGGTCCACGTGACGCGGAAGCGCGACGAGACCCGACCGCGGCGTCGGGCTGTTCTCCCAGGCCTCCCGGCTCAGGTACCGGATGGACACGCGGCGTCCCTCCGCCAGGATCGCGTTGGCTTCGGTCGCCAGTGCTTCGGGCCGGATGTCCGCCGGAAGGGGGCGTTCCAGGTCCACAGTTCCGCCGGATCCGAACATGTTGGCCTCTCTCGTGCGCACGCCGGTCCGCTCGAAGATGAGCGCGCTCAATAGGTGCTGGCCTGTGTGGAGGCGCATGTGGCGATGGCGGCGGTCCCAATCGAGGGAGCCTTCGACCATATCCCCGCTCTGGAGAGCGGGCCCCGCCGGCGTGGTCGGACGCCGGACTCGATGAATGGCGTTGGGGCCGGATTTCGTCACGTCCACGACGGTGTACGGCGGGCCCGAGCGCGGGGTCAGGACGCCATGGTCCGCCTGTTGCCCGCCTCCGGCCGGATAGAAGAACGTCCGGTCCAGGACGACTCCCCCGGGAGGGAGCGCGACCACTTTGGCGACGAACTGGCGTGTATAGGCCGCGTCCATGTCGGCGAGATAAGCGAGCTCGGTCACGTGGCTTCCGGCCTAGTGGGGCGGAGGCAAGAGGATTCCGCCCCTACAAGGCCCGGACGGGCACGATTCTACGCCGAGAGCACCCGCCGCGCGGCGGAACCCTTTTAGAGGGGCCACCCATCGCGCGCGCAGGGTTTCCAATGTTCAAGGCGAAGGTGAAGATGGAGGTGCTCCGGGAGGTCGTCGAGGTCATCTCGACGCTGGTCTCCGAGGTCAAGCTGAGCGTCTCCAAGGACGGCGTCGATGTGAAGGCCGTCGACCCGTCGCACGTGGCCATGCTGGTGCTTCACGTCAACCGAGGCGCTTTCGAGGAGTTCACCGGAGAGGCCACCGACATCGGCCTCGACATCGAGAAGATCAAAGAGGTGCTTCGCTTGAGCAAGCCGGGCGACGTCCTGGATCTCCAGTACGACGGCGGCAAGAGCAAGCTCGTTGTGACCGTCGGCAAGCTGACCCGCCATATGGGCGTGGTCGATCCGGCCGGCATCACCGACCCCAAGGTCCCCAACGTGAACCCCCCCGGCACCGTCAAGGTGAACACCGAGGAGTTGAGGCAGGGAATTCGAGGCAGCGAGAGCGTATCGGACCACGTTACGCTGGAGCTGACCCCCGAGCATTTCATCATGCACTCCGAGGGAGAGACCGACCGGGTCGACCTCAAGATCCCGAAGGATGCCCTGCCCGAACTGTCGGCGAAGGAGACGGTGAAGAGCATGTACCCTCTCGATTTCTTCTCGAACATGGTGAAGTCGATCAGCACCGACGAGGTCGTCACGCTTCACGTGGGGAACGAGTATCCGCTCAAGATCGAGTTCAAGATCGCCAACGGCAAGGGAGACGGGTCGTTCCTCCTCGCGCCTCGAGTCGAAGAGGACTGATCGTGAGCTCCGGCGTGGGAGCCCCGACCGGCGCCCGGCCGCCTCAAAGTCCCCGTGTCGCCATCGTCAGCGCGGTGCGAACACCGATCGGCAAGTTCGGCGGTAACCTCCGCCAAACGCCGGCGACCGTCCTGGGTACGATCGCCGTCGAGGCGGCGCTGGCCCGGGCCCGTGTCGCTCCCGCCGACGTCCCCGAACTCGTCTTCGGGCACTGCATCCAGGCCGGCACAGGTCAGAACCCCGCGCGTCAGGTACTCCTCGGCGCGGGGATTCCGAACACCTCGGGCGCGGTCACGATCAACAAAGTGTGCGGTTCCGGACTCAAGGCCATCACCGTCGCGGCCGCGGAGATCCGGGCCGGCGATTTCGACCTGATCGTCGCGGGGGGAATGGAGAGCATGGACTCCGCCCCGTTCCTCCTGCCGAATCGAATCCGGGAGGGCCACCGGTACGGACCCTTGACGGCCGACGACGCCGTTCTGCGGGATTCCCTTCTGGATGCCTATGGGGACCACGACCACATGGGCCTGACCGGAGAACGGGTCGCCCAGCACTTTCAGCTGACCCGAGCCGAGGTTGATGCCTTCGCGTTGCGGAGCCATCAACGCGCCGCCGACGCGACCAAGGCGGGGCTGTTCAAGCCCGAGATTGTTCCAGTTCCTGGCGAGCGCACCCACACGGGCAAGGGTCTCGAAAATGACGAGGGAATCCGGCCCGATACGACGGTCGAATCGCTGGCGAAGCTCAAGCCCGCCTTCCGGCCGGACGGGATCCTTACCGCAGGGAATTCGTCTCAGCTCTCGGACGGCGCGGCCGCGGTCGTCGTGGCGGGGGAGCCGGCGATGTCCCGGCTTGGACTCCGCCCGCTGGCGTGGGTCCACTCGTACGCCGTGAGCGGCGTGGACCCCGACGATGTGATGGAGTCCCCGATTCCGACCGTCAAGCTACACCTGGCCCGGACCGGCTTCGTTCCGGGCGATTTCGACCGCGTGGAGCACAATGAGGCGTTCAGTTCGGCGTCGCTCGCGGTGCAACGCACCTTCGGCTTCACCGAGGAGCAGTTCAATCCCCGGGGCGGCGCGGTGGCGCTGGGTCACCCGATCGGAGCGAGCGGGGCCCGGATCGTCGTCACCTTGCTCCATGAGCTCATCGCGAGCGGCGGCTCGCTCGGCCTCGCCACGCTCTGTATGGGCGGGGGTAACGGACTGAGCATCATCCTCGACCGGCGGGACCTGTGAGGTCGAAGCCCAACAGACGCTCCAGCCGCCGATAATGGGTCCTCGCCTCGGGGATTCCTCCCCGCTCGAACCGGGGCACCGAGGCCTGGGCGATCCGGCGCGACCATTCGCGGAGCTCGTCGAGAACGGCATCGACCCCGATCTGATCTTCGAATCGGCGGACCACTCGAGTCACCAGCCGGGCCAGTTCGGCCACCCGGAGGTTCCCGCCCTGGCCGGCACCCAGGGTGGCGCGGATGTGGCCACGGAGCTCGTCCACTTCGGCCTTGGCCCGGGCCGCCGCCGGTTCGTCCCATTCCAGCCGCGCGTTGTACCGCGGCGTGAGGTAGTACCAGCGGAGCGCGGTCGCGCCATACCGGTCGAGCGCATCCCCCAACGGAACGAGATTCCCCACGGACTTGGACATCTTGTGCCCGCCCTGCGTGACGAACCCGATGTAGAGGAAGCGACGCGAGAACAGTCGCCCATTGAGGGTCAGGGCCACGGCATTCTCGGAGTAGTGATGGGGAAAGATCAGGTCCATCCCCCCGCCGTGAAGGTCCACGGGCACGCCGAGGTACTTCCGCGCCATCGCGTAGCACTCGAGCGCCCAACCCGGAGCGCCGTGGCCCCAGGGACTGTCCCAGCTGGCGGCCGGTGGCTCCTGTCGGCGGAATAACAGGACACGGCGCGACCGGCTGTCCGCTCCCGGGGGCGGAAGGTTCGGTTCCAGCACGGCATGCTCCGAGAGCTCCCGCCCGACGGGGAAATTAAGGGCGTCCGTGGCAGGGTCCGGGTCAAAATACAGTTCGTCGCCGTCCCAGGCGGTCCGGCCGGTGCGCGTCAGCGCCTCGGCGTACTGAATCATCTCATGGATGAAGGCGCTCGCGCGTGGCGTGGCGTGGGCCGGCAGCAAGCCGAGCCGATGGAAGTCCGCGAGAAACCGGCGTTCCTCCCGCCGAGCCAGCTCGCGCCAGGTCAAGCCGAGCGCGATGGCCCGTTCCGTGACCTTGTCTTCGAAGTCCGTGATGTTCATCACGTGCCGAACGGGCTGCCCCTGGTCGCGGAAATAACGGCGGAGCAGGTCGAAGTAGAGGTAGTTCCGGCCGTGGCCGACGTGGGCCCGCGCATAGATGGTCGGTCCGCAGATGTACATGGTCAAGGGTCGGGACTTCGGTCGGGGCACGGCCTGAAGCCTCCCGGTCAACGCGTCTCGAAACACGAGCGTCATCGCTGGCGGGCACCCCGGCGTCCTCGAAAGGGCCGAGGATATAGGCGGGCCCGTCAACTTCCGCCATCGGGTTACCTTCAAGAGGGGGTACCGCGGTGGCCGGCTTCCCCACCCCGATGGAAACGCTCTACCTGCTCGCCGAGACCGACGTCGGCCAACTCGAGGAAGTCATACGTCGGCTTCGGGCGATCCCCTACGTGACTGAAGTCGAAGCGGTCACGGGTCCTTTTGACCTGATCCTGAAGATCCAGGCCCCGCACATCAACGAGGCGCTCAACGTGGTCGTCCAGCGGATCCGGAAGGTACCCGGCGTCAAGAGCACGGAGACGCTCGTCGCCGTCAGTGGGGCGCCGTAGCCGGCTCGGTCCGGCCGGCCCGCCGGTCAGCGTCCCAGAGCCGCTCGTAATCCGCCGAATCGACCATAACGCGCCGGCTCTCGATGACCCACCCGTGCGGCCGACTCGAGAACCGGTCCGAGGCCACCTGGGCTTCGCCGATGCCAAGGAACGCGCCGTCTGGCGCGATCAGCACGACCTGGGCTCCCTCCGGAAAGGGCCGGGATATCGAGCGGATACCTCCTCTTGCCACGCCCGCTCCGTGGGCGACCGCCGCCGCGGCGCCGGGCTTCAGGAGGACCTGGGGGAACTCCCGGCGGACCTCCTCGATCGGATGCAGCAATTGGAGCAGGGCGTCCGGAGGGCCGTGCCGTGCCTCCGCCACCGCGTCGGCCAAGCCGTGGAGCGTGGTGGCCTGAGCCTCCTTGAATGGGCCGGTACCCACGCGTCGGAGCTCGGCGAGGTGGGCCCCCACGCCCAGCGCCTCTCCCAGGTCCACCGCGAGGGACCGGATGTACGTTCCGGATTCGCATGTCACGTCCAGCAGCAGGTAAGGTCCCTCTCGTTCCAGCAGCGTCAGCCGGTAGATGGTACGGATGCGACGCTCCCGCCGAACCGCCGACCGGACGGGTGGGGTCTGAAAGATCGGTCCCTGAAACTCCGCCAGGACGGCAGAGAGCTCAGCCGCCGGCACACGGCCGTGGAGGTCGACCACGGCCACGTACCGCTTCGGGAAGTCGAGCAGGAGGGGGAGGAGCTTGAGCGCCGGGCCGACGCCGACCCATAGCAGGCCCGATACGTGCGGGTCCAGCGTTCCGGCATGCCCGGCCCGCTCGACACCGAGCAGGTCGCGCACCCAGGCCGCCACCTGATGCGAGGTCGGACCGCGCGGTTTGTCGACTAGCAGAAAGGCGCCCTGAGCGATTCGTTCCTGGATCACCGCGGGGAAGGGCGGGGCTGTGAGGTCCGTGCCGTTCATCCCGACGCCGGCGTGGCGTGCCGGCGGATGAAGTCAACGAGCCGGTCCACGACCGCCGACGGGGAGAGATTGGAGCTATCGACCGTGAGGTCCGGCGCTTCCCGGTCCAGGTCGATCCCGTAGATCGCCTTGTACCGGCTCTTCTCGCTCTGCTCCCGGGCCACCATCGCCCGCCGGGCGGCCGGGATGGGGATCCCATCCCGCCCGGCGAGGCGTTCGGCACGGACCGCTTCCCCCGCGGTCACCACCAGGTAGAGGACGGGGATGCCCCGGCGCCGGGCGAGCGGGCCGGCGAGCCGCGAGTCCAGGAGCCAGCCGGGCTTCGCGAAGCCCTGCATGAAATCGTCGAGCTCCCGGTCGACCTCGGGATGGCTCGCGGCGTACCGCGAGAACTGTCCGAGGTCCATGTCGCGTTCCTGCGCCAGGGCCCGGAACCGGGCGCCGGCCGAGAGGAACTCGAGACCGAGTCGATCCGCCGTCGTGCGGGCGGCGGTGGTCTTGCC
>JASHPV010000162.1 GCA_030037875.1 Thermoplasmata archaeon
CCGCGAGAGGTCAGCGCTTGGTGATCGCCCACCGTAATCACCTCGCGGAGCGGTCCGAGCCCTTTGAGGTCCTTCGGGAGCTTGTACTGCCCCACGCCGGTGAGCGTCGTCACCAGAGTACCGTTCCGGATTCGGGCACTCTCGCTTACGTTCATGATCCCCCGCCGTCCGATAGTCGTGGACCGGATCGACATGAACTCGCGTCCAAGGAGATCGAGGGGTCCCGCGAACCGCTCGCGTCCGACCAGTTTCGCCCCGACGAAACACCGGGTGGTCAGGATCGTCACACAGTCCGGTCCGGCTATCGCGCCCTCCAGTTCTTCCGGAAAAGGGTCGTAGACGATAGTGCCCGTCTTGGTTCCCAGTGTGCTATCCACAATGAGGCTGCCCCAGCCGGAGAAGTACGTACCGTTGAGAACTCCGGTGACGGATACGTGGATCCGTGAGGGGTCTTTCACATGCCACGTCAGGGCGACGCCCTATTTGGACCCGATAGGCCGGCCCCCTAGGGGACCGGTACAACAACGCCGATTTGTTGACGGGAAGGCCCTATGCCGGCTTTTCGTCCACCCGACGGCACGGAGTCGAGGGGCTTAATCTATCGATTGCCGTTCTCGCGCCGTGGCCTCGACCCGGCGACTCGCCGCTATCATGTTCACCGACATGGTCGGCTTCACTGCGTCGGCCCAGGACGACGAGAGCGGCGCCCTGAAGCTGCTGCGAGAACAGGAAACGCTGGTTCGTGCGCTGCTCACCCAGTTCCACGGACGCGAGATCAAGTCGACGGGCGACGGGTTCCTCGTGGAGTTCGACAGCGCTCTTCAAGGGGTTCAATGCGGGCTCGAGATCCTGTTGCGACTCGAGGCGCGAAACTCCGAAAAAACGGCTCCTCCAATCCGCCTTCGAGTGGGCCTCCATTTGGGGGACGTCGAAGAACGGGGGGGCGACATTTTTGGAGACGCGGTGAACATCGCCTCTCGAATCGAGCGGTTGGCACCTCCGGGCGGTCTGTGCATTACGGGCCCGGTGTTCGACCAGGTCCGGAACAAGCTGCCGAACCGCTTCGACAAGATGGCTCCTACCGTCCTCGCGGGCGTCCGCCTTCCGGTGTCGGTCTACCGGGTGTCTCTCACCGGGGAGCCGCATTCGCCCGCCCCCGTGAGCGCCACAGAGAACCGGTTGGCGGTGTTGCCGCTGGCCAACATCAGTCCCGATCCGAAGGACGAGTACTTCGCGGATGGCCTCACCGAGGAGCTGATCAGCGCCCTCTCCAAGATCCGGGAGCTGCGCGTGATCGCCCGGTCGTCGGTCATGCAGTACAAGGCGGGAACGAAGTCGATCGCCCAGATCGGTTCCGAGCTGGGGGTTAGCTCCGTGCTCGAAGGGAGCGTTCGCAAATCCGGAAATCGCCTACGCATCACGCTGCAGCTGATCGATGCGACCACGCAAGAGCACAGCTGGGCCGACACCTACGATCGCGAGCTCGACGATGTCTTTGCCATCCAGACCGACGTCGCCGAGCGGACCGCCGGGGCTCTCCGCCTCGAGATCCTCGGAGCGGAGCGAAGCTCGATCCACAAGAAGCCCACCTCCAACCTCGAGGCGTACGAGCTCTACCTGAAAGGAATCCACGCGGCGCACCAGTCGGCGTTGGAGGGAATCGCACCGGGGATCAAGTTCTTCGAAGAGGCGATACGGAAAGACCCGGCCTTCTCCCTCGCATATTCTCAACTGGCGAACACTTACCTGGTGCTCGCCGGCGACACCATCGAGCACCGCGAGGCCTGTCCCCTCGCCCGGACTCTTACGAGCAAGGCGCTCGAGCTGGACCCTAACTCCTCGGAGGCCCACACCGCCCGAGGCAATCTTGCGTTGCAGTGCGACCTCGCCTGGGAGGTCGCCGAGGCCGAGTTCAAGCAGGCCATCGCGCTCAACCCCAGCAACGCCAACGCGCACTTCTGGTACGCCATGCTGCTCCGGGTCCTCCAGAGGTTCGACGAGGCGCTCGAAGAACTGACGACGACGGTCGAGCTGGACCCTCTATGGGGTTTGCCGAAGCTGTGGCGGACGGGGGTCCTCGAGGAATCCGGGGACTTGGCAGGCGCGATCGCCTCTGCCGAAGAGGCCCGGGATAGGGAACCGCAGAATCCCGTGACCCACATCGACCTGGGTTACGTGTACGCTCGCGCGGGCCGCATAAGCGAGGCACGGAAGGAAGCCGAGCTAGCGTCCGGGGACCTCGGCGACCTCAACGAGACGACCCGAGCCATCCTGTGGGCGGCGGTCGGTCAACCCGAGGAGGCGCTCCGGCTCGTCTCCCAGCGAGAGGACGAGGCGAAGATTCGGTACGTGAAGCCCGTCTCGATGGCGCTCCTGTACGCGGCACTCGGGGACAGAGAAAATGCGTTGAAGTGGCTGGAGCGGGACTGCCAAAGCCCGTACAGCGGCTTCTGGCTGGACTATCAACGCCCCGTTTTTGATTCGATTCGGCAAGAACCCGGGTTCCGCTCCGCTCTCGAGCGGCTGAACCTCCCGAAGACCGAAAGCCACACGACTTCGGCAGGGCCCCGCTGATCCGGCTTTCGGGCGAGCCACACCGTAGGGGATGCCGTGGTCGCTCGCCGAATCTGCGCTGGTCTGCCGGTCCGCCGGGGCCGGTCGAGACGGTCCCTGGGGGCCGTTCGACAGGGGGGCAGGAACTCCGCCTAGCTATTCTTCGGGGCCGTGCTGGCTCCGCATTCCGGACAGAACTTGGACCCGCCCGGGACGTTGGCCGAGCAGCTCGCGCACTTCGTGCTCGTCGCAGGGGCGGCGGCCAAGGCGGCGCCGCGCTTCGGAAGCCGACGGATCAGCACGACGGCGATGATCCAGACCCCGACGATCAGCAGAATCCAGGTGACGAATCCAATGATTCCGGCGATCAGAAGAAGGGAAAGAACCCCGCTGAAACCGGAGAGAAGTCCGGACAGCGGGTTGCTCGAGTTGTTGCCTCCGTTCCCGCTGTTCCCGCCCCCGTTTCCGTTACCGTTGCCATTGCCGTTCCCGTTCCCGGATGATGTCACCGAGAGGCCCACGGAGTTGCTGATCGCGACTCCACCGTTCGTGTCCATGACTTCCACGTAGATCGTGTACTGACCGGTGGAACTGGGGTTGCAAGTGAAGCTGGCCGAATTGAACCCTCCACAGCCGGGGGGTGTCCCGAAGTAGTCGTAGTTGTAAGAGCCGGACCCCCCACCGGGAGTCGTCGTCACGCTGATGGGTTGGTTCTCCGAAACCGAGGTCACGTTCACGACGAGGGTGGCCGTGACCGCGGAATCCACGGTGACGTCCTCGAAGTTGCTGCTCGTGACGTTCCCGTTCTGGTCGCTCACGCTGACATTGATATCGAACGTCCCCGTCGCGCTGGGGGAGCACGACCACGTGGGGTTCTCGTTGACGGTGCATCCGGCCGGCATGCCGTAGTAGTGGTAGGTGTAGGAGGGACTTGGATTTCCGCCCGAGGCCGTGGTGTCAACCGTGAAGGAACCGGGCATGTCGAGCGAGCTTCGATTGACCGAGAGCACCGCGTTCAGCGGGCTGTCGGCCGCGGCGACGACCGGGACCTCCGAAGAGGCGGAGGGTGCCGCAGTGGTTCGAAGTTCTCCCACAACGCTAGAGGCCCCGAACGCCCCGAAGCCCGCAGCGACCACGATCAAACCCAACGCCAATCCCACGGACAGATCCCGCGTCCACATCGTAAGCAGACTCCTCGAGGCCGCGGGGCATCCGCGGCTGCGAGGAAACGGTTTTGTAGCGACTAGTTCTTGAACTTATCGGCGCGTGCGCATTGGTGCGCATTCGACCGATGGGGCCGTCCCGCTAGCTTGGCGCCGGTTGCTTCCGGTCGTAGGCGGTCTTGCAGCTAACGGAGCAGAAGTACACCGGTTGCCCGCGGTAGGTTCCGCTTGCCGCCGCCCGCTCGGGATCCACCATCATTCCACAGACAGGGTCCTTGAACTTCTCGACCATAGTTCTCGACACGGTCAACTGAAGGTCGATTAGACCTCGTCGCCCGATTCGCCCGCCTTCCCCCCAGGGGTCGCGGCCGTCCGACGCGCTGTCAGGCGGGCTAAGGTTCCTCAGAGTGTACCGCCTCGGGGAGTTTCTGCGGTCGCTTCAGGGTCTCCAGAGACGGCCACGCTCCCCTCCCTTCACGGTCAGGAGAGCCACTTCCGGACCGGCTCCTGCCCTGGAGATCCGCCTGGGTGGAGGGCCGAAAGCGTTCTCCAAAGCAATGCTCCGTCCCCGCGAGCTCCTCGCGGCACCGGGCGGACAGAGAGAACCGGTCGACCTGCCTTCCCCAGTCTATTATAGGGCCGTCGGCTCGACGGAATGGAACCATGCCCGAGGGGTTGGAGAGCCTCCGATTCGGCAGCGAACTCGTAAAACGCGGTTTCGCCCGGATGCAGCAGGGAGGCGTCATCATGGACGTCACCACCGCCGACCAGGCG
>JASHPV010000163.1 GCA_030037875.1 Thermoplasmata archaeon
AAAAAGTACAGCAGGACGGGTTGACGTTTCTCTGGCACGACGATGTTGTAAAGATCGAGAACGCTCTGGAACCGCCCCTCGATGTACTCCTGGAGAGCGGGCGATTGCTCCAACGACTGACCTTCCACGACCGGAAGTTCTTGCTGCGCCATCATCACCTCCATTTTCTCCCGGATCTGGGTGAGTTTCTGGTCCTCCCCAGGCTTTAGCGTCGGTTCAAGGATCTCGTACTCGAACTCCCCCTTCGCGTCGTCAAAGGCGATGTGGACGAAGGCGTAGGGAGGGTTCACGGGATACGTGATGTCGACACCGCGCCGGTCTTCCAGTAGCACCCGACGCATGTAGCCGAGCTCGGATTGAATAAGGGTCTTTTCCGGGATTGTCGCCCGCTTGACGAACAGCGAGTCGAGTTCGGCAGCCTGTCGGCGGAGAGTGGCGCGATCTTTCGGCTTGATTTCGGTCGCAGATGGACGGGGTATGGGTGGCGCGTTTCGCTCTTGGACCGTCCGCTCCGAGCGGGTCGAGACCGGCTGTGTACTCACCGAGTGCTCACCTGGAGGACCAGCGGGCCCAGCCCGTTAAACCAAACGTCCGGAGTTGCCGTATTTTCCGTAAGTCAACAGAGACGTCCTCGGCGGGTGCCATTTGGGTCACACTCGGAACCCCGGGTCGACCTCCGTCCGACCTCCCCTGCCGTCATTGCGAAGCGACCCGGATCCGCCGGGCTCACCAAGAAAGCTGGGAGTGAGCGCAGCACTACCCGGACGCCTCAAGGATAAGGTTGGTACTGAATCCGACGAGAGTCTGAATGGGAAGGGGATTGGCGAACACTAGATACGTAAACCCCGCAACGACTTGGATGTCAAGGTTGTGGCCCGAAGTGTCGTTCTGGATTAGCCCAGAACTCCAGGTGTAGCCATCAACCGAGACATTTGCGGTCTTGACGTAGGAAGTGAACTGCTGGGTTGTCATGGTGTACACGATTAGAGCGAAAAGAATGACAACGGTCCCATTGACCTCCGAGGCGGCTTTGGCGTCGATCACGACGGTGTCGAACTCCCCGAAGGGAATCAAATCTCGGGTTCCCTTCGTAACGAGAATGGTTGGGGACGATCCGCTCGTCCGGCGCAAATCCCCAGTAGCGACGAAAGCTGCTAGCACAAGGACAACTGCGACTACCGTAGCCAGAATCGCATAGAGGGTTATCGAGCGATTCCACCAAGTTTTCCGAGCGGACGCTGATCCGACGGCTGAACTCCGGGGTTCGGATGCCCTTCCCGCGGGCGTAGAAAAGTCTGTGGCATGCTGGGGTGAATCTGCCCCCGTTTCGCGCTCCGCGGAAACAGGGTTCGCGGCCGATTCCGTTTGATATGGGACGCTCGGCCCGGGTGATACCGGATCCGACCGGGAATCCATTGGCGGGCGAACATGCTGTACACATTTAAATCGCCGGCTCGGAAAGTCCGGAGATTCCGTGCCCTTTCGTGAACGCCGGAGAGATGAGGTCACCCCGGAGGTCCACGAATTCGTACCATGTTATACGAACTCTACTTCGGGTCGGGTTATGCCGCTCCATCTGCTTCGCAGGTCGCCAAGTCGCCCTCACGGGGGGACGGGCAGGTAAACAACAACATAGGAGAAGGAGAGAAAATGAGAGAGAATCGAATGAACGAAACCCGGCGACGGCGGGGGTACTCCCACCACTTCCAACGCAAGGGAAAGGCGGTGTCGCCCGTAGTGGCGACGCTGATTCTGATCCTCATCGCGGTGGCGGCGGCGGCGGCGTTGTACCTCTGGCTCGTCGCGTGGCAGGGCGGTATCACGAAGGGCATTGGGACCCCAACAGCCCAGTATACCGTTACTATCGGGGGGAGCACGTCGGTCTACCCATTCGCCGAGCAAGCCGCGACCTGGTTCGAGGCGAACAACTCGGACGTCGTGATCAGCGTCAACCAAGGCGGTAGCGGCGCAGGCGCGGCGGCTGTCTGTTCGGGTCAAATCGACATCGGAGAGATGTCATCCTACTCGTACACGGCCGAGAGCCTCGAGACGAGTTATGGTTGCCCACAGTCGTTGAATCAGCAAATCGTTGCCTACGACGGCGTGGACGTAATCGTTGCAGCCAACAACCCGCACTTCGTGACCGCGGCGGACGCCGCGACGAGCGGCGTCTCGGGCGCCGTGCCGAACTCCGTGTCGTGGGACACGATTAACTCCATCTACGACGATGTGAGCTCCACGACTGGTACTGGCACCAACCTACTCCAACCGGGTAGCTTCACGATGGACGGCGTTGCCTCCGCTCAGCCCGCTCAGGGCACCGGCTTCGTCTGGGACCAGGTTCCCGCCTTCGCGGCGGCCCTCATAGGTACCACGCCTACCGGAATCGCGGTTGCGTTCACCGACACTGGTTACTCGCTGACGCTAGGTGGCGCTCTCGGCGCCCACGAAGGCGCTTGTGTGACGACGGGATACACCCACGACCTCTGTGACGCTACTGCCGAAGCGGACAGCTGTGGCTTCAGCATCTGCCTCGGCGGCACCGGAGCCGTGGCAACGTCGGGAGGCGACCTGGCCCCCATCGATGCCAATTACCGCTCGGAAGTGAGTGGAACGACCCAGGGCTTCACCGCGCGTATCATGGCGGTTGGCGCGTCCGGCAACAACCCGCTCGCAGTCGGCTTTACGGGCTGCGGCAGTGACGGCCAGCTTACCAGCTGCGGACTCACGTACGGCGGCACCACCCACACGACGGGTGGCACCGGTAACCCCGCTGTAATCCAGGATGTCGGGGGTCAAGTGGACGGTATCGGGTACGCGTCCGACGGGCTGGTTCAGACCAGCACTGTAGTGGTCCCGGTCAACCTCGAGGGCTATGGCCAGTCGGTCGTCGTCAACATGCAGGGTGCGAGCACGGCCTTGGCTGCAATCGCTCTGGGAATCAACGACGTCAACGCCCAGAGTTCGTCCTACGCCACTGCCCAGGCCTACATCGGTTGGCGGCCGTTTATCGACACCGAGACGAACACCCCGACGGGCGAGGTATACCGGTACTTGGAGTTCG
>JASHPV010000164.1 GCA_030037875.1 Thermoplasmata archaeon
CCGTGAGTCCGAGTCCGCGACGGGCCGCGAACTGCCCCCCGACCTCTCGTCCGAATGGGTGCGCAGGCACGATGACCCCAGCGAGCGCGGGTCGGGCGACGAGAACGTTCTCCATCGCCTTCGCGGCGGATCGCGAATTGACGAGGGCGCCGGCTAAGGGGATCCAGTACCCTCGGGCCGCTCCGGCCCGGGTTACATCGGCGCGGTCCCGGTCGTCCGGGGCCCGGCCTACCCACACCGCCGACGGCCAAACGTGAGAGCCCCATCGCCGGAGCTCGGACAGTATGCCGAAGCTTGCCGGGTCCGTTGCCCCGGTCGTGTCGGACACTAGGACCAGAACCTCGCGTGCCTCCGGCAAGGACGACGGAAACGGAGGCAGCACCCCGGGACGCACGGCCGGAGATTGCAGCAGTCCCTGGATGACGGCGGCCGCGCTCTCGATCCGGGTCTCGAGATCTTCCCCCGCGAAAATGTGAGGCCGCCGGACCGGTTCCTCGTTCTCCACGGTTCGCACCCGCGTAGGCGATCCCTCGAGCCCTACGGCCTGGGCTGCGAGACCCAGTTCTCGTGTCCCTCGGGTTTCCACGCGCATTTCGAGCGCCCGGGCGTTTTCGGCCGGCGTCGGCTTGGGAGCCTTGCGCAGGATCCGCTCATTCACCGTTACGACGGCCGGGGGGGTTAATCGAAACCGGTTCCACCCAGTGCCGGTCTCGGCGACGGCCTCGAGGTCGTCTCCCCCGGCGACCCTGTCCAGCTTCCGGACCGAGGTTACCACGGGGACATCGAGCAGGGCCGCCACTTCCGGCCCGACCTGACCAGTTTCAGAATCGATCGATCGTTCCCCGGCCAGAACCAGGCCGTGTCCAATCGTTTGCAACGCGCGCGTAAGCACCTGGGCGGTCACCAGCGTGTCGGATCCCGCTAGGGCCCGGTCGGTCAGCAGTACGACTCGGTCCGCCCCGAAGGCGAACGTTTCTCGGAGCGGAGCCTCGGCCTCGGCTAATCCCATGGAGACCACCGTCACCTGTTCTCCCGGTCTCTTCAGCTGGAGCGCGATCCGAACCGCACGGCTGTCGTTGGGATTCAGGAAGGACTGAACGCCGGCTCGGATCAGGGTCTTTCGTTCGGGGTCGAAGTGAAGTTGCTCGACAGCCGGGACCACTTTGACGAGCACCGCGAAATCCATCGAGAGGCCTTGGGGGGCTTCCACGCGTGGAAGCCGTAATTACCGTTGCTTGCTCGCGGGACCGTTCCCGGATCCGCCATGGGTTTCTCGAACGGTCCAGCGAACGGTCCGCCGTCCGATGCGGTAGCTCCACTCGGGAACTACGTGGTCGCGGTCGGTATCACCGTCGTCGTGATCCTGAGCCAGTACTTCCTCCCGCAGCTGGTTCCGTTCGTTCGCCCGGTCTATGCCTCGCTCGCGACGGGTCTCCTGATCGTGTACGGGATTCCCGTCCTCTCCTTTCTGCTCCTCGTGGGGCTGCGACCGCTACGGCGGTTCTTCTCGAACCCGGGCCTCGCCGTCGTCGAGGGCCTCCGCTGGTACGGGGCGATGTCCATCTTGGGCCTCGTGGCCGCGTTCACGATCGTGGCGGTTTTGGCCGCCGTCGACCCGTCAGCCGTCGCCCAGCTGAGCAAGCTCAGTCCCCCCCTGGTGGCCGCCGAGTCCGATCCTTGGTTCTGGGTCGGGTTCTCGTTCGTCATCGGGATCGTCGAGGAAACCATCTTTCGAGGTTGGATCTTCGGCTACTGGCTCGTCCGGACCCCTTCCCAGTGGTTCGCGCACGCCGTGTGGACCAGTGTGCTCTTCGCGAGCATGCACCTGTACTATGGGGGAACCTACGGGTTCGCCTCCGGGGTGGCGTTCGCGGAGCTTTTCTTCGCCGGCCTCGGCTTCGCGTTCGCGGTCCGGTACACCCGGGGGAACCTGCTGGTCGTGGGCCTCCTCCATGGCGCTCATGACGCGTTGAGCTTCTCCACGCTGGTTTGGAAGCCGTACGGCGAGGAGGTCTACTATCTGCTCATCCTCGTTGGCGCGATCGTGTTCGTGGTCGTGGCGCTGCTCCGGACCCAGGAACCCCGGCCCATGACTCCTTGGGTGGCCGGACCGGCGCCCCCGCCCCCGGGCTCGCAAAGCAATCCGGCGATCATTTGGCCACCTCCTCCCCCGGGGACCTATGATCGTCCCCCGCTCCCTACCCCACCGCCGGCCGGTCCGGGTCGCCCACCGGGCTAGCGGACAGTCGCCGCGCGACAGCGCTATTGATGGCGGTGAGGTACTCCGCGCATGTCCGGCTCCGACGAGGAAATCCGGGACGTTCTCTCTCACGCCCGTACCATCGCCATCGTAGGTCTTTCTGACAAACCGGACCGGGACTCGAACAGCGTCGCCCGGTACCTGTTGAGCCAAGGCTACGACGTCATCCCCGTGAACCCCAACCTGACCGAGGTACTCGGGCGCCGAGCGTTTGCCTCCCTTCGCGAGATTCCCGCGGAGCGCCGGATCGACATCGTCGACATCTTCCGCCGTAGCGATCGGGTCGCGGCCGTGGTCGCTGACGCGATCGCCCGGGGCGTCGGCGCCGTCTGGATGCAGCTGGGGGTGGAAAACGCTGAGGCGGCCGAAGCCGCGCGGGCTCACGGAATCCCGGTTTTCCAGAATCTCTGCATCCGGCAAGAGCACCGTCGGTTACAGGTGGGGCCTGTCCGAGATTGAGTGACGAGGGCGCTCTCCAAAAACTCTTCAACTCGGGAGGTTCGAGTAGCGCCTCGCATGGCCGCCGCGGCTCCTGCTGCACCTCCGCCGACGTCCAAGCCAACGCCGGCGGGCTTCGGTACCACGCCGGCCGCACCGCCGCCTCCTCCGCTTTCGGGATCGCTCCGACTCACCGGCACCAACCGGGTCCCGAACGTCCGTGTACTCGACTGGGTCGCTCGGGGGTTCACCAAGGTCGAGGGGAGCGTTGAGGTCGGTACGGGACGCGTGACCGGTTCGCTAGCCGTGGGCGCGAAGCTCCTGGCGCGGCAACTCGACCTCTCGGGGGCGCACCGGATCGACGGAGAGGTCCGGCTGTCCGAGGACCTCCGTGCCCGCGGAA